>CAYSAT010000041.1:0-26301 GCA_964429035.1 uncultured Candidatus Cloacimonadota bacterium | reverse complement strand
CGTCGATCGTTCCAGAATAGGTCTGGATGCCGTACTTGAATTTGACCTTCATGATGGAAAGCCCTCCTTTGTTTGGTTCGTGGGTTAGTAGGTTAACGGGTTAATTGGTTAATGGGTGTAGCATGGAACTACCGACGCCCTCGTCGGTTCCAGATCATCGCCGAACAGGCGGTCGACGTTCCCAGCCCTTAACTCATAACTCTCAACTCTTCACTCTTCACTTAATATGTCCCTCTATATATACGGATGATGTTTTTGGCAGAAAGCAAGCGGAATTTGAGTTTATCTGCCGGTATATCCGCGAATCGCGGAGAGCCGAAGGCCGCATCCGCTACTTCCCAATCTCAGCCGATAAACACCGGCAGCAAAATACTACGCCGTGGACTACGTGCTTGCCAAAGTTCGTAAACTGGATCCAAAAGCCCACGCCTTCCTCAAAGACCATATTAAGTCGGCGCTGTGCTGAACTGGCTTCCTGATCATTCAGGGTACCGTCACTGTAAACGACGCATACATCCCAGCGGGGCCGGTCCCTTTTTTTGCCCTAAAGCCCGACAGGGTATGACGGGGAATTGATTAACTGATAGAATTGATTAAATCCTCATCAGGCGGCAAGACGGGGAACTTGGGAATTGGGGAATTTGACTTCCTCCTTCACCTTCCCGCCAACTCATCACTCTTAATTCTTAACTCTTAACTCAGCCCACCTTTCCACCTTTCCAAGTACCGGCGGACGCCGGTCCGCCGAATAGACGGCGCTTCGGCGAGCGCCTGTACACCGAGCGCCGGTACCCTCTCTCCCCTCAATTCGTGCAAATTCGCGTAATTCGTGGACAACCCCATTTTTCCCTTGCTTTTTCCTTCCGGTGGATTATATTGCTATCATAACGCGGTAATTTCCTCTTTGCTCCGCGAAACTAATGTGCTAAGGTGCTATCAGGTTTGAACCAGCCCTTGGCGGCTGGTTTTTTTGTTTAAGCGTATAATAGCGGCGATTTGCTCTTTGCTCCGCCAAAAAACTGCTAAGGAGAGACGGTCTTTTTACGCCCGGCTCTTCGCGGCCGGGTTTTTTTGTGTGCAAAGGCGGATCCCATGAGCTTGCGGAGTCCGGGGCGCGCCGTATACTTTTCCCCCGCCCCACTCCGTTCAACCACCAAACATGGGAGGAACCATGAACAAGGGCTCGAAACCAGATCCGCGTAAAAGTCAGATGCAAGGGCGTGATCTCTCGATGGCGGCTATGCAGCGCCGCTTGGAAAAGACTTTATTGCAGTGCGGCTTCACAGAAATGTCACCTGAGGAAGCGCGAAAGCTACGGTCAAACTGTCTCACCATCGAATTCATCCCCTATCCGAAGAAGAAAGACGGGGAATGAAAAGCGCCCCGTTCAATCAGTACAGGGCGTTTCGGCGTGGCATCTATTGACCCCACCAGCCGGAACACAGAATCTTGCGGAGGCCGGGGCGCGCCGGATACTTTTCCCCCGCCCCGCTCCGTCCAACCACCAATCACGAAGGAGAAGACCATGTCCAAGCCCAAAACACCGCCCCCCAAGAGCGCTCCCAACGCTAGCTCTAACCCCTATTGGAATTCCCTGACGCCCGAAGTGAGGGAAAGAATACTGGCGGCAGGCCGGGAACTGCAAGCTATCGTGGACCGGAATCCTCCCCGGTCCCCGGAAGAAGAAAAAGAAGCCGCGGAAAGGATGCGCGGCCGCCTCTGCGCCACGATCCTGGCTCCCCGGCCTCTCAAGAAACACCGCGCCAAAACAAACGGTGAGGAAAAATGAACGGAGTGAACAAGCGGGGATCCCGGTCTCAGGCTTCAGCCCCACAATAAACAGACAACCGCTTTTTTAGGGTCGAGGCCAGTTCCCGGGACAATAAGACGTCAGCAACAGGCGGGCTCAAACCCCGCCTGTTTTCCAATCATGTACCGTGCGGACGCTGCTCCGCCGGCCTAAGGGTTGGCAAGGCCCCAAGTAGTGTCGCTTGCCAAAGCGACCAATGCTGCAGTGGGGCATTCCGATGCAACAACAACGTAGGATTGGAATCCTACGCTACGCTTCAGCCTTATAGCCCGGAATTCACCACAACTTATGGGACCATGTTTTCTATACTGCTCTGCCTGGTAGACAAGGCTAAATCTCTTTCAACCCGATGCTCCGCAGATAATGGTAGATGGGATCATAGAACTCTGGCTTCCGGGTATGATCTTCCTTATCACCCTCAGGTACACAGATCACCATTCCCTGCCGGGCTCGGGTTAACAGCACCCGATAGGCGTTGATTTGATACTTCTGGCGCTCAGGAATTTTGATTCGCTGCCATCTGTGGCCTCTAAATTGCCAGTGATCCCAGGCATTGTCATTGAAACGCAAATCCGCGTCCCAGGTCACGCAAACCCAGTCCAGTTCCAAGCCCTGGATATGGAATTCCGTCGCCACATCTTCCAGATAATTGGACGAGCGCACATCGCTCCGATCATTGAGAAACCAATGGATCGGATTGACCTCGGCCTTCACGTTTATCGCCAGTGGCTTGAGTCTTTCGGCTTGAGATGATACAACAATTCCGTAGCGCTCCGAACCTCGCGCTTGTCGCTTAAGCCAGTCCATGGCTTTCTTTTTATCCCGGGTTAGCACAATAGGGTAATGCTCTGAAATCTTCTTTAACGTTATCTTTGCGGCTTCAATCTCGATATCCAGAAGTTCTTTGACGAACAGGGATACGTATTCAGCCCGGAATGAACGCAGGGACACTTTCAAATGCAATTCATCCGAGTATTCCAGATGCACTTCTTGAGCAAGTTCATTGAGGTCAATTTCCATGCGATACTCGCTGTCGCTCAGATGGTCCGAGACGTGCACCCGCCACTGCGTATACTTGTTTTGAATTGCTTTCAGCCACTCATTGATGCCGGCCTCTCCAGTATTGATTTCCTGACCGCCTCCAACCAGGCAGACGATCACTGCCCAATCCTGCCAGCGATCCATACAGGAGATCAAGTAATCCGGTTCGGACATATCAAAACCCGCAACCCCCTTTTTCCGTCTCATGAAATACGAAGTCTGCTCTTTGTTCCATGCCCGCTGTGCTTCATCAAAAAGTGCCACGTGTTCTACTGGCGGATGTTCATCTTGCAGACAGGCATCACGGAAATTGTGAACGTTCTGGATGAATGCCTTCACTTCGTTGCGGATGTCACCTTTTCTGACTCTATTACCCAAATCCTTTTCCCGCTCCACCCGGTCTCTAGTTAAGGCTTCGCGCAGAACGGCCACCAGTGGTCCGTTGCCAGAAAGGAAAACGCTGTATTGCTCGGATTGCTGATCCAGATGCGTAGTGGCAACATTGAGCCCCACCAAGGTCTTCCCAGCGCCCGGAACGCCCGTTACAAAGCAGATCGACTTGTATCCATTGATCCTGGATGATTCTATTATCTGGTCAATCCTGGCAGTCGTCGCACTTAAGTTCATGGCATCAGAATCGCTACGCGCGATCTCTAAAACAGAGTGGTCCCGATACAGTTTCATGGCGGCTTCGATGATCGTTGGGGTGGGGCAATATGTCCCCATAGACCAGGTTCTTGCATCAATGTATTCCGGCTCTTGAAATGATAGAATCTCCCGGATCAGGTCACCGATCTGGTTGCTTGCACAGCCGATAGGAAAGGCCAGTTTATCCCGATCCGAACTGAATGCTATCTTGAAACTCTTTTCGCGTGCCTCTGTGGGGATCAGTACTGGTACAATCAAAAGGTTCCTTGAACTTAAGTGAAAGTTCACGAAATCCAAGGCATAATCCAGCACTTGCTCTAGATCGGTATGCCGGACATTGTGTTCCCCTACCTTGAACTCAACGACAAACAACACTCCTTCGATCAAGAGCACCGCATCTACCCGGTGTCCCATGCGAGGGATTGAGTATTCAAAGAAGATGTGCCCTCTAAAACACAGCAATTCGGCTTTAAGAATCTCAATCTGCCTCAGCCAGGCGTCCCTCTGCGTCTGTAAGAGGTCGAACTGGTTTTTCCTAACCATTTCGGCAATGATGGCATCTTCCGGTGTCGCCTGGAATTCGGCTATGCTTGCCGCGTAAAATGAGCGCAGATAAACTTGATTATTCTGCATGTCACCTCACGAGGGATCAATCCAAACACAGTCTTACGATATCCCTGATATGTCAAGTCAAATGCCAAGTTATCGCGCGTAAGGATGTCATTCTCTCGTTTCAGTTGTTACATATTTGATGCTGTCCTTTGGGGATGAATCTTGATCCCTTAGCCTTTCCCGTAAAACTCCCCGATATCGAAATACACCTTCTGCTGGCTGCCATCGGACCAGGTGACCTCGATGACATCGAAGTAAACCAGATTGTAGTATTTCAGCCTTTGCGAGTTCAGCACCCATCGTAAACTTTTTTCCCGACCGAGCAGATCCAGCCAGTAGTATTCGCAACTGACGCCTTCGCCGGGGATTTCGGGGTTGATCTTGACCGCCTGTTCGAATGACGATCCGTCGCCTCCGGTAAAAAGACCCTGCGGGGGAATGGGCAGCACATAGTCCTCATCGTCATCGTCATCATCGTCGTCCTCGTTATCCGCGCCGCTCAAAAACCGGTCCCAGACTGCGGCCCATTCTTCCTCCGAGTACTCCGGGGCGCGGATATATTCATATTGCCTGAGCGCGGGGAGTTGTTCCAGGGCTTCGGCGCGGAGTTCGGCGATCAGCTCTTCTTCCATATATTTTTCATAATCCCGGAGCAGCTGGAGCGCGTCCTCTTCGCGAAGCCTGGCGGCCAGATAGACCCAGCAATAGGCTTTGCGGGGCTGGTAGAATCCCGCCGAGACGTCATTGAGCAGCTCCGCGGTTTCCAGCATGGCGGACGGATAGCCCTGTTCGGCGGCGCGGGTGAAGTGAGCCAGGGCTTGCGCCGTATCAGGAGGGACCCCATCGCCGTCCAGATAGCAAAATCCCAGCGCGAAATGCGAGAAATCGAAGTCCAGATCAGCGGCGCGCTGCCAGCACTCGATTGCTTTGTCCTGGTCGGTTTCCACGCCCTTGCCGCTGGAATACCTGAGTCCCAGGTTGTGCAGGGCGTTGGGATGATCCTGCTCCGCGGCCAGCGAATACCATTGGAAGGCCTTTACTTGGTCCTGCTTTACGCCCCAACCCTTGCTGTAACAAATGGCGAGATCCTCCTGGGCGTCCGCGTCCCCGGCGAGGGCGGCTTCGTGCAGTTCTTTGCTGTAGATTAGGTCAGTTCCAGAAGACATAGCTTCCTCCATGAAGTTATTGCGGGATGGCGGTGCCTACATCGCGCCCCGACCCCGATGAGGGCAGAATGGGGAAGGGGCGGAAATGTGTCAAGGGAAAAGTGTGGAAAAAGTGCTGTCCACGAATTACACGAATTGGTAGGGGAAAGGGTAGCAGCGCTCGCTGAAGCGCCGAACGGGCAGTCGACCTCCGGGTCGACTGAGGCGGCGAAGCCGGCTGTGGAAGAGTGGCAACGGGGACGTTGCCACCCCAATGGCGGCGGAGCGGCGTCCGCCGTTACAATGATAGGGACCGGAACACCGGATTCATCCGGTCGGTCCACCAGATTCATCTGGTTTTTCAACACCGAGAAAAGCAGAGAAACAGCGGAGAAAAGCAGAGTAAAGACTTTTTAAAACAGAGGCACAGAGGGTTCGTAACATAGTTTTTCAAACTGCTGTGACCGCAGGACTCCGTCATTGGGGTCTGTTAGTCCGCGGATACAATCCGCCGGACACAACAGGATGCAATCCTATGTTACAAGCAATCCGTTGGACACAACAGGATGCAATCCTATGTTACAAGCAATCCGCCGGACACAACAGGATGCAATCCTATGTTACGAACGTGGAGTGAGGTTGGGAAATCCCTTCCAGCAGGCTTGCGGCATGGGGATGGGGAAGCAGGGATGGCTTGTTTGATCAGTTAATCAGTTTATCAATTCCCCGTCTAGCGGGGTAAGCAACGCCGGATTTCGGGAATCTGGACATCGGCAGATCCTAAACCCATATATGATATGGATATATCTATATATCTTATATATCCTACTATATTAGTATATATACTATGTATATAGTATATCTAACATATGGTTAGAGTATCTTCTTTCCCTGCCGGATCTGCAGCGCTGGAAATCCTGCCAGTCGAGGAATTGATAAACTGATTAAATGATAAAAAGGGGATGGCGGTGAACCATCCCCTTCTGATTGAGTTATTGGATATCCAGGTCGTTCAGGACGGGATTCAGGTTATATTTCAGGCTGATCCTGTTCCGGTATCCTACCGGTTCCTCGTGGCAGATCACGGCTTGTTTCTCCACCAGGCTTTCAATGCAGGCGCGGAATTCCCGGCTGGTAAGGTGCGACCGGCACAGCAACCGGCTGTGGGTCAATTCGTGCCCTTCGGATTTCTGGAGGATCTTGAGCACTTTCTTCTCCTCCTCCAGTTTGGAATGTTCGCTCATCGATTTCAGAAACGGCTGCGTGTTGGCGAAGTAGTATTCGCAGAGGTACCACGCCTCTTTCGCCGTTTGTTCGTCCACTTTGTTGGCTTGGAACCAGGTTTGCAGGCGCAGGTTGTCTCTCGCGTCGCGCAAATCCTGCCAGTTTTTGAGCAGGAAGATGAGGATGCAGAAGCGCCAGAAGTAGTTGTCGAAGATGCGCGCGCAGTAAGCGGCCTGGGGATCGTTGGCGTTGAGCGCGATGCGTTTCATCAGTTCGGCGTAGATGCCGTTGCGCAGTTCCAGAGCCGCTTCCGAGGCATAGAGGCGGTGGCTGTCCGGTAAACTGCGGAACACTCCCAGCAGTTCGTCCCAGGCGTGGAGTTCGCGGTCGCAATCCGGGGGTTGAGGAAATCCGGAAGTTGGGCGCGGTCTAAAGGCACGTTGGACGGGCGTCCGAAGAGTTCCAATAACTCCGGGAAGTCCTTCAGGGAGGGTGTCCACGAATTACACAAAGGGGAAGGTGTGGGAGCGCCGACCTACCGGTCGGCGACATTAGACCCGACGGGACTTGGGGATGTAGCCGGCGGACGCCGATCCGCCGGCCTGAACGGCGCTACGGCGAGCGCCGGTACATCCTTGCCATCCTCTTTTTCCTATGCATCTGCGTTCTCTTTTTTACACATCCTGGTCTGTTGTCGCTTTGGCAAGCGACACTACATCCTGCGACCCATCAAGCATAATCGGCTTCACGGCCTGAGGTAGTGGCGCTTGCCAAAGCGCCAACAGAAAAGAATTCGAAACGCAATAGGTATAATAATATGTCGCTTTGGCAAGCGACACTACCTGCACAATCACCCATTAACCCACATAGGAGACTAAATGAAAGTACTATTTAAGAACCTGCTGCACGGCTATCAGGGCAAAGCCGACGAACTCTTGTTCTACTGGGATCCGCGGCTGCAGCGCATCCTCGCCCGCAGAATACCCAAAGTGAAGATCGGACAGCACCACCTCGATTTCGCCGCCACCAGCCGCAATTTGATGGCGGTCCATCCCTCGGAGCGCTACAAAGACGACCTGCGCACTTACGCCGAACGCACCTACAAACTGCCCCAATTCGGAGGCGTGCGGCCGCTCTGGAACAACCTTTTCATGAAGATCATGTATGGGCTGAAGGCGTTGAATCCCGATCTGGATTTGCAGAATATCTCCCGTGCCTACATAGAACTGCACGATCTGCCTTGCCGCTCTGTGGCGCGTGCCGTGGATGCCGGCCTGCTGCCTGAGGTACGAGGTTATGAGGGCCTGGATTCCCTGCTGTGAGAGCAGAGAGCAAAGAGCAGAGATGGGCCTGTCCACGAATTACACGAATTTACACGAATGAAAGGGGAAGGGGTGTACCGGCGCTCAATGCAGCGCCGTTCATGGCGGCGGATCGGCGTTGAGTGCGGCGAACCGGCGTTGAGTTCGGCGGATCGGCGTTGAGTGCGGCGGATCGGCGTCCGCCGGTACACTACATCCCTTTTTTCTTGACAAATAGAACCGGTCTGGAGCGTGGTAAAAACCTTGGCAAAATACGAAGCAGGGAGACGCCCGTATGTGCGGAATTGTTGCTGTTTTCAATCGTCAGACAGCGTCAGCGGTACCGGAAGAGCTGTTGGCGCGGATGACCGCCGTGATGGCGCACCGGGGTCCGGACGACAGCGGTTTCCACACAGCCAGAAACGCCGGCCTGGGCTTCCGCCGCCTGAGCATCATCGACCTCAGCACGGGGCACCAGCCCATGAGCAACGAGGACGGCACGCTGTGGCTAGTGTTCAACGGCGAAATCTACAACTATCTGGAGCTGCGCGAAGAACTCCTCGCCAAAGGCCATAAATTCAGCACCCACACCGATTCCGAAGTACTGCTCCACCTCTATGAAGAATGCGGGGCGGACTGCGTCAACCGGCTCCGCGGAATGTTCGCCTTCATCATCCACGACACAAGGCGGGAAGAGCTTTTCGGCGCGCGCGACCACTTCGGCATCAAGCCGCTCTACTACTCCGAAAGCGGCAGCGCCACGCTCTTCGCCTCGGAGATCAAGAGTTTGCTGGAATATCCGGGCGTGAAGCGCGAGATCTCCCCCACCGCGTTCCTGGACTATCTCACCTTCCAATACGTGCCGGAGCCGGAAACGATGTTCGCCGGGATCAGCAAGCTCCCGCCGGGTTCCTGCTTCACGCTGGACGCGCAGGGGCTAAGCATCCGCCGCTATTTCAGCCCGGAATTCACGCCCGACCACAGCCGCGGCGCGGACGACTACGCCCAGGAGCTGCGCGCCGTGATGGACGATTCGGTGAAGCACCACCGGATGAGCGACGTCCCCCGCGGAGCTTTCCTTTCCGGCGGAGTGGATTCCTCCGTGATCTGCGCCCTGTTCAAGAAATATGAGGACATCCACACCTTCTCCGTGGGCTACGCGGAAGAGGAATACTCTGAGCTGAGCGTGGCCGCCGAGACCGCCCAGCGCCTGGGGACCCGGCACCACGAATACAAGATCTCCGCCACCGAATACTGGGAAGCCTTGCCCCGCCTGGCCTGGCACCAGGACGAGCCGGTGGCCGACCCCTCCGCGATCTCGCTCTACTTTCTGGCCCGCATGGCGCGGGAATACATCACCGTGGTGCTTTCCGGAGAAGGGGCGGACGAACTTTTCGGCGGCTACAACATCTACCACGAACCCCTCTCCCTGCGCCCCTTCCGGTATCTGCCGGACGCGCTGAAGCCCGCCCTGCGCTCCGCCGCCGCGCTGCTGCCCAAAGGCCTGAAAGGGCGCAGCTACCTGATGCGGGGCTGCACGCCGCTGGAGAAAAGGTTCTATGGCAACGCGAACATCTTCCCCGCGGAAGAAAAACTCCGGGTGAGCCAGCTCGACCGCCAGTTCATCCGCGCCAACGGCGACGCCAGCCGGGTCACCGCCCCCTTTTACCGGCTCTGCGAGGGTTTGGACGACCCCCTGCGGATGCAGTTCATCGACCTCCACACCTGGCTGCCGGGCAATATCCTGATGAAGGCGGACAAGATGACCATGGCGAACTCGCTGGAACTGCGGGTCCCCTTTCTGGACAAGGAAGTGTGGGCCGTCGCCGCCCGGATCCCCACTGCTTACAAGCTGGCGCAGGGAACCACCAAATACGTTTTGCGCCAGGCTTTCAGCGACGTGGTCCCCGCCCATGTGGTGGGCAAGCGCAAGCTGGGCTTCCCGGTTCCGCTGCGTTCCTGGCTGAGAAAGGAGTTCTTCGCCCCGGTCCGCGACCTGGTGAAGGACACCCCCACCGAATTCATCGATCCCCACTACGTTTTGAAGATGCTGATCGACCACCGCAACGGACGCTTCGACCACAGCCGCCAGATTTGGACGGCGGTGATGTTCCTGCTGTGGAAACGGCAATTCCTGCCCGGCCCATGAACGCCGCCGGGCCTTATAGACAATGATCCCAACCGCTCCCAAGGAGGACTTCGCCCATGTATAGAGAACCCTATCACTTCAACCTCGAACGCTACATCGAGCCCGCCCGCTTTGCCCGCATCAGGGAATTTGCCCTCACGCAGGAAACACCCGTGCTGATCGTGGACCTGGAAGTGATCAAAGCCAAGTTTCTGGAGTTGCAAGCCAGCATCCCCAACCTGCAGATCTACTACGCCGTGAAAGCCAATCCGCTGAACGAGGTCATCACCCTGCTCCACGATCTGGGCTCAAACTTCGACGTCGCCTCGCCCCACGAACTTAAGCAGCTGCTGCGCTTGGGCATCTCCCCGGAGAGGATGAGCTATGGCAACACCATCAAGAAAGCCCGGGACATCCGCTATTTCTACGAGCAGGGCGTCCGCCTCTTCGTCACCGACAGCGAAACGGACCTGCACAACATCGCCCGGGAAGCGCCCGGCTCGCAAGTGTATTTCCGCCTGCTGACCGAAGGGACCGGCGCGGACTGGCCGCTCTCCCGGAAATTCGGCGCCCATCCGGACGTGATCTACAACTTGATCCTGCAGGCCTCGGAACTGAATCTGGACCCCTGGGGCGTGTCGTTCCACGTGGGTTCCCAACAGCGCGACATTGGGCAGTGGGACGACGCCATCTCGCGCTGCAAATACCTTTTCGATGCCGTACTGGAAGAAGGGATCGAGCTCAAGATGATCAACCTGGGCGGCGGCTATCCCGCCAACTATGTGGATCCGGCGTTTTCCATCGACGAATATAGCGCGGAGATCATGCGCTTCCTCAGCGAGGATTTCGGCGACCATCTGCCCACGCTGGTGATGGAGCCGGGACGCTCGCTGGTGGCAGACGCCGGGGTGATCGTGAGCGAAGTGGTGAACATCGCCAGTAAGGCCAAAAACAACCTCTACAAATGGGTGTACCTGGATGTGGGCAAATTCGGCGGCCTGATCGAGACCATCGACGAATCCATCAAATACCCAATCTATTTCGAACGCGAAGGCATGGCGGACGAGATCATCCTCGCCGGCCCCACCTGCGACAGCATGGACATCCTCTATGAATACATCAAATACCTGATGCCGGACACCACGCAGCCCGGCGACCGCGTGTTCATCTTTACCACCGGGGCCTACACGCAGAGCTACTCCTCGGTGAATTTCAACGGCTTTCCGCCCTTGAAAGCCGTGATCCTGCCAACCCATTGAGAAGGAGGAAAGAGCCATGCTACGCTTACCCGTCCAGACCCTGAAAGAATTCATGCAAGAGGTTTTCACCCGCATCGGAGTTCCGCCTGAAGAAGCCCGGATATGTTCCGACATCCTCATCGCCAGCGACCTCCGCGGCATCGAATCCCACGGCATCGGACGCCTGAAGATGTATTACGACCGCATCAAGGCAGGCATCCAGAGCCCGCTCACCCGGATCGACGTGATCCGCGACAAACACGCCACCGCGGTGTGGGACGGCAACCACGGGATGGGCCACGTGATCGGCTTCCGCGCCATGGAAAAAGCCATCCAGAAAGCACGGCAATACGGCCTGGGCGCAGTCGCGGTGAGGAATTCCACCCACTTCGGGATCTGCGGATATTACGCCCAAATGGCCTGCGAGGCAGATATGCTTGGGCTGAATTTCACCAACGCCCGGCCCTCGGTCTGCCCCACCAACGGGGTCGAACCGCTGCTGGGCACCAATCCGATCTGCTTCGGAGCCCCCACCGACCTGGATTTCCCCTTCATCTACGATGCCGCCACCTCCATCAGCCAGCGCGGCAAGATCGAACAATACGCCCGGGAAGAGAAGCCCACGCCAGCAGGCTGGGCGATTGATCTGGAAGGGAATCCGCATACCGATACGAACCGCCTGCTGGTGGACCTGGTGAAGCAAACGGCTTCGCTGCTACCCATCGGAGGCACGGACGAACTGGCCGGCAGCCACAAGGGCTACGGGCTTTCCACGCTGGTGGAGATCCTCTGTTCCGCGCTGCAGCAGGGTTCGTTCCTGAACCAATTGCTGGGCCAGGATTCCAGCGGAAAGGCCGCGCCCTATAAACTGGGGCATTTCTTCCTGGCCATCAACATCGATTTCTTCACGGAACTGGACGCTTTCAAACGCACCAGCGGGGCGATCTGCCGCGAGCTGCAAAACTCACGCCTGATGCCAGGCCGGGAACGCATCTGGGTGGCTGGCGAAAAGGAATATGAGAAGCTTCTGGAAGTGCAGAGGCTGGGAGTGCCTATCATCCCTAATTTGCAGAAAGATATTGAGACCATGCAGAGCGAACTTCACCTGGATATGCTTAAGTTCTAAAAAAATACCTTGACTTGTATGGACCTTAACCCTTGCTTGGTTCACACTCATTTAACCCCAAAAAGGAGTCACTTATGAAGAAACTTATCCTGATTATCGTACCCCTGCTGCTGGTCAGTTTGCTGGCCGCTATCGAGTTTGAATACGATGGGGAAAACCGCACCCGCGCCGCCTTTTATAACGACCAATATGAAAGGGACGGCGGCCACATCGATAACCGGCTCTATCTGGGCATGAACGCGAACTTGCATCCCAGCCTGATGATGCGGGTCAACCTGCAGTTCGGCGATGTGGTTTGGGGCAACACCTCCAGCTGGGGCGGCAAGAGCAACTGGGGCGGACTGGCTGCCGCAGTGGACGTGAAAGCCTACGAGCTGTATGTGGATTACCGGATCAGGATGCTGGATTCCAATGTCCGCGTGGGCCAGCAATACTGGGCCGACAACATGGGCTTGATCCTGGACGATTCCTTCTCCGGAATCATGTTCAACATGGACAACTTCATCGGATTCCAGACCAATCTGGGCTGGATCAAGGTGAATGAGTACGACACCGTTGCCGATGACGACTATTGCTATTTCCTGCTCAACATGAAGACCCCCCATCCCCTGCCCTGGGGCATCTTCGCCTCCTACGGGCGGGACAACAACCGGGATTATAGCACCGCCACCCTGATGCCCTTTGTCAGCCTGGATATCGACCCCATCCAGATCGATGCCAACGTCTTCGCGGGTTTGCACTTCATCGCTGACCCCATTGACGATGAGGTGGGCTTGGGCGCGGCAGTGAAAGCCAAGGTGGATTTGGGTCCCATCGGCGCCGGCGCGGACCTGCTGTTCGCCACCGAAAAGGGCATCGAAGTCCTCTCTCCCTATTACCAGAACGGCCTCTACATCTATGGCTACGGCACCCACCACGACGGCTTGAACCTCTATTGGAACGACCCCTACAGCCAAAACACGGATACGGTGCTGTCCCTCGTCGGCAAGGTTAACACGCAGATCATACCCCGGCTGAATTTCTTTGCCGCGGCGGGCTATCTCCTGGACGCCGGCATGGAAATCAACGGCGGCGTGGAAGTCGACCTGATCCCCGAATTGCTGCAACTGTCGTGCTTCGGAGCGGTCGGCTGGCATGAGGGTAATGATATCCCCAGCAAAGCGGATGGCGCCAGCAACTACGTTTTGGGAACCTCCCTAGAAGTGAAATTCTAAAAAACAAAGACTAATCATTACCCTACCCGGATTCGTGCTGAGTCCGGGTTTTTTGCAGGGAAAAGAGCTGTCCACGAATTCCACGAATTTGCACGAATGGAGGGGGAAAATGGTGGAAAGGTTGAAAGGTGGAAGGGTGGAAAGGTTGCTGTGGCCGGAACACTGGATTTATCCGGTCGGTCCACCAGATTTATCTGGTTTTGTGAACACAGGGACATGAGGTGCGGTTGAGTTATGAGTTAAGAGTTATGGCTCTCTTTCAAACTGAGTGGGAACTCTAACACGCCCCACCCACATAGATTGAAAGAGAGCCAAACAGCAGACCGGTTGATACACACCTGCACTTGAGGATTAGCCTCATTCACAATACTGTTTGAAGTCCAAGCGGCCCCTGCATTTGGCGTTTACGGATTACTTGTGAAGGTCGCTTGAACTCCAAACTCGCAACCAACGGCGCTTCGGCGAGCGCCGCTACCTCATTCGTCCCTCAGTTCGTGTAAACTCGTGCAATTCGTGGATCCCACCCTCAACTCCTAACTCTTAACTCTTAACTCTTAACTCTCAACTCTTAACTCTCAACTCCCAACTCACTCCATATACGCGACCACCACAAAGAATCTGCGGGTGGTGGCAGGGTCATCACCCGCGAGGAACGTGAAGGCGGTCTGCGTGGTGTTGCCCACGAAGGTAAAAAACTCGGGGTGATAGGGGTCCGAACCCGAATAAATCCTGTACATCGTGGCGGAGGCTACCGGCGACCACTCAAGCAGGGCGTTGCCCAGGCCGTCGTATGATATGCTAAGATCTGCCGGAGCCAGCGGAACGGCGGTATTGCTTACATTGATCACCACCGGCACAGGCGTGGTTATAGGCGCGCCGCCCATCTGGCAGAGCGTGATGGCGTCGCTGTAAACGCCGGTGGCCAGAGTGGTATCGACCATCCGGACCGCCACCGCCGCGGAAGTACCCCCCGCCAGAGCGCCAATCCGGGGCTGGATCTGGAACCTGGCCATGTCGGTGAACTGGTAGGATGCCTGGATCTGAGCCTCGGTCAGGGCAGCGTTATAGACGCACAGGTCGTCCAGAAAGCCCTTGTAAAAACCGTAGGCGGCGCCGCCGTAGAGGGAACTCAGATACGTGGTGGGACGGGGGCTGGGGAGCCCGGTGCTGACCAGAACGCCGTTGACATACAGCGAGGGGGTCTGCCCCGAAAATACGATTACGTAGTGGTTCCAGCCGGAGAGATCGGCTGAATAACTCAGCAGGACGGGCATATAAGCGGCCGCGTGGTTGATGACCATCAGCCCGTTTTTGCCCAGGGCTAAGCCCAGCCCTTCCTCGCTTCCGGAAGCGTACCAATCCGGCCACAACAGGTAATCCGCCGTTTGCGCCGCATTGTAATACCCCTGCGCGATCATGGGCTGGTTGCGCAGCGGCCTGGCCCAGAAACTCACGCTGAAAGCGTTGCTGAGATTGCTATCCCAAGTATTGTAATTGTCGTTCACTCCGTCGAATCCCATGGCCTGCAGGGGCCGGTTCAGCCGGTCGTGGCCGAGATAGGTGCCGGACACCGCCCCGGACCAGTTGGTCAGCAGGTCCACCCGGCCGTTGTCAAAGGGATAATAGGATACCAGGTCGCCGAGTAGGACAGGCGGATTGGTGAGCAGGGAGTAGTCCCGGCCTACGCCGCCGGTGTTGGTGACGTTGAGAAACTTGGAGTCGAACTGACCCGGAACCGCGTTGAAAACCAGCGGGGAGGGGTCGTAGGTCAGGTCGGTCTGGGCGGCAAGCGGCAATACAACGACCGCCAGGGCCACAAGGCACATAATGTAACGCTGCATCGTTCCTCCTGGGAAACTGATCGCTATTTCATCAGCATCATCTTGATGGTCTGGGTCTGGTTGTTCGTACGCACGCGGGCGAAATAGATGCCGCTGCCCACACCCTTGCCGTGGGAGTCCTTGCCATCCCAGAGCAGGTTGTGGCGTCCTCCGGAGAGTTTGGCATCCACGAGCTGGGCCACTTTCTGGCCGCGGATGTTGAAGATCTGCACGCTCACCTGCGCGCTGGAAGCGAGGTCGAAGGCAATATGGACGTCCGGGTTGAAGGGATTGGGATAGGCGGTCAAACCGCTGAGCGGAGCCTGGACCAGGTCATCCACGCCCACCTGGTAATTGCTGACGCGGATGTAGCCTGTGTAAATCCCCGCCGCCGGCGGATTCCAGGTGAAGTCGGGCGCGCTGCCCAGGAAGAAGGGCGTGTCGTCCAGCATCAGCAGCACCTGCCAGTTGGCGGGCATATCCGGCTGGCCGAAGCTCAGGGTGACGGGATCGGTATTAAACACCTGGAGCTTGAAATTCCACAGCTCCTGCTCTTCGGGCAGGCTGAAATCCACGCGGTAATCGCTGTAAAGGCGGTGTTCCAGCGCGAGGGTGTCCGCGTCCGCGACCGGGAACCAGAGGGCGGGGCGGTCGAAGGGCGGAAGGGGCGGGGCGGGCAGGTCCAGCCGGAAATCGTAGAGGTCCGTGGCGAGGTTATGGGCTCCCAACAGGATCTGCGCGGTAGAACCGGACTGGGCCGCCTGCAGCAGCAATTCCCAATTGGCCGGCGAAGGCGTGACCGCCGGGGCGTCGAAGAAAGGATAGAAGCGGATCTGGGGCGCCTGGGCCACTGGCCCGTAATAGCGGATGAGCAGCGCTTCCCAGGGCTCGACGCGTTCCACCGGAGCGTAGAGGTTGTTGCGGAGCACGTAAACCGCCCGCGAGACCAGCCCCTGGGCGAAAAGTTCGCCGTAGCGGAAGAGGTCGCCGTCGATCAGGAAGCTGATGTCCTCAAGGTTGTAGGCGCAGAGATGGGGGTTGGGGATGAAGTTCCAGCCCTGCACCAGGTCGAAGCTGTATTCGGAGCTTTGCACGGGCAGGGTATTGGAGTAGAAACTCACATCGGGGCTGTAAACCCAGTAGGCGTTGGCGAAATCGTAGTCCGTGGCCTCAGTCCAGCCGCCGAATGTGGCCGCCATCCAGGCCTGGGCTCCGGTTCCGAACACCTGCTCAAAACTCAGGTCGGAATTCAGCCAGGGATTGGTGCGGGTTTTCCAGCCCGGCTCGTTGTAGGCCATGTTCATCAGCGGCACCAGCGAGAAGCGGTAATCCGACCAGAAGCGCGTCCGCACCCCGTCGACCGCCACGACGTCCGCCGCCACCCGGCAATCCTGCATTTCCAGCACGTTTTGGGGGATGTAGAAGGAGTAACTGAACTGGTTGGGAGGGATCAGGGCGCTGATCAACAGGCTGTCCGTGGCGTTGATGACGGAGAGTTCCACGTGGTCGATGAGGAAGGGATACTGGTAATTCCAGTTCAGGTTGAGCGAAGCTCCGCCCTGGAACACGCGGTTGGGCTGGCTGGAATGCAGGAAGCGGGGCTGCATGTTGCCCCAATAGAGGGTCATGGTGCGGATGTTGGAGTTGGCATTCACATACTGGTAGGGGCCGGAGAGCAGGTTGTGATAGGTGGCGTTGCCCCCGTCCAGCAGGTAGAGTTTCTCCTCGCGGTCGAAATTGCCGGAGGCGGAGATGGTCAGGGTTTCGTTGATCTGGTCGCTGCGGGTGCGCATCACCCAGGTCTTCAGCTGCGTATCGAGGTTGTAAGCGCCCTTGATCTCGCGGGAAAGGTGGGTGCCGCTGGAGCCCCAATACTGCTCCCAAAAGGCGTTCCAGACGTAGGTGGTGCCGGGATTGGCCTTGGTCACGTCCCAGTAGCCGTCGTTGCCGTCCGAAGCATAGGGATTGATGCCGAAGGAAATGGAATCGGCGAGCGTGGAGCTGGCGTTGCGGATGGTGATGGTGTGGATCGCCCGCGGCGAGGCGGACGCGGTCCAGTTGTAAAAGAACTCGATGTTGTCGAGGTTGGTGCTGCTGATCCTGTAGGTGTAGCTGCCGTTGTTGCTGACGTCGTTATCCCACCAGGTGAAGCTGCTGGCCGTGGAGTTGCTCAGGTTGGGGTTGGTCTGCCAGGAATCCACCAGGGTGAAGTCCCCGATGCTGAGCTTGCGGTAAACCTTGAAGCCCTGGTTGTTGGTCTGGCCGCCCACCTGCCAGAAAACTCGCACGGTGCCATCCATCCCATGCGCGGTGAGGGCGGTGATGTTGGCGGGCGCCAGGATGGTGTTGACCTGGTTGGAAAGTCCGGAGATGTTGCCATTCTTGTCTTTAGCGCGCAGCTGGAAATAGTAGGGATTGGCGTTCACCAGGTTGGGCACAGTGATGCTCTGGCAATCCGGCGAAGCCAGCAGGGCGTTGTTGCCGCGGTTATAGACCTGATAGTTGTCCAGGCCGATGGGTTCCGTGGCGTAGAGCACCTCATAGGTGTCGAAATCGTAATCCGAGGTTTTGGTCCAGCTCAGGGTCACGTTGTTCAGCGATTGGTTTAGCACGGTCAAATCCGTAGGCGGCTCCGGGGTTTGGCCGTCGTTCATGTTGAACATCTCCACCAGCACCGGCTCCATGTCGTGCAGCCAGCGGCCGTAATAGCTCAGGAAATTGTCGAACAGGTGGTCCATGTCCCACACTTGTTCCGCCTCGTTCCAGGCGTAGAACCAGTGGTAATTATTGGTCATTTGCTGGTAGGAATTGGGCAGTTCATCCATTTCCATGTGGAAAAACGGCTCATACACGTCATAATCCGAGGTTCCGGATTGGGTGTAGAGCATCTGCTGGTTTTGCTGGTAGGCGGGCAGGTCCATGTAGTTGTTCACGGGATAGCTGTTCACGCCGTCGGTGAAAGTGAAATCGTGGGTGGAGTAGTTCACTGTGTAAAAATCGTTCAGATACACATCGGCGTGGATACCCACGGTGTTGGCGGGAATCATCAGATGGCTGCCGGCGTTGATCAGATCGTGCTTGAGCGGGCTGAGGTCGCGGATCGGCAGGTTCGGGCAGTTGCGCGGATTTCCCGCCGAGATCTGGCAATTGGCGTAGCCGGCGTGCAGGTTCCAGTCGTAGGTATGCAGCTGGGCCGACCATTCCCGCCAGCCGAACTGGTCCCGGACCTTGTCAGCGAATTTCTTGTAGGCGGTTTGCAGCGGGTGCAGGGCGTTGCGAGTGGGGTCGGAGAGCGATTTGGAATTGGTGTAGGTGCCTTCGTTGGTCCAGCGGACTTCACGTCCGGCGCCGTTGATCAGCAAATATTGGGCGTTCCAGACGTCCAGCGCTTCCAATCCGAAGAGCGGGGAGGGAAAGTCGTCGCAGGGATGGGGAATGGTGATGATCGCTGGCTTCGTGCCCGCCGGATTGTAGATGAACAGGCCCCAGCCATAGGTGAAAGCGCCCACCTCGTCGTCGTAGGTGTCCATGGTGTCGTTATCGTCGTAATAACTCAGGTTGGGGATCTCGCGGATGATATAGAGGGTCCGGCCGGTGTCGGTATCGTGAAACTCCACGATCTGGAAGGGAGCGCCGTTCGTGGTCAGCACGGCTTGCGCGCCATCGTAATCGCCGGCGACGAAGAGGTCCAGCATGTTGCTCCAGTAAACCAGTTCCGCTGCGTTAGGCAGGCGGAAATCGCCAAAGCCGTTCGTTTGGACCTCCCAAGGGGGGTAAATATTGTAGTTGGCAATGGCGATGCCCTCGGCAAGGTGCGAGACCCAGCGGTCATAGGCGCAAGCAGGCTCGCTGCCCGCTACGAAATTCTTTAGCGAGGCGGTCTCCACCACCAGGGCTGATGCCAGCGTCATTAGCAGGCAAAGCAGCCCGCAGAGCATTGTTTTTTTCATACCGTCTCCCCATGGGATCTTGGATTTTTTGCTTTTTTTACCTCTGGGGAGCTTCCCGATTTAGTCAAGGTTTTTTTCCGGATGGGGTGATCCGGGCTCTGGCGTGGCTGTATCCCGTACAGGCGGACGCTGATCCGCCAAGTCCCGTACAGGCGGACGCTGATCCGCCTTGGTGATCGGCGCTGCGGCGAGCGCCGGTACAGAAGCCCTCCTGATCTAAGCAGGCTGCCCAAAGCCCGTCTCCGGTCCAGATGCCCTTTTAGCCAGTTGGCACGCTTCTAGGCTGCCCTTTGACTGGTTCGCTGGAAGAGGGGCTCCAATGGTATCCTGGTTGGGGACACTTTAGCCCCAGCCATGTTGAACAACTCCATCAATTCATCAATTCCCTTTTATACGACACCGGTTTTGATCAATTCGTGTAAATTCGTGTAATTCGTGGACAGCATCTTTTTCTCCGCGAGAAAAAAACCGGATGAATCCGGTGGACCGACCGGATAAATCCAGCGTTCCGGCGCCTCTTCGTAACATAGGATTGCATCCTGTTGTGTCCTGTGGATTGTATCCGCAGGACCAATCGACCCAAGAACGGAGTCCTGCGGCCACAGCAGTTTGCAAAACTATGTAACGGGAGAGTATTGGAATTCCCAAGTGGCTCAGCGTAGGGTAGGATTCCAATCCTACCGGTATGTAGCATCGGAATGCTACACTACCTGGGATGCCCTCCATTTCTGCCAAATCCCAGATCAATACCCACTTGATCTGAAAGAGAGCCTATCCATAGGGCAAAAGCTGGGGGCTGGCTGCCAGGCCTGTTGATTGCCTCCCGAACACCTCCCCTGGATTGTTAGGGAGGTCATAGGGAGGTCATAAGGAGGCCCGCGGCCCACCCTCCACAACGTGTAAGGGGCAAAGGTCAAATGAGTATATCTGTTCCTGCTCTGTTTCTGCGCAAGGCACGCAAGGGTTCTGGGGGTCACGCGGCCCTAAAGTTCTTGACATATTGGCAAGGCTGGCGGAGTGGAAATTTTAGTGGAGTTGTATATGAAAAAGAGCATCCGCAAGACCTATACTTTCGACGACGTGCTGCTGGTTCCGCAGCAGTCGGAGCTACTGCCCGCGTCAGTTTCACTGGAGACGCGGATCACGGCTAATCTTTCCTTGAAAATCCCGGTTTTGAGCGCGGCGATGGACACCGTAACCGAAGCCGGGATGGCGATCGCGATGGCGCGCAACGGCGGGATTGGCATCATCCACAAGAACCTTACCATCGGCGACCAGGCCAGGGAAGTGCATCTGGTGAAGCGGGCGGAGAGCGGCTTGATCTCCAATCCCTACACGATCGCGCCTTCCGAAACCCTGGCCGAGGTGCTGAAACTGAAGGCGGAGCACAAGGTGGGCGGTTTCCCGGTGGTGGAAAACGGCAAACTGCTGGGCATCCTCACCAACCGCGACATCCGCTTTGAAACCGATAAAAAACGGCAGGTGCGCGAACTGATGACTCCGCGGGAACGCTTGATCACAGCGCCCGAAGGCAGTTCCATGGAGGATTGCATCGCCTTGCTGCACCGGCACCGCATCGAAAAACTCCTGCTGGTGACCCCGGATTTCCAATTGGCGGGCATGCTCACGGTGCGGGACATCCTGAAGCGGATCTCTTATCCCGACGCCGTGCAGGATTTTAAAAACCGGCTGTTAGTGGGCGCGGCGATCGGCGCCACGGGGGATTTTCTGGAACGGGCGCAGGAATTGGCGCAGCAGGGCGCGAACCTGCTGGTGATCGATACCGCGCACGGGCATCAGGCTAATATTCGCAAGGCGGTGGAAAAAGTGAAAGCCACCCTGGATATCGACGTCCTGGCCGGAAACGTCGCCACCGCGGCGGCCACCAGGTTTCTCATCGATAGCGGAGCCGACGCCGTCAAAGTGGGCATCGGGCCTGGCTCCATCTGCACCACGCGAGTCATCGCCGGGATCGGCGTTCCGCAATTGAGCGCGGTCATGGACTGCGCCGAAGCCGCGGCTGAAGCAGGAATTCCCATCATTGCCGATGGCGGGATCAAGTATTCCGGCGACATCGTGAAAGCTCTGGCTGGAGGCGCTGCCGCCGTGATGATCGGTTCGCTGCTCGCCGGTACCGATGAAAGCCCGGGCGAAGCCATCATCTACAACGGCAGAAGGTTTAAAAGTTACCGCGGCATGGGCTCCATCGGCGCGATGAAACGGGGCAGCCGGGAACGCTACTTCCAGGCTGAATGCGAGGATAACAAACTGGTGGCGGAAGGGATCGAGGGCATGGTAGCTTACAAGGGGCCGATGCAGGATTTCCTCTTCCAACTGATGGGCGGATTGCGTTCCGGGATGGGATATTGCGGCGCGGCAAACCTGAAAGCCCTGCAGGAACGGGCTGAATTCATCGAGATCAGCGGCGCCGGACTCAAAGAATCGCATCCCCACGACGTGAATATCACCAAAGAATCGCCCAACTACCAGGCCGGTGACTGACGAGCTGCTCACCCCCCATTTGATCAGCCTGCTGAACGGTTTCACCTACTTCATCAAGGTGGAAAAAGGCATGGCGGAAAACAGCGTGAACTCCTACCAGAGGGACATCCGGGACTTCCTGCAGTGGAAAATCCAGCCCATCGCGGATTACAACGCGCAAGATCTGACTGCCTATCTGGCGGAACTTGCGGATGTAGGCTTGGTGAACGCTTCCCTGGCCCGGAAACGGGTCGCGGTCAAGCAATTCTTCAGCTGGCTGGAGGACAACCAGGAACCCGTGGGACTGGACTTCGACCAGGTGCCCAAGATCAAACTGGGCCAGCATTTGCCGGACTTTCTGGATGTGGAGGCGATGCTGGGCTTGCTCGATGGGCTGAATACTGAGACAACTCTGGAAAAACGCAACAAAACGATGCTGGAACTGCTGTATGGGACGGGGATGCGGATCTCCGAGCTGCTGGGCCTGGCCACCCGCGACATCAATGCCGCAGAGCAGGTGATCCTGGTGCGCGGAAAGGGCTCCAAACAGCGATTCGTGCCCTATCCGGACAGCGTCGGCGCCTGGCTGCAGAACTATTTGCTGCAGGTCCGGCCGGTTCTGCTCCAAACGCAGCAGACCGACACGCTGTTCCTCAACCAGCGGGGCGGAAAACTGAGCCGGATGGGCTTCTGGAAGATCCTGCGCAAGATCACCCTGGAAGCGGGAATCAAGCAGGAGATCACGCCCCACACCTTCCGCCATTCCTTTGCCACGCACCTGCTCGAAGGCGGCGTCAACCTACGCATCGTGCAGTTGCTGCTGGGCCACTCCAGTTTGAACACCACCCAGATCTACACTCACGTGGATACGCGCTATTTGATTGAAACACATAGGCTATATCATCCCAGAGCGTAGATTTTAGATTATATGTATAGGAGTAAGACATGAGAAAAAATGTAGTTATAGTTACAATACTGCTTGCCGTACTGGCACTCGGCATG
This sequence comes from uncultured Candidatus Cloacimonadota bacterium, assembly GCA_964429035.1. Lineage (GTDB taxonomy): Bacteria > Cloacimonadota > Cloacimonadia > Cloacimonadales > Cloacimonadaceae > Syntrophosphaera. The sequence goes on along the minus strand of CAYSAT010000041.1, from coordinate 3,561 downwards.
AGTTCATGCAACCGGAAGGGCAAGGAAAATGAGGACTTGCGCAGGATCAGGGTGGTGTTGGATTGGACGCCCAACACCAACCACAGCGGGCTTTACGCCGCCCAAGCTCTGGGTTACTTCAAAGAAGCCGGCCTGGACGTGCAGATCACCCAACCGGGCATGAACACGGCGGAGAAGATCGTGGCTTCCGGCCAGGCCGAATTTGGGATCAGTTATCAGGAAAGCGTGACCATCGCGCGCTCCGAGAGCATTCCGGTAAAATCGATCGCCGCGGTGATCCAGCACAATACTTCCGGATTCGCTTCGCTGGCCAGGGACAACATCGTTTCCGTGCGTGACTTTGAAGGCAGGCGCTACGGATCATCCGGCTGGCCTTCGGAACTGGAAATCCTGAAGCAAGTGATGCGTTCCTCCGACGCAGATTACGACAGCGTCCGGATCGTTTCGGGGGTCACGGATTTCTTCTCCACCATCGGCAAGGACGCGGATTTCGAGTGGATCTATTACGGCTGGGATGGCGTCCAGGCCAAGCTCAAGGGCATCAATCTCAATTATTTCCCCGTGCGGGATATCGATCCCGTGTTTGATTTCTACACTCCGGTCATCATCGCCAACGATAGGCTCATAGACTCCGATCCGGAACTGATCCGCAGCTTCCTGGCAGCCGTTTCCCGGGGTTATGAATACTGCATCGCCAATCCCGCCAAAGCCGCGGACCTGCTGGTGAAAGCGGTTCCGGAGCTCGACAAGGCGCTGGTGCTGGCCAGCCTGGAGTATCTGAAAGATGAATTCAAAGCCGACGCGAGCAAGTGGGGCTGGCAGAAAGCGGAAGTCTGGCAGCGGTTCGGCGATTGGATGTACGAAAAAAGGATCATTGCGATCGGCGTGCCAGCCCAGGAAGCCTATACCAACGAGTTTCTGCCCTGATGCCGATCCTGCGGACCACTGCCCTCTCCAAATCCTTTTTGCTGGCCGGCAAACCACGCTTGATCCTGAGCGATGTGAACTTCCAGATGGAGGCGGAGCGCTTCGTTTGCGTGGCGGGAAGCAGCGGCTGCGGCAAAAGCACCTGGCTGGAACTGCTGGCGGGAATCACGGTTCCCGATAGCGGCGAGATCTACTTTCAGGGAAACCTGATCACGGGAAGCAGCGGCAACCTGGGTTACATGCCGCAGGACGACCTGCTGTTCCCCTGGCTGAATGTGGTGGAAAACGCCCTGTTGCCGGTCCGGGTCAAGAAAGGCGACCTCGCAGCGGCCAGAGCGCGCGTCAATGAGCTGCTGCCGGTGTTTGGACTGGAGCGGCATGCCGGGCATTTACCCTACCAGCTTTCCGGCGGCTTACGCCAGCGCGCGGCCTTTCTGCGCACGGTGATGCTGGACGCCCAGCTTCTGCTATTGGACGAACCCTTCGCCGGACTGGACGCCATTACACGGCTTCAACTGCAAGACTGGCTGGGGTTTATCACACGTGAGATGAAGTTGAGCATCATCTTTGTAACCCATGATATCGATGAGGCAATAAACTTGGCGGATGAGATCTGGGTGATGCAGGGTCCTCCGGGACGTTTCGGGGTAACTTACGTTCTCGGAGCTACAGACCGGGAAGAGCCCAAAAGATCATCTCTGAAGAAAGAGATCCTGAGCCAGGTGGAGGCAGGCTTAGCGCCCGTTAGTTAACGAAGCGGGAATCCAGGATCCGGATCTGGCTCTGGTAGCTTTTACGCAGGCCGTTCACGTGCCGGATCAGGAAATACTCCCGTTCCAGCTGCACCAGGCGCGATTTCAGGCTATCCCTGATCTCTTCGAAAGCCACGGTCCGCTGTACTTTTTTATCCGTGACCATCAGGATATGGAAACCGTGTTTGGTCTGGATGATATCGCTGATCTCCCCCACTTCCATGCTGAATGCGGCGTCTTCCAGTTCCTTGATCATCCGGCCCTTGGGAAACCAGCCCAGATCACCGCAGCGTACGCCCGTCGGGCATTGGGAATGCGACCCGCAGATATTCTTGAAGTCCTCTTCCGTTTTGATCCGGTCGCGCAGTTCCGCTGCCAGTTTCGCGGCGTTGGGCTGGTCGGCGCGGATCAGTATGTGCGCTGCCCGCACGGCTTCCGGCGCGAAAAAAACCTCTTTCTGCTCCTCGTAGAAAGCCAGCAGCTGTTCGTCACCGATGGGAACGTCATGAGCGCAAATCTTCTGTACATACTTGCGGACGATTATGCGCCTGCGGATGCGCTCTTCCAGGGCGCGGGTCTCCGCGTCGTTGCTGGGGGCCGCTTCCAGATCCTCCAGAGTCTCGAGCAAAGCGCTGTCGTATTCTTCGTCGGAGGCGGAGATGCCGGAAGACAGGGCTTGATGGAAAAGCAGGCAGCGGTCTATCAGGCGGTTCAGGGCGTGAACCTGGGCCAGATCGGAATCCTGCCCTACCAGATGGGCGCTTTCGCTGGCGATTTCTTCTTCAGTGATGTCCAGGTCGAAGACCTTGGCAACCAGATGCATACTATCCTCATAAGTCGCAGATGTTATTGCAGACGGGCCTGAATGAGGCCAGCCACTGAGGATATATTACACTCGGATGAGGTCAATGTCAAATCAAACTTATGTTTACGGTACCAGGTACACTGCCTTTTGGCGTAATTCCGGGTGTGCTGGGCTGCCAGTCCGGCGCATTCATCCAGGCTTTTCCCTGCGGTGATATGGGGCAGCAATTCCTTGTAACCCAAGCTGTTCAAGCCCGGGCAGGCAGGGTCATAACCCCGCTCTAGTAGACCTCTGATCTCCTGAAGCCAGCCCGCTTCCAGCATGGCGCCGATGCGCTGGTTGATCCTGGCATACAGCAGCTCGCGGGGCGGATCGAGCAGCAGGCGGAAGACCCGGAAACGCTGTTCATGAGTTTGCCGGCGCCAGTGTTCCGTGATGGGAATTCTCGTTGCCTGATAGACCTCCAAACCCCGCAGAATCCTTTGCTTGTCCATATTGCTGACCTGCGCGGAAAAATCGGGATCGCGCTGCCGGAGTTCCTCGTAGAGAACACCCAAACCCTCATTAGCCAGGCGTTCCCGGAGTTGATCGCGGATCCGCTCTGGAATGTCGAGGGCGGGAAAGAGCCCGCGCAGCAAGCCCGACACGTAGAGACCGGTCCCGCCGCAAACAATGGCAAAAGTGCCGGCTTCACGCAGGCCTTCGATGATTTGGCCCGCCTCACCGCAGAAACGGCCTACATTGTAGGATTCATCAGGCTCCAGGATATCGATCAGGTGATGGGGAACTGCCTGCAGCTCAGTCTGGTTGGGCTTGGCGGTGCCAATATCCAGGTAGCGATAAACCTGGCGGGAATCGGCGGAAATGATCTGCGCTCCCAAGGCCTGGGCCAGTTTCAATGCCAAAGCGGATTTACCGGAAGCAGTCGGCCCTTCGATGGTGAGCAGGGGGATCATAGCTGGCGCTTGAATTTCTTCTCGAACTCGCCCAGGGTCATTTTGAGGATCAGAGGCCGGCCATGCGGGCAAAAATAGGGCATCTGGCAGGCGAAGAGCTGGTTGATCAGGTTCAGCATTT
>CAYSAT010000040.1:0-26987 GCA_964429035.1 uncultured Candidatus Cloacimonadota bacterium | reverse complement strand
CTCCACTGTGGGCTTCGCATTTGGCGCCCCCAAGGGGCTTACCCACTCTAATTGAGCTTGAGCCTTCAATTCTAACCGGTAGTCGGAATATAGAACAGCAGCATGCTTTCAGCGGGGAAATCAGGATAAGCGCCTGGAATCGCCGATTTCAATTCACAGCCCATCCGCAGATAGAATTTCACCGCCTGGACGTTGTTGTTCTGCGTTTCCACCTTCAGTTCCCTCGCTCCCCGCTCTTTTGCCCAAGCCAGCGCGGCCTGAAACAGCGCGGTTCCCACGCCCTTGCCGCGCCACGTTGGCTGCACCCGCAGATCCCACAACACCGCCAGGTCGCTCCGTCCCTCCAGCATATCCACGCCTGGAGTGTTCCAGGCCAACAGACAGGCCCCAATCACGCAAGCCTCCTCTTCCGCCAGAAGTAATCCCCATTCGCGCGTGTCGAAGCGCGCCAGCCAATCCTCCGGGCGGTTGCCCCCAATGGCGTCGTAATCCTTCTCATAAGGCGCTTCCACCTCTCTTTCACTCAGGCAGAACCCATCCAGGAGATCGGGCTTGATCTCCAGCACCGACCTCACTGCGAAGGCGATGGAGATGCCGGCCAGATCAACCAGTCTGGTCATTGGCGCGTTCACGATGTGCATGCGCTCAGTGGCATTTACCCGCCAGTGTGTGTCAAGATATTTCGCTGTCCTGATGGCCTGGCATTTTGCAGAGCCGGTTCCTGCTCCGTCCTGGGGGCTGCCTCCCTATCCTCCCGCAGCGCACCGCCGTGCCTCCCGCGGTTTTCGGGAGAGGTGTGGGGGTGGATCGGGAGAGGATGGCGGGCCAAGCCTTAGGTAGTGTCGCTTGCCAAAGCGACAACAGAAAGAGAATGAAAGAATGAAAGATCGATTGAGATAGAAAGACAGAATATCAGAGGTCTTCGTAACGTCTCTTGCAAAAGGGACAACAACGGAGAATAGGATAGTAGGGATTTCCAGACCTCTCAACTAAAGAGACCCGGACACTCCTCTGCATTGCTTATTGCCGATTGCGCAAATATAGATTGACAGGATATCAAAACCGGAGAGTTTTGTGTTTGTGGGATGCGAATCTGCCGCAGAGTGGATTTATCCCCCACATAGAGGCTTTATGTTTTACGAGATGAGATTTGCATACGCTCGTGCAGTTCTGTTTGGCTGGATCATCGGGAGAGGTAAGAATTCCAGGTGTTCCCGTATCCTTCGCTCAACACAAGGGCGTTGCCAATCTAAACTATACTATAATAGGGACATAAGGAGTATAAAATGAAAAAGGCATTTTTAATTCTTGTCTTTGTTAGCCTTGGTTGCTTGCTTTGTGGCGAAGCAATTGCAACCTGGGTCAAACTTAAAGAAGCGGCAGATTTACCATATGTGCCAAACATGTATACTGACATTATGTATGATTTCTCCTCTGCAATGTATGACCCAATCCAGAATTGCGTCTACATGGGATACGCCGATATTCAAACTAATGTAAAAGGCCTGTGGAAGTACGATTTAAACACAAACCAATTTACCGAATATCAGATCACAAATTTTCCCACTGATGATTGTACTATGGCATCTCTAGACTTAGTCAACAATAGAATTATCATGATGGATTGTCATGATCAAACTATATATGCTGTATCGACAAGCGGAGGTGTTTTGACATCATTAGGGGGAGGGGACATATACCCTTGGGAGATGTTTGGACGGAATAACTTCCAGAATCCATACACAAATAATCCAGTTATTATGAATGGTTATGGGTGGTTCATGGTTAGAAATCCTGTGATGGAGTATGATATTGCATCTTCAACATGGATTACGCGCTACCCAGACAGGGACGACCAACCGTGGAGGCGAGCAGGAGCTTCAATAACAACTAATGCAGGTAAAACAAAGGTTTATATGTTTGGTGGGTTTGCCAAGCAAAGCGGAAGTCAATTTGGAAGTCAAGACCCAGGTTTTCTCCCATGGGCATCTGATATTGGTTATTGGAACTGGCAAAGAGACTTATGGGAACTTGATTTATCAACCTGGCAATGGACGAATTTACTAGGCCCTAATGAGATATCAATAACTTCTGAAGGTTCCATATGTTATAATGATGATACCAATACAGTTGTTATGATTGGAGGATATGTCCCTGCGGCTGTGTGGAATAACACTCCTGAGTACATTGGTGGAGTTCATCAAATCAGACTTGGAGTGGATAGCGGACTGTTACAAATTCAAGAAACTGGTCAGATTCCTCCTGTACCTTCAACAGCGAATTATTCTGAAGGTGCCGCAATATACGATGCTGTGAATAATAGAGTGATATATTTCAGGTATGATGGAATCTGGGCTTTGACTATTACTGAGATCCCTTCTCTTACGGTTACTTCCACCCCCACCGGTGCTGGCATTCTGATCGATGGAATTGATAGCGGTTTCGACACGCCACACACCTTCGATGATCCCAATTCCGGTGTCTATTCTTTGTCCCCATCCTATTTCAATTGGGTGCCGCAATCCGTGAACATAGGCACTTTAACTGAGGATACGACGATCAATTTCGTTGCCGATCCGCTTTTCCTCAATGTAAGCTCCTACCCGCCCGGACAACTGATTTACAGGAACGGAGAGTCCACAGGCCAGGTGACACCTTTCATATTTGATTCTTATGATGTCGAGGATTTGACCGGAATCTACACCCTTCCATCTGTGCCCGACGCATACTGGATTCCCACCGAATGGAATGTAACGGCTGACATGTTTGTCAACAATACTGCGACAATCGAATTTGATTTTTCGGGTGACGTATGGGCTTTTAGCATTAACGTAACGGCATCTGATGGTGGTAGTTATACTTTCACAAGTCCGGCTGGCACGTTCACTACACCAACCGTTCTGACATATCAATCCATTGACGGCAGCAATGGTTTACTTGGCTGGTATGAAGTTATAGACGAAGCCCCTGCAGACTCTTGCTATTGTTCTTACTGGGCTAATCAAATGATATGGGTTACCCAAGATATGTTCATTCTTGATGAATCAAACTTATCTTACAATGCTAATATAGAGTTTGTCATATGTAACGAAATGCCTTGGTACTATGTGAATGTTCTTTCAAATCCAGAAGGATATTTGGTTTATCAGAATGGAACACCGTGGGGGCTAACAAATGTTTTCCAGGAAAATTGGAATTGGGTCTTGCCTTCAACATTTACTATTTCAGAGCCTCCTGTAGGATATCGTTGGGAACCTACTCAGTATACTATAGGTTTTGATACGATTTGGGACCAGGTTAGTTGCGGAACCTATGCATTTACAATGAATTTTATGTTGGTCCCCAACTTCACACTCACCATAACCTCTAATCCACCGGGCCCAGATATCCTCATCGATGGCTTAGATTCCGGTTTTGACACACCATATACTTTTGCCAATCCGGTCCCCGGCGTCTACTCCATGTCCCCACCCTATTTCAATTGGGTGCCGCAATCGGTGACCATCGGCACTTTAACCGAGGATACAACGATCAATTTCGTAGCCGATCCCTTGTTCCTAAATGTGACTTCCAGTCCGCCCGGTCAGGCGATTTACCGAAATGGCCTCACCACAGGGCACGTGACGCCCTATGTGTTCAGTTCCTTTTCCACGCAAGATCTGGCGGGGACCTACACCTTGCTTGCCGTGCCAGGCGCTTTCTGGGTTCCCGAAGAATGGGTGGTGACAGTGGACAACTTATTATCAGGCCGTGCCAGAGGGGAATTGGGGACAGCCTCAACCGGCAGGCCGGAATACGACTACAGCATCGACTTCGTGCTGGATTACTACACCCTCACGGTTACTTCCGATCCCAGCGGCGCTTCTATCTGGAGGGATGGCAGCGATACCGGCCAGATTACTCCCCACACCTTTGATCCCTGCGTGCCGGGAACCTACAGCGTGCAGCTGGCGGGCTGGTCTTTTACGCCCAATACGCATTCCGTGCCGGTTCTGGGAGAGGATTTCGCCATAAACTTCCTGGGTTTGCCGCCCCTGGCACCTTCCACTCTGGCCGCCACCACCATCTCCTCCTCACAGATCAACCTGGCGTGGACAGATAACTCAGCCAATGAAACGGGCTTCAAAATCGAACGCAAAACAGCCACGGGAACCTGGCAACAGATCGCCACGGTCGGAGCAAACGTTAACGCCTACAACAATACAGGTCTCGAACAGCACACCGCCTATTATTACCAGGTGCGCGCCTACCACCAGCTGGGAGATTCCGGCTACTCCAACGAAGCCAGCGCCACCACACTCTACGCGACTCCGAATGCGCCGACGAATCTAACCGCGGCGCCCGTGTCCTCAGTGGGGATAAACCTGGCCTGGACGGATAACTCGACTCTGGAGACAGGATTCAAGATCGAGCGTAAGACCGGCGTAAGCGGTTCTTGGTCTCAGATAGGAACGGTCGGCGCGAATGTGACTACATATAGCAGTACTGGGCTCACTCAGCATACGACTTATTATTACCGGGTGCGGGCCTATAACGTGGACGTCAATTCCGCTTATTCCAACGAAGCCAACGCGACTACGTTTTACGCTACTCCAGCTGCTCCGACGAACTTAACTGCTGTATCTCCCAACTGCCAACAGATAAACATAAGTTGGACCGACAACGCGGATAATGAAACCGCCTACTACGTGGAGCGCAAAATCGGAGAAACAGGTTCGTGGACTACAATCGCCACCTTGTTCGCGAATTTTACCTTCTACAACAACAACTTTCTAGCCCAGCATACCACCTATTATTACCGGGTGCGGGCTTTGAACGTCGAGGTTTATTCGGATTATTCCAACGAAGCCAGTGCGACCACAAGCTATTGTACACCCGCGGCGCCCACAAACCTTACTGCCCAAGCAATCTCTTCCTCTCAGATCAACCTCAGTTGGACAGAGAACTCAGCTCATGAAACAGATATTATAATAGAACGGAAAGCAACAGCTGGCGGAGTCTGGTCGGAGATCGCGGTTCTGGACTCCAATTCCACCTCATACTCGGACACCGGGCTGCCGCATGGCATAACCTATTACTATCGAGTGCGCGCCCTCAATGTGGAAGTATATTCGCCATATTCCAATGAGGCTTCCGCGACTCCCGTAGAACCTCCCACGGCTGATTTCGGCTCCGACGTGACTGTTGTGCTGGCTCTGGATGAGGTGCAGTTCTCCGATATGTCAGTTCCAGGCTCTGGTGCCCTTGTGCAGTGGCTATGGGATTTCGGCGACGGCAACACATCCAGCTTGCAGAATCCCGCCCATGCCTATCAGAATGCTGGAACATACACGATCAGCCTAACGGTCACTAATTCCTTCGATTCGACAGCTGTGGTCACCAGGCCCAACTACATCCAGGTGTTACCACGCACACCGCAGATTGCACTCGTTCCAGCTACTGCGTTGGATTTCGGCATTGCCTACCTGGGTTCCCAAAGCACGCGGGAACTGCTGATCCAGAATACCGGCTCCGCCACCCTGAACATCAACTCTCATTCCTTCAAGCTTCCGAATTCGCGGTTCTCGCTGATCTGGCCGACCCTGCCGGCGCAAATACCGGAGGGCGCCAGCCTGGCCATCCAGCTGCAATTCACGCCGCAGGTTACAGGCCCGGTGACCGATAGCCTGTTCATCTACAACAACTCCGTCAATCTGCCTCTGGCAGCGATCGGATTGACCGGCAATAGCGCCATTGCGGCACCCAGAGCGCCGGATAATGTGAGTATCGCCATGAATGGCAACGACGCGGTGATCACCTGGTCTGTAGTGGCACAAACTATTCACGATACACCGGTGACGCCAGATTATTACTTCGTTTACAACGCCGATGACCCTTATGGGGCTTTCACGCTTTTGGGCTTGTCATCCAGCCTCAGCTACACCCATAGTTACGTTGGCCTGGGTGCCAGATGCAAGTTCTACCGGATTTCGGCGGTGAAATTCTACCGGGATGATCTTGCAGAAGGGGATCTGGACACTTGGCTAAAGCGAAACCTGGTGCCTGGGATGAGCGACGACGCTGTGCGTAAGGCCATCAGGGATATCAACAGGGAGTAGTATAGTATTAATTGGAATTCAAACCTGTTGGGTTGTGTGTCAGACAAACCGCGTAATCGCGGTGGACTGACGGCGTGAACGCATTGTTCCGGTGCATTTAACTTTTTTTTTGGGGGGGGCAGGTTTACAAGTGTAAATCCCAGAAAGTGTAGATCCGCCGGTAGCAATACATGAAGCATATTGCAGCCGCCATGTGGTTGAATGATAGGCACCTGCGGTTGGGGCCAACTTTTTAGTTACAATGGCAAGGATCCCAATTGATGAGGGTTTGGGGCTCAAGGCTACAGAAATTTGGAATGGCGTTCAGGCCGTAACACCATATGGAGTAGAGAAGAACTAATAGTTGAGTGTAGAGAGTTGAGAGTCAAGAAAAGTGGGAAAGTGAAAAGGCGTAAAGGTGTAAAGGTAGAACGTTAGATCTGCTTAAAAAAAAGTACCAGCGCTCAATGCAGCGCTGTAGGCTGCGGTGTTGGTCTTCTTCTGCGGCGGATCGTCTTCCGAAGGCTACAAATATAACCTGTGGCACAAAACCAGGGTGGCTGTCAGATCCTGACTCCAGCGCTAGGCGAAGCCTATCTTCTCAACCAGAGAATCAAAGAGCGCGGCGGACCAGTTTTGCAGGGCTGAGGTATCCGGAATGAAAGGGAGCACGTCGTTTTTGGCCTGTTCAAAGTTGGTTTTCGCGATCCTGGCGCGCAGCAAGGCCTGGAAAGTATCCGCGTCCAGGGAAACCGCGCTTTCCCAATGTCCGCTTTGCTTCAGGCGGGCATCCAAGTGAGCCAGCTTGAGGGGGATCCCGGAGCGGACGAACCAGATCAGGTCGTACCAATCGCGTCCTTTGACCCGTGATGGCCAGGCTCGGGCAAGCACCGCGTGCATCTTTCCAGCGAAGAGGTCGGAAGGGCCCATCACTCGCACGCTGAAAGGAATTGGCTCCAGCAAAAAGCGGCTTTCGCTGGCAAATCCGCAAGGGGGTTGGGGATCAAGTTCAAACTTCACGCTGCTCACTTCATCCCGATGCAGGAGCCCCAATTCGCGTTCGTGAATATCCAGGCTGATCAGGGTTTTGAGGGTATTGGCCTTGATGAAGGCGGATTCGATGCGGCTGCTTTTCTTCTCCGCCAGGCCAACTTGCGCGGCGATGCCCCAGGCTTCCAGTTCCTGCTTGACCGCGTGTAGATAATCTCCCAACTTGAACTCCGGTTTTGCTGCCAACAGGGAGAAATCCAGGTCTTCGGACCAGCGGTCCAATCCGAAATGCATCCGCAGGGCCGTTCCGCCATAAAAGGCCGCGTGTTCGAAGAAAGCGGACCGCCAGAGCCCCAACAGGCAGATCTTCTGGATGGCCTCGCGCAAATCCCGACGATACACGCCCGTGTCGGCTTTTTTCCTGTTTGGCAAGAGCGAATTCAAGGGATGAATATTCATCGCAGATACTCCTTCAGCAGTTGGTGGTTGACCTTTCCGGAGATGCTGGCCAGTTTCGCGATCAGTTTTCTGTCCAAAGCGCGCAGCAGGCCGGGATCGACGCGCAGGTCTGCAAATAGATATTGCTCCAGGTTTGTGGCATCGTTTAACGGTGGCGCATAATAGAGTGTATCGCAGAGCGCTTTTTCCGGCGCGGCGATCAGAAAACCGGAGCTTCCGGCCTTGCGCATCGTATAGGCCTGGCTGTAATACCCGTATTCCAGATGGCGGTAGCTGAAAGTCCCCACGGCGGTTGAGAAGATCTTTTTCCGGCCAGTGGTTACAGAGCAGACGTGAAAGGCCAGTTCCGGGATGAGGCCAAAACTGGCGAGTGCGTATTCCAGCGAGACATAGGATGGACCGTAGAGGAGATTGGCTACGATCTCGGGCACGAGTTCCCGTCCGAAGCTCGGGTTGAGCACATAAAGACCCCTTTTCAGCGCGATGATTTCCCCCTTGTCCAGCATTTTACCGATCTTATTTCGGGGATAGCGATAATCGCTGAGCAAGCCCTTCAGATATTGGTAGTCAAAGGGTTGGCAACTTACTGCGGCCAGTTGGTCCGTCATATTACCTCCAGCATGTGGACAAAGTGTCAACATGCTGGTATCGTGTCAAGGAGAATTTTGTATCATGCTCTGAGATCGCAGGTAGTGCCGCAGGTAGTGTCGCTTGCCAAAGCGACAACAGGGAAAAATCCCGTCAGAACAGCGGAACAGCCGCGCAGCCGCAAAACTCCGAGAAGCGGTCGAAAGTCTTTTGCACGGCCTTTCGGGCTGGCAGTGCGGGTTGGCGTGCGGATTCCCAATGCAGGGAATTCACTTCCATGACGCCGGATTTGCGGTTGGCCTTGCAGTCCAGGCGGCCGATGAACCTGTTCTGGAAGAGGATCGGCAGGCACCAGTAGCCGTACACGCGCTTGTTGGGCGTAACGTAGCATTCCAGGGTGTAATCGAAGCCAAAGAGGCGTTTGAGGCGGGGCCGCAGGATCACCAGGTTGTCGAAAGGGGAGAGCAGCCAGGCTTGCGATGCCGGCCGGAGCGGCGTTTCCAGGCTGGAAAGCGATTCCGGCAGCAGGTAATGGGCATCCGGAAGGCCGTGGATAGAAGTTTCAACGATCTCGCCGGACTCCGTCATTTCGCGCAGATGCTGGTTAAAAGCGGCGTTCTTGGCGGTCACGAGGTAGTTGCGGAGGTCGGTTTGGGAGGCGATCCCCAAAGCGGATAGGGAGCGTAAAATCACGTGCCGGCGGAGTTCTTCCTCCGGGGGCAGTGTGGTGTCCGCCCAGCTTGGCAGCACGCGCTCCGTGAGGTCGTAAACGCGCTGAAAGTTGTCCCGGCGGTCCACCATCAATTCGCCTTTCCAGAGCAGCAGTTCAAGGGCGATTTTCTCCGGCTTGCCTTCGCCCCAGCCGTAATTGGTTTTCGTGCTGCGGGTGTCCGGGAAATCGCGCGCTGACAAGGGTCCTTCGGCTTCAATGCGCTTCCGGACGTCGCGCAGCAGATGCCGGTATTTGGCAAAGAATTGGCGTTCCCAGGAAGTCGTATCCGGGAATTTGCGCATGCGTGGCAGACTGAAGCGGTAATCCTCCATGGGCAGGTAACTGGCGGCATGGCTCCAAAACTCGAAGATGGCGCGGTCTTTGGCCAGCAGTTCGTCCAGCCAGGCCTTGTCGTAGCCGGGCAGGCGGCTCCAAATGGTGTGGTGGTGCGCCCTTTCCACCACCGAGATGGTGTCGATCTGCACGTAGCCGAGCTGGCGGATCAGTTCGCGGAGTCCGGATTTTCCGCTTAGGGTGGACTGGCGGAAAAGTTGGCGGTGCAGGATCAGGTCCAGGGCTTGTTCGCGGCTAAGTTCCATGCGCCAAGCCAAACATGGGGCGGGGCGCTGGCGTCAATTAAAACTTTGGTGGGCGCAGCGTGCGGAACACCGGATTTATCCGGTCGGTCCACCAGATTCATCTGGTTTTTCAAGACGTATCTGCAGGCCTACATCGCGCAGGATAAGATTTCGTATCCGCATGTCGGATGAATCCGGCGGTCCGACCGGTTGAAACCGGTGTTCCGGTATGTGCGGCATTCCCGGGGTTCAGCCAGAGCCAGTTACCAGAGCGCCTATCCTCTTTTTCTTGACGAAATGAGCGCGTGTTCAAAATTGGAAATACAAGTCAAGATAGGTGAAGATTTCGCTTCGGCCTAGCCAAAAAACACCTGCAAAGGGGAAGATAGAGATGCTTTCGACAAAGGACGCGATCCAGAAACTGCTGGAGAAAGAGCAGAAAACCCTGCAAATGGGCGGCGCCAAAGCCGTGGAAAAACAGAAACAAGGCGGCAAGCTGACCGCCCGGGAACGTTTGGATTTGCTCTTCGATCCGGGCACCTTCCGCGAATTGGATATGTTCGTCCAGCACCGCTGCGACAACTTCGGCATGGAAAAGATCGAGATCCAGTCCGACGGCGTGATCACCGGCCACGGCCTGGTTGACGGGCGCCCGGTCTTCGCTTTCTCGCAGGATTTCACCTCGCGGGGCGGTTCCTTGGGCGAAATGCACGCCGCCAAGATCTGCAAGGTGATGGACATGGCGCTGAAAAGCGGGGTTCCGCTAGTGGGCATCCAGGACAGCGGCGGGGCGCGCATCCAGGAAGGCGTGGACGCCCTGCGCGGCTACGGCGACATCTTTTACCGCAATTCGAGGGCCAGCGGCGTGATTCCCCAGATCACCGCGATCATGGGGCCTTGCGCAGGCGGAGCGGTCTATTCGCCCGCCATGACGGACTTCGTGTTCATGGTCAAGCACACCAGTTTCATGTTCATCACCGGGCCGGACGTGATCCGCGCGGTCACAGGCGAAGAAACCACGCAGGAAGACCTGGGCGGCGCCCTGGCGCACAACACCAAGAGCGGGAACGCGCATTTCGCCTGCGAAAACGATTCCGACGCCATCGACCAGATCAAGATCCTGCTCAGTTACCTGCCCGCCAACAACATGGAAGACGCGCCGCGCAAACAGTGCCAGGACGATCCGTGGCGGCTGTGCCCGGAACTGGATACGATCATCCCGGACAGCCCCAAAATGAGCTACGCGATGTACGACGTGATCCACAGCATCGTGGACGACGGGGTGTTTTTCGAGCCGCACAAATACTACGCGCAAAACATCATCGTGGGTTTCGCCCGCTTGAATGGACGCGCCGTGGGCATCATCGCCAACCAGCCCACAGTTTTGGCCGGCTGCCTGGATATCGACGCCTCGGACAAGGCCACGCGCTTCATCCGCTTTTGCGACGCTTTCAACATTCCGCTCTTAACCCTGGTGGACGTTCCCGGCTATTTGCCCGGAACGCATCAGGAATGGAACGGGATCATCCGCCACGGAGCTAAACTGCTGTGGTGCTATTCCGAGGCCACCGTGCCCAAACTCACCGTGGTAACGCGCAAGGACTACGGCGGAAGCTACATCGCCATGAGCAGCCGTCATCTGGGCGCCGACATGGTCTTTGCCTGGCCTTCTGCGGAAATAGCCGTGATGGGGGCTCAAGGCGCCGCGAACATCATCTTCCGCAAAGAGATAGACGCGGCGGAAGACAAGGTTGCCAAGCGCGCCGAGATGATCCAGATCTACGAAACGGAATTCAACAATCCCTATGTGGCGGCCTCACGCGGTTATGTGGACGCCGTGATCCGGCCTTCCGAAACGCGCAAGCGCCTCATCGACGCCCTGGAAATCCTTTCCAGCAAGAGCGAATCCCTGCCGCCCAAGAAACACGGCAACATCCCGGCGTAACGCCGTTTCAGGTGATATAGATGACCGACAGACAGAAACAAATCGCCGCCATCTCCGGAGTGCTGGCCCTGCTTGGTTCGGAAGGGAAAGCGGAGGCCTATCCGCAGCGTCCCTTGGAGAACGCGCCCAGCGTCTGGCAGGCTTACGGACGCCAGCAAACCATGCAATACCGCGACATCGTCCAACGCAGAATAATCAAAAGAAGCAGATAGAAGGAGCACCCATGCACAAACATGGCATCTTGGAATACAGCGCGATGCGCTATGAAGCAGACCGGCCCAAAGCCGCCAATCCGATCAAAATTCAAGACCTGTCGTTCCGCGACGGGCATCAATCGCTGTTCGCCACACGAGGCCGTACCGAAGACCTGCTCCACGTAGCCGAACTGATGGACCAGGTGGGCTACTACAGCATGGAAGTGTGGGGCGGCGCCACCTTCGACACCATGCACCGTTACCTCGGCGAAGATCCCTGGGAACGCATCCGCACCCTGAAAAAGCACATCGTCAAGACCCCCTTCTCCATGCTGCTGCGCGGACAGAACCTCGTGGGCTACCAAAACTACGCCGACGACGTGGTGGAAGCCTTCGTGCAAAGGGCTTGCGACAACGGCATCGACATCTTCCGCGTGTTCGACGCCCTGAACGACTTCCGCAACTTCATCACCGCGGTCAAGATCATCAAGAAGAACAAAAAGCACTTCCAGGGCACGATCTGCTACAGCCTCACCGAACAACGCATGGGCGGCGAAACCTACAACATCAAATACTATGTGGACAAAGCCAAACAGCTGCAGGAAATGGGCGCGGACACCGTCTGCGTGAAGGACATGGCCGGATTGGTGGCGCCTTACGACGCCTATGAACTGGTGAAAGCCCTCAAGGAAAACGTGAAGGTCCCGGTCCACCTGCACACGCATTTCACCAGCGGAATGGGCGATCTGGCGCTGTTCAAGGCCATCGAAGCCGGCGTGGACATCATCGACACCTGCCTGGGGCCCTACGCCTACCGGACTTCGCATCCCGCCGTGGAACCTTTTGTGATCTCGCTTCTGGGCACCAACCGCGACACCGGATTCGACATCAAACTGCTCAACCGCATCAGCAAGGAAATGGAGAAGGACATCCCCAAATACCTGCAATTCGCGGACAACACCAAGTTCAGCATCATCGACACCGACGTCATCATCCACCAAACCCCTGGCGGAATGCTCTCCAACCTGGTGAACCAACTGCGCCAGATGGACGCTCTGGACAAGCTGGACGACGTGTTTAAGGAAATCCCCAAAGTGCGCAAGGAACTGGGCATGATCCCGCTGGTGACGCCCACCAGCCAGATCGTGGGCATCCAGGCCGTGAACAACGCCCTTTTCGACAAAGAGGACGGCGAATATGCCCGCATCACCGAACAGGTGAAAGACCTCTGCTACGGCCTTTACGGCAAGACGACCCTGCCCATCGATCCCAAGGTGCAGAAGAAAGCCCTGGTTGGCTATCCGCGCGGCGAAAAGCCCATCACGGTGCGTCCCGGTGACGTCATCGAAGCCGGCATGGCCAAAGTGAAAGCCGAGACCGAAGGCCTGGCCAGGGATCTGGACGACCAACTGATCGTGGCGCTTTACAACCTCACCGGCAAGAAGTTCCTCAAGATCAAATACGGCCAGGAACCGCTTCCCGAAGACATGAAAGCCACCACGCTGGAAGAGGTTAAACGCCAGGAAGAACTTTGCCGCAAGGCCAAGGCCGGGCTCATGGTGGAAAAATCCGCCAAACAGCCGGAAGCGAAGCCGGAAGGCCTGCGCCAGTTCGACGTCTATGTGGACGACACCTACTTCCTGGTGGAAGTCTCGGAAAAAGGCGGAACGCCCCGCGTGGTCCGTTCCGCTCCCGTCGCTGAAGCGCCGCGTCCTGCCTCACCGGCTCCAACTCCAGTTCAGGCCGCGCCTGCTCCTGCGCCCAAACCCGCTCCAGCAGCCGCTTCCTCAGCCGAAGGTACCCCCATTCAGGCACCGATGCCCGGCATGTTCGTCAAATACGAAAAGCAGGTGGGCGATAAAGTGGCCATCGGCGAAACCGTGCTGGTGCTGGAAGCCATGAAGATGTACAACAACATTCCCAGCCCCGTGGAAGGAACTGTGGCGGCAACGCCTTTCGCAGCCGGAGCCACGGTCGCCAAAGGCGACGTCCTGATAGTAATCAAACCTGTGTAGAGTAGCATTCCAATGCTACAACCAGCGAGTTTCAGCATCCTGGCCAGGATGCCCAGAGAAAATAGTTTGAGGAGTTAGCGATGCAGACCAAAAGCACGATCATGGATAAAGACCAGATGGAGCGCAGCGTTCATCGCATGGCGCATGAGATCATCGAGCAAAACCGGGGCCTGGACAAGATCCGCCTGGTGGGCATCCGTTCCCGCGGAGTTCCGCTCGCGCAAAGGCTTTCGGACTATCTGCGCCTCATCGAAGGGCAGGACATCCCCGTGGGCATCCTGGACATCACGCTGTATCGCGACGACCTTTCCACGATCTCGCATCAGCCTGTGATCAAGGGCTCGCAGTTGGATTTCGACATCGAGGGCGCCGTCATCGTGCTGGTGGATGACGTGCTTTACACAGGCCGCACCGTGCGCGCCGCCATCGACGCCCTACTGGATTTCGGACGCCCCAAACAGATCCAACTGGCCGTGCTCATCGACCGCGGACACCGCGAACTGCCCATCAAAGCGGACTATGTGGGCAAGAACGTGCCCACTTCCAAGGAAGAGATCATCAAGGTCGAGTTCGAGGAGACCGATGGCGCCGACGGTGTCAAGATCGTTCTGGTCTAAATACCAGGCCCGCTGGCTCAGCACGCGCTCTTTGGTCTGCGTGGGCCTGGATTCCGACGTTACCCAACTGCCGGACTGCGTGCTGGCGGAGCGCAACCCCATCTGGGAATTCAACCGCCGCATCATCGACGCAACCCACAAGCACGCCTGCGCCTACAAACCCAACCTCGCCTTCTATCTGAGCGACGGGCTGCGCGGCCTCGAAGCCCTGCAGCGCACCGTGGAATACATCCCTGCCGACATCCCCACGATCCTGGACTGCAAGTGCGGCGACATCGGCTCCACCATGGAGCAATACTGCGTGAGCTA
The DNA here is from genome assembly GCA_964429035.1 of uncultured Candidatus Cloacimonadota bacterium. Taxonomy (GTDB): domain Bacteria; phylum Cloacimonadota; class Cloacimonadia; order Cloacimonadales; family Cloacimonadaceae; genus Syntrophosphaera. The sequence goes on along the minus strand of CAYSAT010000040.1, from coordinate 12,503 downwards.
CTTCGATGCTCTGCGCTTCGACGCCATCACCCTCAATCCCCTCATGGGCGCCGACGTCCTCAAACCCGTTCTGCAGCGGCCTGGAGCCTTCGCCTTCGCCCTTGCCCTTACATCCAATCCCTCGGCGGAGGACTTCTTCCTCAACGGCCATTTCAGCGATTTGGTCCCGAACTGGCTGTCCGCGTATTCCGTGGAGCAAGTGGGAGCGGTGGTGGGAGCCACCCAGACCAGCGATCTGCAAAGGATGCGGAGCCTCATGCCGAAACGGATCTTCCTGATTCCGGGAATCGGAGCCCAAGGCGGCGACCTCGACGCGGTGCTGAAGTACGCGGTCGATTCGCAAGAGCAGCCCAACATCCTGATCAATTCCTCGCGCGGCATCATTTTCAAGGAAAGAAGCCCCCAGTTTGCCCAGGCAGCAGGGCTTGCGGCCTTAGAACTGCAGCGGCAGACGCTAGTTTAAGGCCTTATCCAAATATCGCCCTTATTCGTGCTAACTGGCGGACTCGTGGACGGCCTCCCGTTATCATTGCGGGGTCATTGCGGGGTCATTGCGCGCTTTGCCCGTAATGAGCGCGCAGTGACCCCGCAATGATAACGGGAGCGAAGCCTGAATCCTACGCCGGAACACTGCCTTCACGGGGGTCCTCGCCGCACAACTTGTTGAGCGGTGGGGTGGTTTGGCGGTCGTTCCACCGCTTTTGCGGGGATTTTGAAACACAGGGAAGAAGATGTCCACGAATTTCACGACTTACGCGAAGGAGGAAAGGGCAAAACGGGAAAAGGGCAAAGGGGAAATGGTGGAAAGGTGGAACAAGGCTGGGGAAGATATTGGAATGAAACTTGCGCTTAGATATATTTCAGGTATTCGCAACCACGTATTCGTTCCCTGTATTCCGGAGTCTTTGCCCTTGGTTGGATACCAAACCCAAAAAAATACGGCAGATTGCTCCCGCATTTTGGGAAGAATCCGTCTATGGAAGTGTAACATCATTAGGAAAATCGATAGATGAATCTACGAGATAAGGAGTTTATCCCCATGAAAAGATGCCTGTTTTTTGTCTCACTGCTTGCCGCTGTTACTTGTTCAGCCCTGGTCCTGCCCTCCTCCGAAACACCCGTGACCACCGACGCGAACCTGCTTTCCGGCTTCGTCCGCGTCGATCCCGACGACAAAAAACCGGAAACGCTAACGACCAAGGCCTGGCTCTGGCAGTCTGGCAGCGACCTTGTGATCCGCTTCGAGGCCCAAATCGATTCCACCTTCACCAAGGGCAACCTCTCCGTGAAAGACGAAGGCACGACCGCCGATTATCTCCGGGTTCAGCTCATCACCATCCCGGACGCCTACTACGCCTACTACTACGCCGCCTATCCTCTGGGCAATTTGCTGGACGGAGTGCGCGACTCCAACATGAACGTCGATTACGCCTGGAACAGCCATTATTCCTACACTTCGGAGCACAGCGATACCCTCTGGACCGCCACGCTGCGCATCCCCTTGAACGAGTTACGCTTCAAGCAGGACCAGCCCTACAACTGGAAAATAATCCTCACCCGCTACCTCCAGGATAGCGAGGAATTCTACAGCCTGCCCTACGCGAACACCAAAGATGGCAGGGACTACTTCCTCAAAGCCCAGTCCATCGTGCTTTCCACGCCCGTAAAGCACAAACTGGACATCGCCCTGAAGCCCTATTTCGTGAAGAGTTACGACCTCATCTCCCAAACATCCAGCTGGGATCCGGAACACCTGGGCCTGGACCTCGCGCTGAATCCCGGCCAACGCACCCGCATCAAGGTATCGCTGAATCCCGACTTTTCCGATGTGCCCATGGACAGCGCGCAGGACGACTACAACAGCAGATATCCGCCCTACTACAACGAAAACCGCTTCTTCTTCACCGAGGATATCGACGCCTTTGGGCTGGATTACGACGTCCTCAACACCCGCAACATCGTGCAGCCGGTGCTCGCCTTCAAAGCCACCGGAAACTCCAGAACCCTGAACTGGGGAGCCCTCGGAGCCTTCGACAAAGAGATCCGGGATGAGGGCGGCCTGATCAATCCCGACGACTATTACCAGGCGCTGGCCATCAATCCCCATTGGCGCAAGTTTCAGATGTTCAACGGCGTGGTCAGCCGGGTGAACAAGGGCTATTACAACCACGTTTACAGCGGTTCCGCGAAATGGGAATTTTATCCCCACCTGTATCTGGCTTCAGCCTTGGGTTTATCGGTGCGGGACAGGGATTCTGAAGCGCTGGCGGAACCTCAGCGGGGCTACAAAGCGGGCCTCAGCATAAAGGCTGATCCGGGAGATTTCGACCTCTCGTTTGGCTATCTGCGCTATTCCAAACACCTGGCTCACGACGCCGGCTACCTGTATGAAAAGGACCACGAATATGTGGGCGCCAGTGTCAGCTGGGATAAAAGCTTCGCGGAACGGAAGGTTCGCTATGCCTCCTTCAGTTCCTGGGGCTATTTGTATCACAAGGACCTGAGTTCCGATCCCTTTTACGGCTATGAATCGGGGCTGACCGCCAACCTGAACCTGGCCTCCCGCTTGAACTTCCTCTTCAATGGTTCAGCAGCCCGGGGACCAGACCTGAACCGCGACCTGCACGACGCCTACAACGGCCTCCTGGGCTGCACCTGGAACAAACTGAAGAATTTCCGCGTCTTTGCCGGCTACACCTATGGCCAGCAACTCGTCTATGCCCTCAGCGAAACCTATCCCATGCACAGGATCAGCCTCAATTCCTGGGCCAATCCGCTGGATAAACTGGCCGTGTCCTTGACCGGAAGTTGGACCCGTTACGGCTATCCCGAAGAAAACACGGTCATTTCAGGCGCGGACACCCTTAGCGTCCAGCTGGACAGCAACTACCTGATCGCCAACGCGACCCTGGAATACACGCCCCGCGCCACTTTCAAAATCTCGCTGGGCAGCGGGCTCAGCAGCTACGAACAGCCCGGAAGGTCCGCCGCGCTTTCGTATTATGGCAATTTGCGCTACGAGTTCCGCCCGGAGTTTTTCCTCTATCTGGGCTTCAAATCCGCCCAAACGCAGCTGGAGCCTTCCACCGTTTCCGATCCTCTGGGGCATTTCCGCAAAGACCTGGCCACCGTCTATGCCAAGGTGAGCGCAACCTTTGGGCTGTAGAGCGGTTGTAGGCGGAGTTGTGCGCCGTATTGTAATTACATCGAGGAACGGCGCTTGTAGCGTGAGTTCTGCGCCAGGCAAACCCACTTCAGCGGGTGCAGGACGGTAGGCGGGTGATTCATCGCCCGTGTAGATCGTAGCGCCACCTTCATTGAAAACCGGTTTTAACCGGTGCAGGACTTCATTCTTCTGAGATTGTTCTTTACAAAAAACAATCTTGCCCAGGAACTGGTTTTAGGGAGTGATTTATGAGTACAAACTCGATGCAATTCCTCTTGTATCACATAATCTTCAGCGTGCACAACCGCGATAAACGCCTGCATGAAGCCCTGCGTTTACGTATGTTTCCCTATATTGGCGGCATCATCAAGAATATCGGCGGTTCTCCGTTGATCGTGAATGGCACCTCCGATCACGTGCATATTCTGGCCTTTTTGCCCCGGCACATTTCTATTGCCGAATCCGTCAAGATCATCAAGGCGAAAAGTTCGTTATGGCACAACAGGAGCTTCGATAAAAACAACCATCCCCTGCATTGGCAGGAAGGATATGGGATTTTTACTGTAGGAGCGGATAGCCTGGAAGCGGTCAAAAACTACATCGCGGAACAAAGCCTGCACCACGACGGACGGAGTTTTAACGAGGAATGGAAAGCGTTTGCGGACCGGCTGGCTGGTTACGAGAGCAAATTCACAGCCATGGATTGTCCGGCGATTGATGATTAGGTGAGCCAAATGAAGTCCTGCACCCATTGAAATGGGTTTGGAATAGATGCCGGGATCGGCAATCAAACACGGGCGATAAATCACCCGCCTACCGTCCTGCACCCGCTGAAGCGGGTTTGATCCGGGGAGAATTGGGGTCCCATTGCACGGGCGATAAATCACCCGCCTACCGTCCTGCACCCGCTGAAGCGGGTTTTACTGTATGCCTCTACGGGATCAGCCTACTCTTGAGCAACTCCCACTTTGTCCTCAATCCTGTTTTCCCATTCTCCGGCGAACCATCCGCGCGCTTTCCGCCATTTCCGCGGAAGGTCCGGCAGTGGCTGGGTGGGATGGGTCTGCCAGCCCTTGGGGTTTCTGCGAAACAATTCGGAACGCCGGTTTCAAGCGGCCGGTCCACCATATTTATCTGGTTTTGGGTGTAACAAACAGCGCATAAGCATGTTTGCAGGATCTAATACAAATTCCATGTTGACAAATCATATATAGTGATTATCTTGTCTCTAGAATCTTAATACTGGAGGCGAGATGCCACGACCCAAAGACGAATCGTTGCAGGAAGTATTCCTGAAAGCGGATCAGGCGTTATCTGGAATCAAAGATAGTCGCCTGGTGATGAAGTTGTTAGCAATCAGAGGGTATAGCAAACAACAGGCAAAGGACATCGCTGCGTTGTTCAACACTGAGACCAGAACGATATACAAGTGGGTTGAGTTGTTCAGGCTGCATGGGATACAAGGGCTTCAAGACAAGCCAAAAGGCCATAGGAAAGCAATCTTGGAGGACAAACACAGAGAGCAGATATCGAAATGGCTGGATTCTGGTAAAACCCCTGATGGCAAAGCAATCAATTGGACCCTGGACACGCTCAGCCATTACATCAACACCGAGTTCGGCATTGTAATCAAGAAATCAGCCTTGTCCAATACTCTCAGGAAGATGCGCTATGTCATGAGAAAGCCTCGGCCAACTCATGCTAAAAGTACCGAACAGGAGAGGTCTGACTTTAAAAAAAAACTTTAGAGCGTATTAACGCACAATCAGACTGCTCTGGTAAGCCAGTCTATTTCTTTGATGAAGGTAGATTTGGGCTACAGTCGTCACTCTGCCGAAGATGGGCCAAAAAGGGATCTGCATGCACAGGAAAGGTCAGACAAAGCTATCAAAACTTCTATGCTTATTCTGCCGTGGCGCCCAGTGATGGAGATGGTTTCCATTTGCTGCTTCCTTTTGTTAACACAGAAATGATGCAGATCTATCTTGACGAGTTTAGTCAGTCGCTGGGCGAGAAGGAGATAATTTTGATCATGGACCAAGCTGGTTGGCACAAGTCAAAAGCTCTGGTGGTTCCCCAAAATATTGATATCTGGTTTCTGCCGCCCTACTCGCCAGAGCTGAATCCAGTTGAAAGACTGTGGAAAATGATCAAGATAAACACCATACACAATAGGCTGTATGACTCTTTGAAACAACTTGAAAAGGCAGTTGTTGACTACTTTGACACGATTACCCCAGAGGTTCTGAGGCAATTATGCGCCTGCTCTTATATATGATGCTACAATATGGAATCTGTATAAGGTGCCAGATGAATCCGGCGGTCCGACCGCTTGAAACCGGTGTTCCGGATCTGGGCAAACTCCCTTAGAGCATATCCTGCAGGGTCTGCACGAATTCCGCGATCATCTCCGGCGTGGTGTTGTAACTGCACATCAGGCGCACTTCGTTGAGGGCTTCGTTCCACATGTAGAAATGGAAGCGTTCCTGCAAGGCCGGCGTGATAGGGCGCGGCAGGATCACATAGACGGAATTTACGGTCACGGGCTGGGTGATGCTCACTTGCGGAATTTCGGCCAGGCGGGAAGCCAGCATGCTTGCCATGGTGTTGGCGTGGAGGGCGTTGGCGCGCCACAGGTCCCCTTCCAGATAGGCCTCGAATTGCGCGGCGACATAGCGCATCTTGCTGAACAGCTGCGTGCATTGCTTGCGGTAAAAACGGATATCCGACGTGAGTTCCGGACGGAAACTGACCACCGCTTCGCCGAACAGCAGGCCGTTTTTGGCGCCGCCCAAACTCACGATGTCCGCTCCAACATCCTTGGTCATGGCCTGCAGAGAGCAGTTCAAAGCGGCCGCAGCGTTGGCCAGGCGGGCTCCGTCGATGTGCAGATACATCCCGTGTTGATGGGCGAATTCCGCCAGAGAGCGCAACTCCTGCAGGGTGTAAAGCGTGCCGTACTCGGTGCTTTGGGTGATGGAGACCACACGGCCCTGGGAATGATGCTGGTCGCGGTTGTTCAGCAGTTTGGGCGAGATCAGGCCGGGAGTGAGTTTGCCGTCCGGGGTGTCGATGACCTGAAGCCGGGCTTGGGTGAATTTCTGCACGGCGCCGCACTCATCGACGTTGATGTGGGCGGTGGCGGCGCAGAAAACCGCGTGGAAGGACCGGACGTAATTCTGCAGGGAAACCACGTTGGCGCCGGTTCCGGTGATCACGAACGAGGCTTCGCAATCCCCTCCGAAAAGGGCTTCGACGCGCGCCAAAACTTCCAGGGTCAGGGGATCGTCGCCATAAGCGGGGCAATAGCCCGAATCCGCTTTGCGCAAGGCTTCCCAGACCTGGGGATGCACTCCGGAATGATTATCGCTGCCAAAACTGACGGGAAACATCTGAACTCCTATGTAATCGTATTCAAAACCCACTTGCCGCGTGTTGCGATTTGGTCAACCAAAATCCGCGCTCAGCCTTCCTCTTCGGGCTCTGGCGATTCCTCCTCGCTTTCGGGCAAAGGCAGGTCTGGCAGGGCTTGCATGCGTTTCCGGTAGCGCAGCACGCCATAGATCACCAGGAAAGGCAGCAGGGCGAAGAGCAGGGAATTGGCGCCAATTACAAGGTAGATCCAGGCCTGGCGCTTGCTGGCCGCCGCGAATTCCAGATTGAAGGCGTACAGGTTGGAATGATAGGCGGCGCCAAAGGCAGAAGTGAAGCGGGTTTCGCGGCCTTGTTTGGCGTTTTCCGCCACGCTTTGCCAAAACTGGCGCCAGGCCTGCGGATCGCTATCCTGCATGTATTTGACGGCGAAGAAGGACGAGAGGTAGTACATCTCCCAATCCTTGCGCTCTTGCGGATACTGGTAGGCCAGGCTGAAGAGGTCCATCTTGTTGCCCCAAAAGCGTTCGCGGACATAGTAGAGGTAGCGGTCGAGGCCCAGTTGGTTGCCGGTTTGGGTCGCCAAACCCTCATGAAACCAGAGCGGCGCGCCCATCAGCAACTGGTCCAGGTACCAATGGGTGTATTCGTGGAGGATTACGCCGCCGTAATTGGACCAGATCTGGTTGGAGCTGCGGATGTAGATGCGCTGTTCCTGCGAGGAATAAAAGGCGTCGCTGAACTCCACGAGGGCGTTTTTTCCGCTGGCCAGAGCCTGATATCCGGCGCGGTCTGGCACCACGTAGATTTCCGCTTTGGCGTCCAGATACACTCCGGTGCTCATCTGAAGGGCGTCGATGCGCCGGTTCAGTTCGCCCAAAAATTCCGCGTTTCCGGCGAATTTTCCATCCACGCTGCGGATGGTGAAATTGGGTGTATCCGCCGCCACCTGATACCGCGCTCCCAGAACGCTCCAGCAGAGCAGGAACAGGAGCGGCAGGCTCCGCAGCAGCGGCCTCAGGATGCGATCGCGGTGCGGCTCAGCAGCGTGTAATATGTGGCGGCGTCCTTTTTGGCGACATTGCCCGCGGGGACTTTCTCCACGCGGATCTCGTGGTCGAAGCCGTAGAGTTGGAAGCGGATGAGGTCGCCGGCCTTAACCTCGGAAGAGGCTTTGGCGTCCTTTCCATTGATGGCCACCAGGCCTTTGTCGCAGGCTGTTTTGGCGATGCTGCGGGTGCGTGTGAGGCAGAGTTTGTTCAGCAGCAGGTCGATGCGCATGGAGTTTCCTTGAGGGGGCTTGTGCTAAGGCGTCAGCAGGCGCTTGGTTTCCAGGGCGATCATCAGTTCTTCGTCGGTGGGGATCTTGAGGACGGTTACGCGGGAATCCGGAGCGCTGATCAGTTCGATGCGGTCGCTGTGGACGGCGTTGGCGTCGTGGTCGATGCGGATGCCCAGGGCTTCCAGATCGGCGCAGGCCTGCTCGCGCATGATGCCCATGTTTTCGCCTACGCCTCCGGTGAAGATGAGCACGTCGAGGCCGTTCAAGGCCGCGAAGTAGGCGCCGATGTATTTCTTGATGCGGTAGCAATAGACGTTGTGGGCGGTGATGGCCGCGGGGTTGTGGTGCAGCACGATCTGGTCCTCGATCTCGCGCATGTCGTTCGAGATCTGGGAAAGGCCCAGCATGCCGCTTTTCTTGTTCAGGATGGAGTTCACTTCGTCCACACCCAGGCCCAGGTTTTGCTGCATGTGGATGGGCAGGGCGGGATCGATGTCGCCGCAGCGTGTGCCCATCATCAGGCCTTCCAAAGGTGTGAGGCCCATCGAGGTGTCAACGCTTTTTCCGCCATCGATCGCGGTGATGGAAGCGCCGTTGCCCAGATGGCAGCTGATGATCTTCAGGGCGGAAATGTCTTTGCCGAGGTATTCCGCGGCCTTGAGGCTCACATATTTGTGCGAGGTGCCGTGGAAGCCGTAGCGGCGGATCTTGTGGGTGTTGTAAAAATCCAGCGGCAGGGGATAGAGGTAGGCCTGCTCGGGCATGGTTTGGTGGAAGGCGGTGTCGAACAAGCCGCACTGCGGGACTTCCGGCATGTTCTTGGTGACGGCTTCGATGCCCTTGAGGTTGGCGGGATTGTGCAGCGGAGCCAGCGAAATGCATTCCTTCATCACGCCGATCACATGGTCGGTGATGACCACGGCGTCCGAATAGTGTTCCCCGGCATGTACCAGTCGGTGTCCCACGGCGTCGATCTCGCTTTTGTCCGCGATCACGCCGTTGACCTTGTCCAGCAGGGAGTCGATGATCAGTTGCAGGCCCTGCTCATGGTTGTCGATCACCATTTCGCGCTTCTTCTTGGTGTACCTGGCGCTTTTGTAGGTGAAAAGGGCGATGTCTTCCCCGATCTTTTCGGCGATGCCTTCGGCGAGGACGTTCTGGGTGTCCATGTCCCGGAACTGGTATTTGATGGACGAACTGCCGCAATTGAGCACTAAAATCTTCATTGCTTACCTCGGTTGTTGTTTTTTTGTGCAAGGCGGCCCAGCTGCGCGATATTGTCAACTGATTTGCCGGAAAGGGTCTTTGGCGGGCGCGGATATGCTGCGATCCCGGCGCCGGATTCGCTCTCTGGGGCTAGGTAAGTTTCTTGTCCTTCATCGAATAGGTCAGGTTAACGTATCTCCGGTGCCATTTCAAGAGGTGCAGCGCGTTTTTGAGGTCCGACATCGTGATCTTGAGGGAGGAAAAGTCGGCGGCGCCTTCGTCGTCGAGGCTGATGGCCCTGGTTTCGATCGCCTTTCTGATCGCCACCATAGCCGCTTCCCTGGCCAGGAACGTGATTTCCGCCGCTGAATACCCCATCACCGCTTCCGAAAAGGCAAACAGGTCCACATCGTCGTCCAGGGGCATGCCCCGGGTCGCGATCTCCAGCACCCTTTTGCAGCCGGGCAGATTGGGCTTGCGGATCTCCAGTTTGTAGTCGAAGCGTCCAGGCCTCAGCAAGGCCGCATCAAGCAAGTCGGGACGGTTGGTGGAAGCCAGTACGGTGACGTTTCCGTAGTCCTTGATGCCATCCATCAGGGACATCAGTTGGTTGACCACCGTGGAATACCATTTCGAGGATTCCCCGGAAAGCCTGGTTTGGGCGATGGAATCGATCTCGTCGATGAAGATCACCGAGGGTTGGTAGTCTCTGGCCTCATCGAAGATGTCGCGCAGGTTCTTTTCGGATTGGCCGAAGTTCTTGTTCAGGATATCGGGTCCGGAAACGGGGATGAAATGGGCATTGACTTCGTGCGCGATGGCTTTGGCAATGAGGGTTTTGCCGTTGCCGGGGTCTCCCCAGAGCAAGATCCCCCGATAGGGCCTCACGCCCAGATGCTCGTACAATTGGGGTTTCACGATGGGCAGTTCGACCACGATCCGGATGTTCTGGATGATCTCGTCCACTCCTCCGATATCGGCAAAACTGGTTTCGGGAACGTATCTCAGGTTTTGGGCATCGGAACTTTGGGCAATGTCTTTCGGCCTGCCTTCCGCTCCAGAGTTCCCAGAACCGAAGCCAGGCGACGCGCCGTCAGTTTCCTCGGCGGACGTGGTCCCCCGGTGCTGAATGCCAACAGGTTCCCAGCGTTTGGCGATGTTGCTGGCGTCGTTCAGATACACCAAACTCCAGTTATGGGAATCCGCCAGATGCACCAGCGCCGGAAGTGCCGCCACATACCTGCGGAAAAACTGCAGCTGGAAAACCGGGCAGAAATCCAAACTCAACTTCCCGACGATCTTTTCCAGATCCCGCGTGAGGGCTTCCTTGTCGATCCGCCAGGTGTGTTTATCCACAAATTCCCCCCACTGGTACCAGTATCTGGCGTTTTTATCGAAGGGGGTTTTGGCGTGGCGCAGGATGATCCCGCTGAACAAACGGCAGCCCCAGCATTGGGGGTCTTTGCTGTCGCAGTATTGCTCCTGGTTTTCCGCGGCCAGATAGCCCTGATGGCAGGCTGCCACCGCGTACTTTTCCGGCAGCGAAAACTCCGCGGGCAGGAACTCGGCCTGATCGTGGATTACCCTGGCGGAATCCCAGTCGCGAATGGTATCCAGCAGTTTGCGGAATACCTCAAACTTGGCCAGAGCCTCGTGATTGCTGGTTTCCACGAGGTGCAGCCCCGATCCGGAACCAGCCGGCGTGTATTTTCTGAACTTGCTCGCGTATTCCAACACCTTGAGGTAATCTGGAATGTTGGGATTACCGAAACGGACAGCAAAATCAAAGTCCATTGCCAACCATCCTGACGTTCTTTTTCTTCCCTCTGAAATGGTGCATCATCTTGTCAAGGACTATCTGGCCGGCCTTTGCCAGAGCGTCAAATATTCCGGCGGCGGGAATTTTTCCTTGACAGAGTATTATTGCCCGGTTTTCTGTTGCGGAGTTCGTTTTGATGCCGGAGTAAGGCTCCGGACCTTTGTATGCAAACCCATAACCCTTGAAGGAGTTCAGTATGAAAAACGTGGCACGGACTTCCCTGCTCCTGCTGCTCGGTTTGATGTTCTTCCTCAGCGCCTGCGATTGGCTGATGCCTTCCGACGACGAGGAAGCCCCCTCCCTGTTGATCAATTCCCCCACGTCCTATTTCTCCTGGGCGACCACCAGCGCGACCCTTGATATTGCTGGAACCGCGGCGGACAATGAAGAGCTCAAATCCGTCAAGATCAGCGTCAACGGAGGCTCCTGGGTTTCCGCCGAAGGCAAAGCAGCCTGGTCGCTGGAAGACCTGACCCTGCAAATGGGCGAAAACACCATAGTCTGCGAAGCCAAGGACAAAGCCGGCAACGCCGCCAAAGACACGCTCTGGGTGACGCGGAACACGGATGTGGAATTCACCAGCGCGCCCACTTTCGGCCAAAGCAACTACTTCGCCGGGCAAACCGGCTACACGGCAGTCATCCAGGCTTTGCAGCCAGCAGCCGGAAAAGCCATCACCTCGGTCAAACTGGCCCGCCTCAATGCCGACCTGACCGTGCTTCAGGAAGTGGGCGACCTGTATGACGACGGCAATTTGGGCAACAACGACGAGATCTCCGGAGACGGCCTCTACTCCGGCAACATCGGCATCTACGAGCAGGATCCCGGTTCCTTCCTCTACCGCGTGGTAGCCTACACCGGAACCAAGGTGGCGAACTACTCGCCGCTCTTCCGGGTCAACGTCTTCGAAGCCATGTCCACAGCCGACATCGCCGTACTTACCGATACTTACGACCAGATCGACGACGTGCTCAACGCCAGCACAGCCACCAGTTTGGGCCAGGGCGTGGCCATACTCAAGGACTGGTTTGAAGATCAGGAAGGCGTGGCTTCCGTCGAGGAAGTGGACGGCTCCCTGCAGATCACCTACACCAGCGGCATCACCAGCGGCGTCATCTTCTCCGAAACCGACGCCGACGGCTACATCATCACAAAAGGCGGCTCCGGAACCCCTACCCGCCAACAAACCGGCCTTCCCCTGCACAAACAGACCCGCGGCGTGAATCCCTACGCCGGCATGACGCCCTACGTGAACTGGAGCCTGCCCAAAACCGTGGATCCCAACGCCATCCTGGACAAGGACGTGCTGATCTGGGCGCCCTTTGAAAACGCCTTCGGCATCGACATGCGGCCTACCCTGGAAACCATCTTCGGCAATAGCGACCTCGACCTCAATGTGGTCTCGCTCACCAACCAGGAATGCACCATCGCTTCGCTGAACAACCTCGCCGAATATGGCACCGTTATCTTCGATACCCATGGTTCCGGCGGCGAACACATCCTCACCGGCGAACTGATGACCGCCGAGAACCTGATCGAACATCTGCTGGATATCATCGGCAACAAGATCTCCTATTTTGAGAACATCACCTATAGCAACGCCGGCGGTTTCGTGAAGAAAGGCACGGTCTACAGCGTACGCAGCGCCTACATTGCCA
>CAYSAT010000039.1:0-27209 GCA_964429035.1 uncultured Candidatus Cloacimonadota bacterium | reverse complement strand
AACCCTACGCCAACTGGCTGAACGTGTTCTACAAGATCATGTACGCCCTGGCGAAGAAATACGACGGCACCCAGGGCGGGGAAAACCCCGTGAGCGTCGATTTGAGCACCCTTACGCGCTCGCAAATCTACGAGTGGAACCTTCCCTGCATTTCGGTCAATCGCGCCGTGGAAGATGGCCTTTTGGCGCCTGTGAGCGGGTGTGAGACGCTGACGCGGGAAATGTAGCGGCGCTGTCATCCCGGGCTTGACCCGGGATGACACTGACGGGTTTGGAGGAAAGGCTCCGATAGTAAGACACGGTGTCATCCCGGACGCCAGGGTCCCCGCTTGCGGGATGGCGAGCCGGGATCCAGTCTTTGAGATGCCAAATCACACTCAATCTCCCAACATAGACAACGTAGGGTAATAAAGACAGAAGACTGGATCCCGGATCAAGCGCGGGATGACAACGTTGGTACTGGCGGAATGCTCTCAAAGACTGGATCCCGGGTCAAGCCCGGGATGACTAACTGCTCCCGGGATGACTGCGTTGGTGCTGGGGTATGAGGAGCACAAACCTTGCGCAGCCCCTGTTCATCTGTTCATCTGTTCCCCTTCCCCCCCCTCCAATTCGTGTGAATTCGTGTAATTCGTGGACGCCATCTTTACTCTCTGCTCTTCCTCTCCGTGCCTCCGTGCCTCTGTGTTGAAAAAAACCGCGTAAACGCTGAGGACCACTTTTAGCATAGGATTGCATCCTGTTGTGTACTGCGGATTGCATCCGCGGAACTATTCGCAGCAGGAAACGCAGACCCAAGGACGGAGTCCTGAGGTCACAACAGTTTACAAAACTATGTTACAGGAAGGCAGCAGTTCAATCCCTGGATAGCACCCGTGCATCCGCGTCGGACCTGGCTTTGGAGTTGCGCATCCAGTCGTGTTTCACGTAGAAGGTGAAGAGGGGGATGTCCACGCTGACGAAGGCGCCCAGGCGCAGGGCGTTCTTTTCGACCTTGACGCTGTTTTCCTTGATCTGGCGGAGGTCGGGGGTGAGCTGCATGCCCAGGCCGAGGGTGATGGGGTGTTCGCGCTTCTGCAGCAGCAGATAGAGGCCCGGGGAGACCAGTTGTTTCCAGCCGATCTGGGGCGCGCCGCGATCGAGCGAATCCCCCGCGGTGAAGCGGTAACTGGCCACGGCGCCGAGGTCGAACGCCGAAAGGAAGAGGCCGCGCACGCCGGTGGAGTTGCGTCCGAAGTTCATTTCCAAGCCCACGGGACACGCCAAGCCAGCCACGGCTTTGGCTTCGGATCCTTTCCAGGAGAGGGTTTCAGCGCCGCCGCCCAAGCCGGGGTAACTGTTCAGAACCACGGAGAAATCCGCCTGGCGCTTGTAGGAATACGATCCCACGGGCTCCAAGGCGGCGTCCATGATGTCGCGGTAGTTCACTTCGGCGGAATCGGGCGTGAGGGCGATGGTGGAGACCAGATTGAGCATCCTGCCGTAGGAAAGCGTGATGTAGCCTTTCTCGCGGGCGAGGTCGACGGTGGTGGTGATGAGGGTGTTGAGCAGGGCTTTGTCGTCGTGTTCGTCCACCTGGCGCGCCATTCCCGCCAGTTTGAAGCGGTACTGGGTGAAGAGGCGGTAGTACTCGTCCCAGTCGCCCACATAGGAAGAGGTGATTTGCGACCACTGGATGAGCAGTTTGTCGCAGGTGTTCAGATACAGTTTCAGGTATTCGCCGGTGGTCTGGGATTCAGGATCCGCCACGCGTTCGGGCGCGCTGAGCTGGGCGAAGAAATCGAGCACCGCGGAGCAGGATTTCAGGTAGGAAGGGAAGTTGACGCGGGTGACGCGGAAGGAATCGTTGTTCAGGCTGAGTTCATCCAGATCGGCCTGCACCTTTTGCAGATAGATTCCCAGCCAGTGGGGGTCGTCAACGCGGCTGGCCAGATCTTCGTAAACGAAGGCTCCTTCTTCGTCCAGCATGTTTTTGGCGATGATTCCGATCAGCCGGAAAAACTGGGAATGTTGGGTGTCACGCGAGGTGGAAACGAGGATGAATTCGTCCAGATTGCTCACATGGCGGAAGGTGTAGATGTCTTCCATGAGGTTGTTCAATTCGTTTAGCAGCGAGCGTTCTTCCGCCGAGAGCTGGGGATCGTCCTTGCGCAGTTGGTAGGTGAAACTCAGCGTGCCCCAGGGCGCCGCGCGCAAGTCTTCCTTGATCGCCGCCTGCCAGAGATCGAAGGAGGAAAGGAAGTTCGAGGAGTCGATGCTGGTGAGCAGCCCGGCCAGGTTGGGAAAGAGATAGCGGTATTCTGAGATGAGCAATTCCTCTTTCCATTGCGTGATGAAGGAGATGAAGAGCTGCTGCTTGAAGCGCATCAGGATGACGTCCATGAGGCTGTAAATCAGGCGGCTGGCGGCATCGGAGACGGGATCGAAGGTGGGCAGGGACAGCTGCAGCTCCCGGGCTTTGTCGTAGGAGGTGAGAGCGTTGGCGGAGGCTGGAGAGGAAACGCTGCCGCTGCCATAGCCATCCTCGAGCTTGTAGTTGTCCTCTTCCTCGAGCAGTTCGGCGGCGACCTGCTTGTTCGTTTCTACGTAAGCGCTGGTGTAGCCTATCGCGGCCAGGGCGGCCGTTGACAGGAACAGGCAGAAAACCAGAAATAAGCGGAGATTCATGGCGGCTCCTTGGGTTCGGGTTGCAGGCATGTGGTATGGTGATGCCAGATGTTTGCAAGGCTAGGGGATGTTTGTTAAACGTCAAGAATTTTATTCAGGAGCAAGAAAAAGGGTCTCACACAGATTACACAGATTACACAGATGATTGCGATTATAGCATGGGAAAAACGATGATAAAGCCAGAGAAATAGTAAAGAGACTGTTGAATAATGCGGAACACTGCCTTCAGGCGGTCGGTCCACCGCGTTTACGCGGTATTTATGGCCTCCCTCCAATTTGGCTCGGAGTTTGGAAAGGCATGATACATATATGGCTCAAGTTCAATTATGGTGGGTAAATCGGATTGCCTGCAAGAGAATGGTCTCCAGAGAATAGCCCCTCGGGGGCGAACTAAGCAAAGCCCACAGTGGAGCGCAGCGGAACTGTGGGTCTGGCCGAAAACGATACACTAAGCCCCTTGGGGGCGACACAAACAACTCCTGGTGATTGTATCGCCCCCGAGGGGCTAACCCCATTATTGTTCACATATACCCACAGTTCCGCTACGCTCCACTGTGGGCTTCGCATTTGGCGCCCCCAAGGGGCTTACCCACTCTAATTGAACTTGAGCCACATATATTAATAAAAACCGCCTGAAGGCAGTGGACCGACCGCTGAACCACCCCACCAGCCAACAAGTTGTCTGTCGAGGACCCCGGTAAACGCAGTGTTCCGGCTCCGTGCAATGCTCTTGTAAATCATTGGCTTTGATCTGTGCAATCTGTGGAATCTGTGTGAGGCTTATTCTGCGAGATCTGCGGTTGTTGCCAGAGTCCATCTGCAGGAAACAAAAACGCCGGAAACGAGTCCCGGCGTTGATTTATCTTCGTTGATTGATACTCTATAAGTGTTGCTTCACCACTTCCAGCACCTCGGGAAGATCCATGCCGATGGAGGCAAGATGCTCGGGGGTGGGCACTCCGGCGGGAGTCCAGCCCTTGCGTTTATAGACGGCGTCGATGAGTTGCTGGTATTGGTCTTCGCGATAGGCGCGCAGCAGGGCCATCTTTTCCGGGGTGGATTTTCCCGCGGGGTCGATGCCTTGTTTGCTTTGCAGCAGGGCGTCGTAGCGTTCCTGGCGGGAAAGGTATTCCTCTTCGGTGACGGGTCCCACGGCGCGGTAGGGCGGAACGTCGTCGATCCGGCGGCCCTTGCCCATCCTCATGCAGAAGACTTTCTGGAAGTTGTAAACGCGCTCGGATTGGCGGATCAGTTCGTGCTTGTCCATGGGTTTGCCGGTGATGGCGGTGTAGATGTCCACGTAGTTTTGCACGTGTTCGGGAACCTTGGCGGGTTCGTCGGTTTCGGCGTTGTTGGCGGGTTCGATGTCGTTCCAGGGCAGTTTGCACAAGCCTTGCAAGCCAAACCAGGTGCGGAACATCGGGAAATAGTGCAGCGCTTCGGCTTTATCCTCGAAAGTGGGGATGCGGTTGTTCACCATGTCCATGAAGATCAGCCAGGCTTCATCGTGTTGGGGGCCTTTCAGCGCGAGGGTGTAGCCGCCTTGCTGCGCCAGGGATTCCTTGGACATATATTGCGAGTATTCCAGGCCCTTGGCTTCCATGCCGATATCCTGCAGCAACTGGGGATCAGCGCCGTATTCGCGCGCAAAAATCTCTTTCATCTTGCGCACGCCCTGGCCGACGACCACGCCGAAACCCTCGCCCCGCGCCATTTGATGGATCAGTTCGAAGATGCCGTCGGCGTTGCCCCAGGTGAGGTCGATGCCGCCGGTGCGTTCCTTATTCAGGATGCCGTATTCGTAGCATTCCATGGCGAAGGCGCAACTGGTGCCGAAGGAGATGGTGTCGATGCCATAGGTGTCGCAGTAGAAATTCAGTTCCACCACGTCCTTGGGATCCCAGATGCAGAGGTTGGAGCCGCAACCTGCCGCGGTTTCGTATTCCGGGCCGTCAACCGTGACGGGAGTTCCCTTGTAGGGACCGCTGCGGGGTACAAAGCCGTCCACGGCCTTGCAGCAGGAAAGCGAGCAGCCATACCAGCAGCCGTCGGGAAGGCCTTGCGTGAAGAGTTTTTTGAATTCCCAGGAAGCCAGGGAGATCGCTTCCGGCATCTGGCCATACTTGAAATTGCGGATGGGCAGGAGGTCGTAATCGTTCATGATCTCCATCAGGTGGGCGGTGCCGATCTCGCGCATGTGGCATTGGGTGGAGTCGCCGGCTTCGATTTCGCGATGCAGTTTGAGCCCGGTTTTTTGCAGGGTTTCGAGGTCGACGGGATTGTTCGTATCGCCCTTCAAACCGGAGTATTTCACCACCATGGCCTTCACCTTTTTATCGCGGAAAACCATGCCGGTGCCGCCGCGTCCAGCCTGCTTGAGGCGGGCTACCTTGCGGCGCTTGTCCCAGAAAGAGAAATTGAGGCAGGAGATGGGGACGTGATCGGCGCCGCGGCCTGAGGAAACCACGCTGACGAACTGATGCTTGTCCTCGCTGTCGGCGAATTCCTTGATCAGGTTTTCCGCCAGGATATGGCTGTTGATCTCGGCGTCCGGAGCGCTGAGGATGCGCACCACGCCTTGGTCGCCGTCGATATAGACGATCACTTCCTCGTCGGCTTTGCCCTGCAGTTCGATGGCGTCCCAGCCGGAGAATTTGGCATAGGGCCCAAAATGCCCGCCCACATTGCAATCCACGGGAATGCCCGTGAGCGGCGAGATGGTGGTGACGATGGACTTTCCGCTGCCGGGATAACTGGTGTTGCCGCAAAGCGGGCCGAAGGAGATGCAGATCTCGTTGGCGGGGTCGTTCCACTTGGTGTCGTCTTGCACGCCGTGCCACATCAGATAGAGGTCGAAGCCCTTGCCGCCTACGAATTTGTCGATCATCATATCGGTCACGGGCTTGGCTTTGATCTGTTTTCCGGAGAGGTCGATGTAGAGGGTTCTGCGGTTGTAGCCCTTATCCACAGGTTTCAGATCATAAGTGAATTCTGCGAGCAGTTTGCGGTCGCTCATGGGGTTTTCTCCTTGATTTCTTCGATGCGGATGGCATCCGCGGGGCAGGCGCTCGTGCAGGTTCCGCAAGATATGCATTTGAAAGGCGTGAGGCCGCCGCTCTGGCGGAACATCGAGCCTGTGGGGCACGCAGCGATGCACATGTAGCAATTGATGCACAGCGCCTTGTTCACCATCACCACGCCCTGGCTATTGATGGTGAGAGCCAGCGTGGGACAGCTGCGAACGCAAATCCCGCATTGGTTGCAGACGTTCATGTGGGGCTGGGTTTCCGTTTCCGTGATGCGGATGCGCGAGAGTTCCGGAGCGTCGGCCTGGAAATAGAGCTGGGAGCAGGAGCTTTCGCAGGCGTGGCAAGCGATGCACTGCTCCTTGAAGGTCATCAGGACTTTGGTCATAATCCTCTCCTCGGCAAGATATTAGCGTTTAAAAGCACGATTGGGGCAGGCTGGCTGGCAGTCAATGATTATTTTTCCAGCTCGGCTTTGATGCGGCTGACGATGGACACGGAATCGAGCCCAGCCTTTGCGTAGAGGGCGTCCGAAGAGCCGGAACCCGCGTAGTGGGACACTCCCAGCTTCACCAGATGGCAAGCCAATCCCTCTTCCACCAGGCGATCGGCGATGATGGAACCCAGGCCGCTGTGGACGTTGTGGTCTTCAACGCTGAAGATGATGCCTGTATTGGCGGCTGTAGCCAGGATTCCGGCGCTGATGCTGAGGGGGCTGGAAACATACACGAGCTGCAGGAAGATGCCTTCCTCGCGCAGGGAATCGATGGCTGCCAGGGCGTCTCCAGCCGGCGTTCCGGTCACGAAGACGCTGCCTTGAGTGCCCACGCGCAAAATGTCCGCTTTGCCGTATTCGAATCCGTAGTCCATCTTGTAAAAGGGAAGGCCCTCTTCATCGCGGAGGATGGGCAGTTTGGAGCGTCCCATGGCCACCACGTAATTGCCGGGTTTGTTGATCAGCCAGCGGATGATGCGATCGGTCTGATTGGGATCGGCGGGACACAACAGGCGGAAGCCGAAGAGGTTGCGCAACAGGCCGATATAGTCGATGCATTGGTGGGTCTTGCCGTCTTCGCCCACGTCCAAGCCCACATGGGTGAGCACCACTTTGAGGTTGGTGTGGTTGATGTCGTTCAGGCGCTGCATGTTGTAAACTTCATCGAGGCCGAACATGCCAAAATCCGCCCAGAAGGTCTGGATCCCGCACACGGAGAGCGCTCCGCTCATTACCGCCGCGTGCTGTTCCATGATTCCGCACTGGATGAAGCGATCTGGTGTGGCTTGGGCGAAAGCGGCCGTTTTGACGCTGGTCTGCAGGTCGCAATCCACCACCGCGATAGGCATGCAGGTGTGCTTATTGGTTTCCGCGAGGTCGGCGATCGCCGCGCCCCAGGCGCTGCGGTTGTCCGTGGATTTTTCATAAAGAACCGGGCGTCCAGGCTGCAATTCGCATTTCCAACCGTTGAATGCAGTTTTAACGCCATTAGCCGGGGGCTTGAATTTCTCCCGCAGTTTCTTGTATTCGGATAATCTATTAGGTTGCTGCAGAATCTTGAGCGCTTCGTCCAATTGCTCTTCCGAGAGCGCCGAGCCGTGGTACTTGGCTTGGTTTTCCATGCAGGGAACGCCTTTGCCCATTACGGTGCGCATCAGGATCAAAACGGGGCGTTCGGCTTTGCGTGCCGTTTCCAGGGCAGTGAAAATCTGCGCGAAGTCGTGTCCGTCGATCTCCAGCACTTGCCAGCCGTCGGATTCCCAATTGGCGCGGATGTTTTGCGGCATCACCTTGGCGATATCGCCGCTGATCTGCAATCCGTTGTAGTCGATGATGGCGGTAAGCTTGCGCAATCCATATTTGGCGGCGAAGCGGCGCGCTTCCGAGAGCTGGCCTTTCTGCTGTTCGCCATCGCCCATCAGCACGTAAACGTGGTAATCCAGAGCGTTGATCCGCGCCGCCAAAGCCATGCCACAGCCCGCGGAAAGGCCCTGCCCGAGGTTGCCGGTGGACCATTCCACGCCGGGCACCTCGCGCTCGATATGCCCCTCAAACACGCTGCCATTCAGCCTGAACTGAGATACGGCTACATCGAGCTCAAAATAACCGCTCAAAGCCAGCGCGGAATAGACTCCGGGCGAGATGTGGCCGTTGCTGACCACCAGGCGGTCGCGTTCCGGCTGGAAGGGCTGCTGGGGATTGTAGCGGAGCACGTGATAGAGCGCCAGCAGGAAGTCGATCGACGACATCGAGCCGCCGGGATGCCCGGATTGGGCGAGCGTGGTCATGCTCAGGATGGCAGCCCTTGCCAGCCCGGCTTTAGTTTGCAGATCAGAAAAGGAACCAGAGGATCCGTTGGCCATTGTTTACCTCGTTTTGGCGGTTAAAAAGAAACAGCGGCTTGTCCCATCCTGGTCTGGCGACACGGTGAACAAACCGCTAAATCTGTGGTGGAGCATAGGAGGATCGAACTCCTGACCTCATGACTGCCAGTCATGCGCTCTCCCAGCTGAGCTAATGCCCCACAGCAGGAAAACTATAGTGGACACATTTTAAAAGGCCGCTCTTCTGTCAAGACAAAAACCTTGCCCATCCGCAAAAATCGTCCGGACAGGAGTTTAGCGGCGGCTACTGCAGCACGGAGTCCAGCGCGGCCTTCAACTCGGGATACTTATCCGCGGTTTTGGCCTTCGGGGTGGCTGCCGTAACCACTTTCAGGCCTTCCCTTTTCCACTTCCATTGGGCATCTCCGGCGCTGATGAAATAGACCGTTTTGCTTTGATCCGGCAGCTTGGCAAACTGCTTCAAACCCCGATTGAACAGCAGCCAGGCCTTGAGCGTTTCCATCACGACCAAAGCCGCGTATTCCTGCCCCTCCAGGTCTTTCGGTTTACCCACTTCCAGCACCCGCACATTGTATCTGGCGCCGTAATCGGCCCGGATCGAAGCGATCAGATCCTGCTTGTAGGCAGTTTGGGATTTTTTGAGCATGGCAATCATGATGGTGGGTTTGCCGGGATCCTGAGAGTCGGGCGGAATCAGTTCCCTGGGCTGGGAACAGGCAGCCACAATGAACAGCAGCAGTAGAAAAGCAACACTGCGCACAGCATCACCTCCCGGAAGAATTTGGGGGCTACGATAATCCCGGCGCGCCAACCGTCAAGGAGAAAATCGGACCAGCCGGGACTGGCAGATTCACCTTGACAATAAAGGGTCCTTTTTTTCTGGTGGCTCAACTGCGGGGTGTAGCGCAGCCCGGTTAGCGCACTGGTTTTGGGAACCAGGAGTCGGAGGTTCAAATCCTCTCACCCCGACCAACTTGAAAGATCAAGTGGGCGCTTAGCTCAGCTGGAAGAGCGCATGCTTTACACGCATGATGTCGGGGGTTCGAGTCCCTTAGCGCCCACCATGTTTTACCTAAGCAGGGAAGGATGATGAGAATTGCCGTAACGGGAGCCAATGGATTTGTGGGCAGCAATCTTGCCAACTACTTCCACACTCTCGGCTGGGAAACCACGGCAGTTGTAAGGCCTGGAGCGGATTCCGGCCAGATCGATCCCGGCGTGCAAGTCCGCCCCGTCGATTACCTCTCCCCCGCCGATCTTGCTTCCGCCCTTGCCAATGCTGAGATCGTGGTCCACAATGCCGGCAAAACCCGCACCCGCTCATTCTCTGAGATGCTGGCTGCCAACGTTGTCGTCACGCGCAAGGTGCTGGAAGCCTGCAACCGCAATCCTGGTTGCCAGCGCTTAATCTACATCAGCAGCCAGGCCGCCTCGCGCCCCACTCCAGAACTCCGGGCCGTAAGCGAAGACGAAAGTTCCGCCCCGGTGGATTGGTACGGACGCAGCAAGGCACTCAGCGAACGGATCATCCGCGCGGAATGCGCCCAAGCCTGGACCATCGTGCGTCCAGCCTCGGTTTACGGACCTGGCGAGCGGGATTTTCTGCAGCTGTTCAAGAGCATCAAATCCGGAGTGAAATTCAGTTTGGGCAGCCGGGACCAGCAGCTGAGCCTGATCCACATCTCCGAGCTGTGCGAGTTCCTGCGCCTGTGCTGCACCAGCGCCAACGCCCGCAACCAACTTTTTTTCGCCTCCGATGGAGTGGCCTACTCCCAGTCGCGCTTCATGGTCCTGGTGGAAGAACTGCTGGGCAAGAAGGCGCTGACGCTGAGGATTCCCCAGCCCCTGGCCAAACTCGCGGGCTACGCCGGAGACCTGGCGGAAAGCGTTACAGGCAGGACCGGCCTGGTCAACTCCCAAAAGATGAAGGAATTGCTGGGTCCCAATTGGGTTTGCAGCAACGAAAAAGCCCGCGGCCTCCTGGGCTGGGATCCCGTCCCCGACCTGGAAGGCAAGCTGCGCCAGACTTTGGACTGGTATATCAAGCAAGGATGGCTGTGAAACTTCTGGCCAGGATCCTGAGCTGCCTCATCCTCTGCGGAGCTTTCTGCGCCAGCCTTTTCGCGGCGGGCGAGCCTGTGCGTTTGGGCGGCAAACTTCTGGATCTGCCAGACAACTGGACGCGGACTTACCAGCCTCCCGAAGTGCTTTTACAGGTGCTGGTGTTACCCGATAGCACACTGAGCCTGGTGGACATCCTGGACGGTAAAAATGAACTCGCGCCCTTGCTGGCAGAGCATTTCGCCACCTACAAATACCTGCTGCAGGCCGATTCGCTGGCCGCTAACCAGCAATTGGAAGTGATCCTGGGCATCAACCCGGCCGCGCCCACGGATTCCATGCTCTCCCAGCGCGAACAAGAGGATTTGCTGCAAGAAATTGAGGCCTGGATAGTACTCGAACGGGAAACCCGCAATCAGCACGCGCCGGTTCCCCAACCCGGCATCGCGAACACAATCCACTCTCCGGAACCCTACCGCGCGGGATTCTTTTTCCACCGGCGTTTCAACGAGTCCGCGCCGCTCTTTGTGAACGGTTTCCAGCCCCACGCTGCGATCTTCTCCCGGGCTGTCTATGACAACTATCTGCAAGGCCTGATGTCCAGGCAGGAAGGAGTTTTAAGCGACGCATGGACGGAAAACCTCTATCCTTACGGGGTCCTGCTCAGCGATATCGAAGCCGGATTGGGCGACAACGAACACCGTTTTGCCCGCGGCGCGCTGAAAAAGAACGCGCTCTTCGGAGTGCCCGGCTGTTATCTGGGCTTTGATTTCCTGGTCCAGGGCGGATCCTGGCTGGAAGAGCGTTCCAGCCTCAGCATCATGAAGTTCTTCCTTCGCGTCCCCTGGGGAAAAACCACGTTGGACCTCGGTTTCGCGGATAACTCCTCCAAAATGTCGGTACTCACGCTAAAGCCGGAATACTGGCAGGATGGCAATTTCCCGGTGGAACGCAACTACCGGACGCTTTACGCCGCCTGGAATACGCCCTGGCTGAACCTGGCGCTGTTAAACGAAAACGACACCGCCCGCTCTGAAAGATTCCTGAAAACCCTGCACAACGACGCCCTGCACCTGCAAGCCTGGAAAGACCTCACTTTGGGCGGTTTGCAAGCCAGGGCCGCTTACGAGCATATGTTCACGCAGCGGAATTTCCAGCTCGTTCCAGAGGATTATGCCGATCTGGCCAGCCTTTCCCTGAACTACACAACCCGGTTTTTAGCGAGTGAACTGCTGGCGCAACTCAAAGATTTCCAGCGTTACGACGTCGCCGGAGACATCCATTATCCCGGCGATAAACTGAAGCTCGGCGCTTTTTTCCGCTTCCGTGATCAGGGCGCGGAAAGCAGCACTTTCACCGGCGATATCTATTCTGGCGCGGGTTCCCTGCCCAGGGTGGAAATGCAGGAACCCCGGAACCTGGGGATTTATCTGAGCCACGCAATCGCCGGGGCCGTGAACTGGAAACTGGCTCTGGGACAGCGCAACGCGGCGCACAAGACGTCTTCCGCCAGCGCTGAAAACCTTCAAAACGTGGAATACGCGAGCCTAAGCGCCACGGTTGACCAAACCTGGGGCAAGTGGAAACTCGACTGGATTCCCAGCGTGAATTGGCAGTCCGCCACAACGCTCTATGAAAATCCGGAACTCGCCTGGCAAAGCCATCTGACCCTGGCCCGCCTGCTGCCCTATAACAACGCCCTGTTCGCCGGTTTTTCCCTGCTTGGCCACAGCGCTTACGACACCGCCACCGACCCCGTTTTCACGGTCGATACTTCCCTGATCGCCGATGCCTGGGCCGGAGTGCGCATCTCCGACCGCTTCGAGTTTCTGGTTTCCTACAAGAACATCACCGACTCCACCATCTACGGAGCCTATCCTTTGCCAGCCTCGGTGCATGCCTCGCTGCGCTGGTTTTACCTGAATTGAGGGCGCTTTTATGAAGTTCAGGGCGGTTATCTTTGATCTCGACGGCACGCTCATCGACTCCATGGGCTTGTGGCGCCAGGTGGACCAGGATTTCCTTTCCAAACGGGAAATCCCCGTGCCCCGCGACCTCTTTGACCACTTGCCGCAAGGCAACAGTTTCATTAAGACCGCCCAGTATTTCAAAGACCGTTTTGGCCTGCCCGACAGCGCTGAAAGCATCATGCGCGAATGGACGGAAATGGTGGGCTGGCACTACGATCACGACGTGAAACTTAAGCCGGGAGCCCAACAACTGGTGCTGGCGCTGCATGAAGCGCGCATCCCTCTGGGCTTGGGAACCAGCAATTCCTACGAACTGGCCCGGAAAGCGCTCTCCCAGAACGGGATCTGGGAATTTTTCAGTTCCGTGGTCACCGGCGACGCCCACATGCTGGGCAAACCCTTTCCAGACATCTATCTGCAAAACGCCCGGGAATTGCAGATCCCGCCTGAGCATTGCGTGGTGGTGGAAGACACCCTCACCGGCATCCAGGCCGCCAAAGCAGCGGGCATGGCCGCTTTCGCTATCTACGATTCCGATAGCGAGGAATGGCTGCCGCAAATCAAGGTCCTGGCGGATTCCTTCGCGCAGGACTACAACCAATTACGCTCTCTCTTGGAAATATGAAAAACAATCTCTATATCGTCATCGGCGCTTATGGCAGCGGGAAAAGCGAATTCAGCATCCACCTCGCCCAAAGCCTCAACCACTCAGGCAATCAGGTCGTTCTGGCCGATCTGGACGTGGTGAATCCCTATTTCCGGTCCCGCGACGTCCGCGACGAATTTGCCCATTTGGGCATCGAAGTGATCGCGCCCGAAGGCCAGTTCAGGCACGCGGACTTGCCCATGATCTCGCCGCGGATCAAAGGCGCCATCGAAAACCGCGCCCAGACCGTGATCCTGGATGTGGGCGGCGATCCCGCCGGATGCCGCGCTCTGGGACGCTTTGTCGATCCGATCAACACCAGGGGCTACGATATGCTCTTTGTGGTGAACACCTTCCGCCCGTTCACCACCAGCGTCGAGGAAATCCTGCAAATGCAAGCCAATCTGGAATTCGCCTCCAAACTGAAAATCACCGAGTACGTGTGCAACAACAACCTGATGGAACACACTACGTTGGAAGTCATGCAGAAGGGGATCAACATCCTGGACGAATGCAGTGACAAGACCGGCCTGCCCTTCCAAAAATACCTCGTGCTGGAGGAGTATGCGGATCTCGTTCCGGACGGCTTGAGCGGCAAACAGCGGATCCTGATGACCCACGCGCTGAAGAAACCCTGGGAGATATTGCATCACACTGGAGTTTGAGAGGGTCGGGAATCAATCTGTCCGGATAACATCTAACGCAAGATAAAGAGGTCCTTGTCAGCACCTGCCGGAACACCGGTTTTAACCGGTCGGACCGCCAGATTCATCTGGCCTTTGGATGTTAAGAACATCTTGCACAAAGGTGGTTGGGTGATACGATCAAAAACCAGATGAATCTGGTGGACCGACCGGATAAATCCGGTGTTCCGCACGATTCTAACTCGTCATCTATCCTAATCCAAGCTAATCTATCATCCTGATTTATCTTGTGCCACAGGTGATTCCTGCCTGGCTCCCGCCTCTAGCAATCAATCACTTGTCTATCACTAGTCAATCACTTCTCAATTGTTGACTAGTGATTGACTAGTGATTGACAAGTGATTGACCGCACCCCCCCAGAGCGGCTCAAAATCTGGAAAGTGGAATATTGGGAGATCTCAGCATCCCAAAGCACCCAGAGTCATTTCCCAGACTAGCACCAGAGCGTGCCCCTGAGTCACACGCGCAGGCAGCAACGCTGTTTCAGCCGTTTCCACCCCCCTTGATGCCGTATTGGAGGCGGTTTATCCGGCTTCTGAAACGAATGCTTGACAAATATCGGGAGTTGAAATATAAAGCGATACTTCTGGAAATGGAGCAGAATATGCGTGCTTGGGAGATTATCGCCAGTGGCCGGGTGCAAAACGTCGGATTCCGGCGCTATGCCCATGATTGCGCGAAAGATTGCGGAATCACGGGTTACGTCCGGAACCTGCGCGATGGCACTGTCCAGATAGTCGCCTCAGGCGCTCCGGAACGTTTCTTGCAATTCTGCGCTATGTTACGTTCCGCCAACCGGTATATCCTGGTCCAGTCTCTGGACATTAGCGAACTGAACTCAACGGTTGAATATAATGATTTTGAAATACGATAGACTGGCAGCCCAGACTCCGCGACCTGGCGTGAAAACCTCGCCGGGGCTTCCGCGCATTTTGTTGCTGGCGCTGCTCTTGATCCTGCCTGCGCTTCTGGCAGCCGAATTCCAGACCCATACGGTGAAAAAGGGCGAAACCCTGTATGCCCTCAGTAAAAGGTATGGCGTGAGCGTGGAGCAGATCAAGACCCTCAACAATCTGAGCGGGAACAACCTCGCGGTGAATCAGGCTCTGAAGATCAAAGAACTGCCCCCTCCACCCAAACCAACCCCTCCTCCAGTCACAGAAACCGCTCCCGCAACTGCGCCGGCAAGTACCTCCGGACCCAGGCTGGACCTGCCGGAAGAGTATTACTACACCGTGCAGCAGAAGGACAACCTCTATCGCATCTCGGTCAATAACAAACTGTCACTAAACGACTTGCTGAAGTGGAACAACTTCGAGAGCGAGACCCACGTGATCCATCCCGGCGACAAACTTATAGTGCGCGATCCGGGAGCCGTTCCGGCGGGTGAAACCGTGCAGGCTCCGGTAGTTTCCGAAACCGCGGAAGCCACGACGGCAGTTGCCGACAGCGTGAAATCCGTGGTGGTCCAAAAGGTGTATGTGGTGCAGAAAAAGGACACGCTGTTCCGCATCGCCAAAAACAACGGCATGACCGTGGACGAACTGAAAAGGTTGAACAACCTGACATCCAATCAGATCTCCGTGGGGCAGAAACTATATCTGGTGGGCTCTCCCTCTGAAGCCGGCAGCAGCGCCAGCGCCCTGCAATTGACGGAGGCGGAGCTGCAAAAAAGCGATATCATCCGCACCGATCTGATCAAGCCCACCACTGGCATCGTCACCTCCGAATTCGGTTTGCGGGGCGGGCGTCCGCACAAGGGCATCGATATCGCCGCCAAAAGCGGAACTCCGATCTACGCGGTTTTGGACGGCGTGGTGGCCTTTTCCGGAGTCCAGGGCGGTTATGGCAACGTAGTGGTTATCGAGCACCCGGATTTCGTGATGACGGTATACGCCCACAACGAGCGGAATCTGGTGAAAGCTAACGAAAAGGTCCAGAAGGGCCAGATGATAGCGTACATGGGCTCCACGGGCCAATCCACCGGCTCGCACTGCCACTTTGAATACCGCATCAAAGGCAAGGCCATCAATCCGCGCAAGGTCTTGCCCCCCCTGAATTAGGCATCCCGCTGATGAACAAGGAAAGCGTATTCGCGGATCAAGCCCTGCAGAGCTATCTGAAGGAGATCTCCAAGTTCAAGGCCCTGAGCCGCGAAGAAGAGCACGATCTGGGCATCCGGGCCAGGAACGGCGATATCGAAGCGATCAATAAACTGGTGCAGGCCAATCTGAAATTCGTGGTCAAGATCGCCTCCCGTTATCAGAATAGGGGGCTGTCGCTTTCCGAACTGATCAGCGAAGGAAACATCGGCCTGATCAAGGCCATCGAGAAATTCGATCCGGACAAGGATATCAAACTGATCTCCTACGCCATCTGGTGGATCAGGCAGCGCATCATGCTGGCCGTATCCGAAAAGAGCTCGCTGATCCGCGTTCCCCTGGGCAAATCCAGTTCCGCGCATCGCGTAAAAGCCACCCAGGAACGCATCTATTCCGAAACCGGAGAGTCGGCTTCCTCAGAGGAATTGGGCGAGGTGATGCATCTAACCGGGAAATCGGTGGAGCAATTGCAGGGCACTTTGGTGGAGACCACTTCCTACGACGACATTATCCAGGGCAGCGACTATCAGAACTTCGACACCCGGGATCTGCTCCGGGATGAAGAACTGGCCGATCCGCAGAAGATGTATCACCGCGACCGGATGACCGAGCGCCTGAACAAGGCCATCGACAAGCTGGACAAGCGGGAAGCGGATATCATCCGCACCTATTATGGCCTCAACGCAGACCAGGAAAGCCAGAATTTCGCCCAGATCGCCGAAACCATGGGACTTTCGCGGGAAAGGGTGCGCCAGATCCAAAAGGAAGCCCTGAAAAAGATATTGGCGGAACTGCAGCCGGAAGAAGACAGCCTGGTGGACGAATTCATAGAGAACTACAGTACTTAGGAAGCACCGAGGAGTAAGGATGTACAAAGACTTCAACGAAATGGTGGCCAGCGTCAGGCAAGGACGCCGGGGCACCGTGATCATCGCGGCAGCGCAAACGGAATCGGTGCTGGACGCCGCCATCCTGGCGCATCAGGAAAAGCTGGCCAATTGCCTGCTGGTGGGCGATAAAGCGCAAATCCAGGCCCTGCTGCAAAAACTGGCTCCCGGCCAAAGCTTTGATTTTGAGATCGTGGATACCGGCAGCGACCTGGTGAAAGCCACCAAACTGAGCGTCCAACTGGCCCGCGAAGGCAAAGGCGACATCATCCTCAAGGGCAAGGCGGATTCCGGGCAGGTGCTGCGCGCCGCTCTGGACAAGGAACAAGGGCTCCGCGTGAGTGAAGTGATCTCCGATGTTCTGGCCTATGAGCATCCGGAGGGATTGAAATTGCTTTCCGATGGAGGCGTGAATCTGGCTCCCGACCTGAACGAAAAGGTCGCCATCGTGAAAAACGCCGTCCAGGTGGCCCACAGCCTGGGCAGCCCTATGCCCAAAGTCGCGCTGCTCACCGCTGTGGAGACCGTCAACCCCAAGATGCCGGCCACTCTCGACGCGGCCATCATCTCGCGCATGAACGCCCGCAACCAGATCCCGGGCTGCATTGTGGAAGGCCCCCTGGCGTTCGACAACGCCGTGGACATCGAAGCCGCGCGCATCAAAGGGGTCGAATCCCCAGTCGCTGGAAACGCCGAGGTGTTCATCGTTCCCAACATTGAAGCCGGCAACATCTTTGGCAAGATGCTCACCTACTATTGCAATTACCGGGTGGCGCATGTGGTGGTGGGGACCAGCGCTCCGATCCTCATTCCTTCCAGGGCAGACCGCGGCGAATTGAAGATGCTGTGCATGGCCATGGCCCTGGCTTGCATGCCCCGGTGAAACTGAGGATAATCCAGGTCGGGAGGACCAAAGAAGACTGGCTGAAACAGGGCATCGGGGAGTATCGGAAGCGCCTGCAGGCCTTCGTGAAGCTGGAAGTGACGGAGGTCCCCGATACGAGTCTGCGCGTGGCAGGCGACATTGCCACCGTGAAATCCCGGGAAGCCGCGCTCTGCCTGAAACAAATCGGCCCCGACGACTATCTGGTGCTGCTGGACGAAACGGGAGAAACAAAAACTTCGCTTGAGTTTTCCGCCTTTCTGGCTAAACTATCTGCTGAGAAGACGGTTGTTTTCCTTACCGGCGGCGTGTATGGCGCCGATCCGCAACTGAAAGCCCGGGCCAATACGTGCCTCAGCCTTTCGGCAATGACTTTCACCCATCAAATGGTGCGGTTGATCCTGATCGAACAGCTCTACCGGGCCCTGATGATATACCACAACCGCGCTTATCATTATTGATCGGTTCAAAGAGGTTTAAATGACTCAGCTAATAATGGCTTCCATAGCCCAGAATTTCTCCGCTGCCATGCTGATTTTGGTGCAGGGCATGGCGGGGATCTTCGTGTTCATGGGCTTGTTCTACGCCCTGATCGCCGGCCTGGAGAAACTCTTCAAGGACAAAGGCGCGCAGTGAACAAACTCCTCACAACCGCGCTGCTGGCGCTTTCGCTGACGGTTCTGACCGCGTCGGTGACCGTGGTGGAGAGGTCCGACCGCCATATCCTTCTGGATTTCCGGCTGGATGAATACATGCTCACCCGACAGGATGGATATATCCGGATCGACGCTCCCGGCATGCAGTACAACGCTCAGCCAGGCGCTCCGCTGCTGCCCTTTTTCGAAACCAAAATCGCCATTCCTCCCGATGGAAGCATCAGCGCGTCTCTGCTCAGTTCATCTGTCCGCCGGGAAAACATCGAATTGGAACTGCTTCCGGTCCCGCAGGTTATCGCGGGTCCCGAGATGTCCCGATACGTGTACGCTCCCGACCCCGAACTCTACGGAAGCGCGGCGAGGGAAACCGTCCAAACCCGCGACGCGGCTTTCTTCCGGGGCTCTGGTTTCACGCCTGTGGTTATCAACCCCTTTGCTTATGATGGGGATAAGACCCTTACCGTGACGGAGCAAGCCCTGATCCGCGTGGATATCCTGGGAAATACAAGCTTCCGCGCTTCTGAACCCGGCGACGAACTCACCGATCTGCTGCTGGGCCAGGTGCTGAATCCGGAGCAAGCGCGCCTGTGGCGCCAGGTGCAGCGGTACCAGGTCGACCACGCCGAATTTTTCCGCGCGGATTACTGGCTGCGCCTGGAAACCGACCGGGACGGCATGTACAAACTCACGCCTTCCCAACTTAGCGGCTTTCCCCTCGCGGACATCGATCCCCGCAGTTTCCGGCTGTTCAGCAACGGCGGCGTGCTGCTGCCCTTTGCCATCAACAACGCGGGCAACCCCTTCGTGGAAGTGCCGATCCGCGTTGTGGGAGAAACGGATGGCAGTTTCGACCCCGGCGACTACATCGTATTCTTTGGCACAAACCGCGATGGAGTGGCCAAAAACCAGAGCTTGCAGACCAATCCCACTTACTACAATCCCTACTCGGGCAATACCGTGTACTGGCTCACTTTTGGCGGCGAATTCGACGGCAGCCCGCTGCGCATGGAAACCCTGCCTACCCTCAGCGATTGGACCGCCGAAACCTCCAAATCCACGCATCAGGCGCGTCTGGAAACCGATAGCCAGCGCAGGGAGATCACCGGTTTCGACTGGTACATGACCCGCCTCTTTGGCAACTCCACCGCGGAGTATCAGTTCGAGCTGGAATTGAGCGATGTAGAACCCTCCGCCTCCCAATACCTGAGTTTCCAGATACGCCAGGAAGAAGGCGGCAACGATATCTGGCACAACATCGAGGTTTACATCAACAACGTTCCCGTGCCCGCCGATACCACCGGATCGCTGCTCTTCAAATGGTTCGGAGAAGGCAGGTACACCTTCTATCGCCAGGTTTCGGGCTTCACCAGCGGAGTGAATGTGATCCGCCTGAAAGTGTACCGGGGCGAAACGGACAACCTCTTCCTCAACTGGTTCACGCTTGACCACGGCAGAGCGATCAACAAAGGCGAAGGCCAGAACAGCGTCAACCAACTAGCGCTGAACTACGGAGTGCCGGTGCGTTACAACCTGTCCGGCTCCTCCTCCACCTATGTGTATCAAGCCGGCGGGTTCAACCAGGCCGCGATCGTTCCCCTGCAGGCAAACCAAGGCAGCGCCTACTTCGTGGCCTCCGGCAGTGCTGACACCCGCTACTTCCTGAGCGCGGATTCCGAACTTTGGACGCCGCTGAACATCAGTTTTCTGGAACCCCGGGACCTGACGGTCAATCCCCCGCAGATCGACAACGTGATCATCGCCGCCGACGATTTCGCAGCGCAGGCGCAAAGCCTGGCCGACATCTATTGGCAAGACCTGGGCAAACACAGCCTGGTGGTGAAACAGAGCGAGATCTTCAACCAATTCAATGGCGGACATCCGGATCCCGCGGCCTTGCGCCAGTTCCTGCGTTACGCTTATCAGGATTATCCGGAGCCCCGCCTCACTTCCGTTACCTTGCTGGGCCTGGGCTCGATCGATTGGCGCAATTTTTCCGGACAGGCCGCCGTAAAAAACAAGGTTGTTGTCTATCAGCGCGGCGACACCACGTCCGAGGACTACTTTGCCATGCTCACCCAATCCGCCTTTCCGGAACTGGCGGTTGGACGCTATCCAGTGAGCAGCGTAAACGAACTGAACAACATGCTGGGCAATTTCCAAAACTACCACCGGAACCCCCAAAGCGGCTGGTGGCGCAATTCCATGGTCCTGCTGGGCGACGACCTCTTCAACGGCAGCCAGGATTACTACGAGAACCTCCATACCCGCCAGACCCAGGAAGCCGCCGACGGCATCCATCCCAGCATCCTGGCGGACAAGATCTTTGCCTGGGAATACCCCTACGATGAGTATCAAAACAAGCCCGCTGCCAGGGACGCCATGCTTTCCGCGATCAATGAAGGGCGCCTGGTGTGGTTCTACATCGGGCACGGCGCATACGACAACCTGGGCGCGGAAGACTACTTCAACGGCGCTTCGGACATGGGCCGTTTCCAGAATCCGGACAAACTCCCCCTGTTCCTTGCAGCTTCCTGCAGCGTGTCCCATTTCGACTACTGGGGCTTTGAGAGCTTGGGCCAGAAAACCGTGCTGTTAAACAATCTGGGTGCCATTGCCTCTTACTCCGCCACCCGGATCAGCAATCCCTACCTCAACGCGCCCATGATGCAAACCCTGATGGAATACCTTGCCAATAAACGCAATCCCCTGGGTTATTCGATATTGGGAGCCAAACTCCAATCTTCCAGCAATGAAAACGATGCCGTCTATGTGCTGTTGGGCGACCCCCTGCTGAAAGCGATACCTCCGGCCAGGGATAGCCTGATGGCGGTGCAGGGCAGCGTGAACCCGGATCCGGAAGGAGTTCTGCACGCCAGGGACACGGCTCAGATATCCGGCTCTTTCGCACCCAGCGCGTATAGCGGGACCAGCGAGATCAGGGTCTTCAACACGGAGCCGGAATACAACCTGGATTGGCAAACGCACGTCAGCCACCGCGGTTCCACGCTCTTCAAAGGCAGCGCCAGCGTCAGCGGAGGACAATACGACACTGAGTTCATCGTCCCGGACGACGTTAGCACCGGCGAAACCGGACTTATCGTAGCATACCTTTGGGATCCCGCGCTGAAGCAGGACTTCGTAAACTACCACCACCCCCTCCAGCTGAGCGACCAGGCCGTGCTGGCGGAAAATCCCGACGCCCCGGAAATCCAGCTCTATCTCGGCAGCATGGATTTCCGCCCGGGAGACAGCGTGGGGGTCAATCCCACCCTCTATGCCAGGATCTCCGACAGCAATGGGATCAACGTCACCGGCAGCTCCGGACACAGCATCCTGCTGATTCTGGACAACTCCCTGCAGCCCATCCCTGCTTCGAACTATTTCACCTACGACCTGGATTCCCACACCCAGGGCCTGCTCACCTATTCATTCAGCGACCTTGCCGAGGGGGCGCACACCCTGCAAGTGATCGCGTTCGACAACTTCAACCAGCCCTCGGTGGCCACCACCAATTTCCTGGTGAAGAAAAGCGGCGACCTGGCCATCGACCGCTTCCTGATCTATCCCAATCCGATGCAAAAGAGCGCCAGCTTCACTTTCATGCTTTCGCAAGATGCTGATGTGACCCTGGACATCTACACCGTGGCAGGCAAAAAGATCCACACTATCAAGGCGAACGGCCGGCAAGGCTTCAACGCCGTGGCTTGGGATGGCAGGGACGCGAAAGGCGACCGCCTGGCCAACAACACCTATTTCGTCAAGATCCGCGCCGCGCAACCCGGCAAGAAAGCCGAACAGACCGAGCGCCTGGTAATTTACAACTAAGGAAACCCTCCATGCAGATCTATAACCAGATCACCCGAACCAAAGAGGAGTTTGTCCCCCTCACACCTGGCAAAGTGAAAATCTACGCCTGCGGACCCACCGTTTACAACTACTTCCATATCGGCAACGCCCGCGCCTTCCTCTTCTTCGACGTCCTGCGCCGTTATTTCGAGTGGCGGGGCTATGACGTGGAATATGTGCAGAACATCACCGATATCGACGACCGCATCATCGGCCAGTCCATCGATGAGGGCATCCCCTTCAGTGAAGTCGCCGCCAAATACAGCTGCGCCTTTCTGGAAGACAGCGCTGCCTTGGGCATCAAAGCGCCCACGCATCAACCCAAGGCCACCGAAGTGATGGACGAGATCATCGCCCTGATCGACGCATTGGTGCAGAAAGGATACGCCTACGAAGTGGAAGGCGACGTCTATTTCGACACTGCCGCGTTGCCCGAATACGGCAGCCTGTCTGGCAAGAAAACCGAGGACCAGCTGGCTGGGGCCCGTGTGGACGAGAATTTCCAGAAACGCCATCCAGCCGATTTCACGCTCTGGAAACACAGCAAACCGGGCGAACCCGTGTGGCCAAGCCCCTGGGGCGAAGGGCGTCCCGGCTGGCACACGGAATGCGTGGTGATGAGCCGCAAATATCTGGGCGACACATTCGACATCCACGGCGGAGGCATCGACCTGATCTTTCCCCACCACGAAAACGAACTGGCCCAAGCCCGCGCCCTCACTGGCAAACCGCTCGCCAACTATTGGATCCACAACGGTTTTTTGAACATCGACGGCGAGAAGATGAGCAAGAGCCTGAAGAACTTTTTCACGGCGCGCGACATCCTGCGCGAACACAGCGCCGAGGCGGTCCGCTTCTTCTTCCTATCCAAGCACTACCGCTCCCCGATCGACTTCAACCGCGAGATCATCGAGGAATCCGAGCGGGCGGTGAACAACTTTTACTCCGCCCTGAAGAGCATCGGCTTCCAGAACGTCAGCGCCATCCCGGACGACACCTATTTTCCGCAGAAAGAGGCCTTCATCCAGGCCATGGACGACGACCTCAATTCCGCCAAGGCGATCGCCGTGCTCTTCGACCTTGCCCGTAACGTCAAGAACGAGCAGTTGCCCAGGCCGCAGCGCGAACAGGCGGCCTTGCTGCTGGTGCAATTGGGCGGGGTTCTGGGGTTTTTCCAAAACCTGGCTTGCCTGGAAGAAGCCACGCTTCCGGATCTCTCGCGCCAACTGATCGAACTGCTGGTCCGCTACAGGCAGGAAGCCCGCAACAACAAGAATTGGGCGCTCTCGGACGCGATCCGGGACGACCTTGCCGCCTTGGGAATCGAACTTAACGACACGCCTGGCGGCTGCAATTGGAAACACAAGGAATAGGAGCAAGCATGTCCCGAATCAAATCCCGGAGCGTCCTCATCCTCTGCCTCATCGCGCTGTTGCTGGGCGCGGCTTTTGTGGCCCTCAGGCTGCTGGCGCAACCCCGGCTGAACAACCCCGAAAGCATCGTTTACGATGAATCCGGCAAGCGGTTCCTGATCTCCAATACCGGCAATGGAAAGATCCTCAGCCTGGATAACGCCGGCAAATACGGCGTGTTTCTCAAGCAAGGCCTGGATAAGCCGCGGGGTTTGGCCCTGCTTCCTTCCCGGCTCTATGTGGCGGACAACGACAAGGTCAGGGCGATCGACCTGAAAACAGCCCAAATCACTGCCACGATCCCCATTCCCGGGGCAAAACTGCTGAACGACATCGCCGCCGATCACACCGGCTTGCTCTATATCACCGATACAGCCGCGAACAAACTCTTCATCCTCGATCCCGCCACCAAAAAGGTAAGCAGCGCCGCCTCCCCGCTTTTGCAGGCGCCCAACGGCATCGCCTACGACTATCCCCGCCGCCAAATGTTCATCGTGTGTTTCCAGCCGGGGTCGCCTGTATTGGCCTACAACCTGGACCAGCACAGTTTCAGCGTTTTCCGCACTACGCTGTACGACAACCTGGACGGGATCACGATCGATGACCTGGGCAGGATCTATTTCAGTTCCTGGGGTGAGAAATCCATCCTCGAGATCCCGCAGGAACAAAACCGCACGCTGATCTGGCAAAGCGGGATTTCCAGCCCGGCGGACATCTATTACAACCGCCTGACCAACGAGATCCTCGTCCCCCTCTTCGAGAAAAACGAGATCCGGCGTTTCCCCGTCGATTGAGCCTGGTTTCATGCCCAAGGCTTCCCACCGGGTCGAACTGCTGGAAGGCAGCGTAGTCAAGCGCTTCGCCGATCCGGAAGCTTACTTTCGGGAACTGGGGGTCTATAAACTGGGCCTGGAGATGACGCCCCGCCTGATTGATTTTCGGGAACCGGAGTGGATCAGGCTGGAACGCGTCTGCGGCCTCCCCTATCTGGATTGCCCCCTGGACACCTGCACGGTTGGCCTGCTCGCGCGGACCATCGCCAGCTTCCATCTCAGCACCCGGAACGGCCAAAACTGCCTCTGCCACTGGGACAACCAACCCCGCAACATCCTGTTGGGGAACGGGAGATTCCATTTTGTGGATTTCTCGGATTCCCGGCTGGCCAGGCCTGAAGACGACCTCACCCATCTTCTGCTTTTCTGGGCTGGCGAATTCTCCGCGGACCGGATGGAAACGCTGGCTGCGGAGTTCATCGCTGCTTATCGGACTATCCAGCCGCTGGACCCCCTCCAATGGAAAAACTCACTTGCCAACAGCATTCTCCGCTTCGACCAGCGCCGTGCTCAACACCAGCGCGCCGCTCAACACGTGGCGCCAGAAATCAGCGAAACCAATCGCGGGATGATTGCGGGCTTGTTGAGAGGCTATATCTTTGGATTCTGAGGCCAATTGGAATTAAAAAAGGTCCTGCCTGCCACCGGTAAATCCACCAGTTTTTAGAGGCTCCCTTACAAATCAAGTGCTAAGCCCCGGAGGGTGCGACATAACATAGCCCGGGGTGTAGCGAAGCGGAACCCCGGGTCATGAGATGCCGTAATATATTTCAGAAATCCCCACTCCCTCCCTTTGGAACCTGTCTTTCTGCAGGTTCCAAAGGGAGGGGGTGGGGTGTATTAACATCATACAACTGTTTTCCCCTAACCCGGGGTTCCGCTTCGCTACACCCCGGGCTATCATCTGTCGCACCCTCCGGGGCTTACCATTGAGATTGAGATGAGGCGTAACTGACCCACTCACCCGCTAAGTAAGATAGTGAGCCTGAAATTATCCTTGACCAAAATCCCGTCCGGGAAATCATCTCACCATCTCGGAAAAGGATGAATTTGAGCCTATGACGTTATTGGATGTCCTGAATTTGTTGGGCGGCCTGGCGTTGTTCCTTTTTGGCATGACCAAGATGAGCGACAACCTGCAAGCCGTGGCTGGCAGTGAGATGAGGCGTATCCTCAAAAAGGTAACCAACACCCCTTTCAAGGGAGTTCTGGTCGGATTGGGCATTACAGCGCTGATCCAAAGTTCTTCCGCCACTTCGGTGATGATCATCGGCCTCGTCAATGCCGGGATCATGACCTTGCAGCAAGCCGTGGGCGTGGTGATGGGCGCCAACATCGGCACCACCGTCACCGCCCAATTGATCGCTTTCAATATCGGCGATATCGCCTATGCTTTCGTGATCGCCGGCGTGGTGGGCATCTTCCTCAAACGCAGCCGCAGGATGGAGCATTGGAGCCACATCGTGCTGGGCTTCGGACTGCTCTTCGTTGGCTTGACCGTGATGTCCCATTCGGTGGCCGGCCTCAAGGAATCCCCGGTGGCCAGGGACATTCTGGCCAATGCCTCGGAATACCCTCTGCTGGCAATCCTGGCTGGTTCGATCTTCACCATGCTGATCCAGAGTTCCTCGGCCTCGGTGGGAATCGTGATCGTGCTGGCCAATAGCGGACTGATTCCCTTTGAGGGCGCGCTCTACCTGGTTTTTGGCGATAATATCGGCACCACCATCACTGCCTGGCTGGCTGGATTGGGCGCCAACAACACCGCCCGTAGGGTCGCTTTGGTGCATACCCTTTTCAACTTGTTCGGAACTCTTATCTTCACCACTCTTACCTACTATGGCTTTTATAAGGCCTTTGTCAACGCCATCACACCCGGCAACGTATACGCCGGAGAAAACATGGCCCGCCATATCGCCAACGCGCATACGTTCTTCAATGTGCTGAACACCATCGTCATGCTTCCTTTGGCTGGTGTCCTGGCGGGAATCGCCAAACGCCTGATCCCCAAAGACGCGGAAGACACGATCTCCCTGGGCGAACCCAAGCACTTGAATTACCTCCTGGTCAACGACTCCTATCTGGCCATCGACCAGTCCCTGAGAGAGATGCGCGAAATGCTGCGCCTGGTGCGCATGAGCCTGATGGTGTCCTACGAGGCGTTTCGGGACCACAACTACCGGAAACAGGACCGCGTCAACAAGATCGAGGCCGCCATCGACCACCTGCAAAAAGAAATCACCCGCTATCTGGTGGCGGTGAACGAACGCACCAACGCCGAGACCATCATCCTCAAGATCCCCGCGCTGCTCCACACCGTGAACGATATCGAGAAGATGGGCGATTTCTCCGAGGAAGTCAACCGCATCCTCAATACCCAAATCCCCGCGCAAAAAAATCCGCTTTGCCACGATTTCGTTTTGATGATCCAGGATTTGCATACCAAGGTGCTGGATATGCTCGACCTCTCCATCGATTACCTCGAGGAACTCAAACCCCTTTACGTGTATAAGATCATCGAACTGGAAGGCCGCATCAACGAACAGCACCACAACCTCCGCGACAAGATACTGCTCCAGATCCAGCAGGCGGAATGCGACCCCGTGGGTGGCCTCAACACCATCGACTACCTCGACGCCATGGAACTGATCGCCGATAAAATGAAGAACCTGGTCAAAGCCGGAACCCACGATTTCACCTATACCTACGACTCTCTGCAAGAGGATAAACAAGCCCCGGACGAACCGGACGACAACTGATCCGCGGCCCGGACGCCGGGGACCTCGGCGGGGCTGGAAGGAAGGCTTGGATAGTGATATCTAGTGTCATCCCGGACGCCGGGGACCCACGGAGTGGGATGGCGAGCCGGGATCCAGTCTTTTCCCTCGGTGTCATCCTGGACGCCGGGATGACAGCGGCGTGGCTTGCGATACCAGATTCCAAACCTGGCGCAGCCCCTGGTCACCTGCTCACCTGTTAACCCGTTAACCCGTTCACCTGTTAACCCCGTCAATTCGTGCGAATTCGTGTAATTCGTGGACAGACAAAAAGCCCGGAACGCAATGTCCGGGCCGTTTACCTGGGTTTGGTCTGGAGCCGCTTACGCTTCTTCGGCGAACGATAGCATCTTTTCAGGCTTGATCCCGATCAAATCGAGGATCATCCGGAGAAGAATG
>CAYSAT010000038.1:0-28217 GCA_964429035.1 uncultured Candidatus Cloacimonadota bacterium | reverse complement strand
CCCCGGCTGGGATCGCCTTTCTCGCGGTAGAGGATGCCCAGATTGGTGCCTTCGCCGTTGCGTACGCTGCCGCCGCGGATCACTCTCTGGGAGCCGGAGTCCGGTCCCGTGGGATTGATGAAGGTGTTCAGGGTGGTGGGGTAATTGGAGTTGTACCAGTCCCAACACCATTCGCTCACGTTTCCGCTCATGTCGTAAAGGCCGCGGGCATTGGGTTGTTTTCCGCCTCCGGTGCGGATCCTGCCGCCGCTGTTGTCACGGTACCAGGCCACATCGCCCAATACGTCCGAACCGCTGTAGGCGTAGAGTCCGCCTGCTTTGGCCGCCATTTCCCATTCCGCTTCGGTGGGTAGACGGTATCCATTGGCGTTGAAGTTGCAGCGGACGGAGCTGCCGATGATCTGATAGGCGGGGTCCAGGCCTTCCTTTTCGCTGCGGGCGTTGCAGTAACGGATGGCGTTTATCCAGGAGACGTTGTCCACGGGCAGCCTGTCGCCCACCGTACTCACATCGGCCGGCATCATGTATTTGTTCCAGTCGGCTTGTGTGAGTTCATACTTGCTCATGTAAAAGCCGTCCTGGAAAACGTTGTCGTTGGGGTTGTCCTTCAGGCGGTTGAAGCCAAAGGAGCCATCCGGAACGTAAACGAAGTTGGAGGGAATGGGTGAATAGGCCCTGGCAGGGGCTTTGGGAGCGGTTCCGGTGGTCCGGTCGGGTGGCAGCCCGGTTTTGCGCGGATCGTTGCGGGAAGCCGTGGCCTGGGCCTTTCCCGCCGCATTGTTTCTCAATTCGCGGGAGGGGCGTATATCGGCGGGGGCTGTGGTTGTGTCGTCCAGGGCGCTTTTCGCGATTTCAGCTCTTGATGGTGAACCGCTGGATTTAAAGAGGCGGGGCAGGGCAAAGGCAAAGAAGAACAGCAGCAGGGCAACGATGGCTCCGATCAGGGCGTAGAAGCGCCATTCGATCGCTGCTTTGGGCTGGATTGGAGCGGTTTCGGGCAGTGTGTCCAGAGTTATTTCCGGACCCTGGCGGACGTAGATTTCCTCTTGATCCAGCGGCGGAAGGTCTTCCAGGTCCTTCTGCAAGGCTTCCAGCGAGGTGTGGCGCTGCAGGATGTTGCGGTGCAGGCAATCGGCCAGGATCTTGTTCAGTTTCAGTGAGGTTCCGGGAATGAAGGCGAACTTCTGTTCCCTGAGCCGCTCAGAGTTGTAGATGGTTTTGTAGAGGACGTTTTTGGACAGGAGCTGGGCGAGCATCACACCGAGGTTGAAGATCTCTTCGCGCTCTTCCACGTCGCCATAAGTGATGCCGGAAGAGAGCACGGTGATCACGTCGTCGGGCTGGACCATGATGCCGCTGAGCGTGAGGTTGTTCAGCGTGAGGCCCTGTTGGCGCACCGCTTTGGCTGTCTGCACCAGTTGGACCGCGACTTTGCGCACGAATTCCTCGGTGATCCTGGCCTGGTTGCCGGCCTTGAGATTGGCGAGCGAGACGCCGTGGACGTATTCCGTGGCCATATAGGCGGGATCGTGGTTTTGGTTCACTTCCACAACCCTGGCGGTGTGCACGGTGTCCAGGCTATTGAGCCTTTTCAGGCGTGCCTGCAGGTTGATCAGGGTGTCCAGATTGGAAAACTTGTAGCGGAAGAAGAGTTTGAGCACATACTCCTTGCCGTCCTTCTCGCCGATGTATTTGATGCCTTCGGGGTCTTTGTTGAGCATGCGGACGATGTGGTAGCCGCGGAAGTCCTTGCCGGGTTCCAGCAGTTTGTAGGCGGAGTCTGAAACTTCCTCCCCGCTGAAATCCCGTACCAGTTCCGGACCTTCCGGCGGAACTTCCGCCGGGGTTGGAAGCGGCGCGTTTTCCTTACCGCAAAAGGGGCAGAACTTGCCGCTTGCCGGCATCTCTTTGCCACAGTGGCTGCAAAAGCGCATAGGAATTACTCCTGATAGTAGGTGAAATAGTTCAAATCTGTACCTTGCTGATGCCCAGATGGACTTCCCTGCCGTTGATATCGAAGGGCTGCAGTCCTTCCGGGTCCGGCATTTCGCGCAGTTCCTCGCACAGCGTCTCGGCACTGACATAGCCACGGTGGGCTTCCAAAGCGGCGCGGATCTCGGCGTCGCCATGCCAGAGGACCCTGATGCGGTCCATGATCT
Organism: uncultured Candidatus Cloacimonadota bacterium; assembly: GCA_964429035.1. GTDB lineage: Bacteria > Cloacimonadota > Cloacimonadia > Cloacimonadales > Cloacimonadaceae > Syntrophosphaera. Next base: position 26,058 of record CAYSAT010000038.1, on the reverse strand, counting down.
CGAAGCCCTTTTCCTTGCGGGTGAACTGGATCTTGTTGACCAGTTCGCGGGCGTAGCCTTCCCGCAGCAGTTCCGCCGTCAAATGGATATCCAGCGCCACAAAGAGGTCACCGGCGCTTTCGAAGACGAGGCCTTCCCGGGGAACGATCTGCACGGCCACATCCTCGGGAACCAGGTCGATGCCCAGGGAGTCCAGATGGTAGGTTCCGGCGCTGTTAAAGGCCTTCAGGACGTCGGCGCCCTTGACGGAGGAAAGCGCTTGCGCGATGGCCTTCATCCGGTTGCCGTATTTGGGGCCCATGACCTTGAACTGCGGCTTCAGGTCGTAATGGACGAAGTCTTCGTCCTCGGCCACATAATTGATGCGGTGGATGTTCACTTCTTCCTGGATCAGGCCGAACATGCGCTGCACGGTCGCCTGGTATTTGGCGGGCACGTACATCTGTTCCAGAGGCTGGCGGATCTTGATCTGGTAAGCGTTGCGGGCGGAACGCCCCAAGCCGACCAGATCGATGATGGCCTGCATTTCGCGCTCCAGGTCAGGATCGATCCACTGTTCGTCTGGAACCGGATAGTCCTCCAGATGGACGCTTTCGCCAGCTCCGAGGCTTTGGAAGATCTCTTCGGCCAGATAGGGAGCGAAAGGCGCGATCAGTTTCGCCACTGCCAGCAGCACCTGATACAGGGTGCGGTAGGCTTCCACCTTGTCCGCGGTGAGTTCCATGGCCCAAAACCTTCTGCGGCTGCGGCGCACATACCAGTTCGAAACTTCGTCGATCACGAAATCCTGCAAGGCGCGTACCACCCGGGTGAACTCGTAGTCCTGCATCCAGATGCGCACATCACGCACCAGGGTATGCAGCCGGGACACGATCCAGCGGTCGATCTCCGCTTCCCGTTTCCAGCCGGCTGGATAAGCGGCGGCGTCGAAGCCGTCGATGTTGGCATAGGTCGCGAAGAAGGAATAGACGTTCTTGAGCGTGCCTACAAACTTGCCCAGGATTTCCCGGACCCCGTCCACATCGAAGCGGGTGGGCACCCAGGGCGGGCTAACTTCCAGAAGGTACCAGCGGATGGCGTCCGCGCCGAAATCCTGCATCAACTGGATGGGATCGACCGCGTTGCCTTTGGATTTGCTCATCTTCTGGCCGTTTTTGTCCAGGATCATGTCGTTCACCAGGCAGCTCTTGTAGCTGGAAACGCCCTTGAACAGAGTGGAAATGGTAAGCATGGAGTAGAACCAGCCGCGCGTTTGGTCGATGCCTTCAGAGATGAAGTCGGCGGGGAAGAGTTCGGTTTCAAAGCGATCGGCGTTTTCGAAGGGATAGTGCCATTGGGCGAAGGGCATGGAACCGCTGTCAAACCAGCAGTCGATCACTTCCGGAGTGCGGACCATGGGGCTGCCGCAGGCGCAATCCAACACCACGTCGTCGATGTAGGGACGGTGCAGTTCGATATCCGCCGGAACTGGTTTTCCGTCCGCCAGTTTGCCTTCTTCGCGAAGTGACTGGATCGAGCCGAGGGAGCGCTGGGCGCCGCAATCCGGGCATACCCAGATGTTCAGCGGCGTACCCCAAAAACGGTCCCGGGATAGAGCCCAGTCCACATTGTTTTCCAGCCATTCGCCAAAGCGTTTCTTGCCCACGAAGTCCGGATACCACTTGATGCCGGCGTTGTTGGCCAGCAGTTGTTCCTTGAAAGCGGTGGTGCGGATATACCAGCTTTCCCGGGCGTAGTAGATCAGCATGTTGTCGCAGCGCCAGCAGTGCGGGTAACTGTGTTTGACCTGTTCGCGCCGGTAGAGTCGGCCATTTTCCTTCAAGTGACGGATGATGTCTTTATCCGCGGTTTTAACGAAGATCCCCTTCCAGGTTTCGATCGCGGGCGTGAATTTCCCTTCGCCGTCCACAGGCTGGACGAAAGGCAGGTCGTATTTGCGGCCCAGGGCGTAGTCGTCCGCGCCAAAAGCCGGCGCTGTGTGGACGATCCCGGTGCCGTCCTCCATGCTCACGTAATCCGCCAGGCCCACGTACCAGGCGGGTTTGTCCACGGGCACGAAAGTGAAGAGCGGTTCGTAGGGGCGGCGTTCCAAACTGCTGCCCGCGAACTCGGATTCGATCTCGTATTCCCCGTCCAAAACCTCGAGGCGGGCTTTGGCCAGGATGTAATGCTGGCCCTGGTGCTTCACCTGCGCGTAGGTTTCGTCCGGATGCACTGCCAGGGCGACGTTGGAGATCAGGGTCCAGGGCGTGGTCGTCCAGGCCAGATACCAGGTGTCTTCAGCGTCGAGGGCCTTGAAGCGCACGAACACGGAGGGGTCTTCGACGTCCTTGTAACCCTGGGCGACCTCATGCGAGGAAAGCGGAGTGCCGCAGCTGGGGCAATAGGGCACGATCTTGTGGGCCTTGTAGATCAGGCCGCGCTGGAAAAAGTCGTTCAGGATCCACCACACGGACTCGATGTAGTCGTTGGTAAGCGTGATGTAGGGATGGTCGAGGTCGATCCAGTAGCCCATCAATTCCGTCATTTCGCGCCAGAGTTTCTCGTAGCTGAATACGGAATTGCGGCAGGCGGAGCAGAACTTCTCGATGCCGTAGTCTTCGATGCCTTTCTTGTCGGCCAGGCCCAAGTGCTTTTCCACTTCGATTTCCACGGGCAGGCCATGCGTGTCCCAACCGGCCTTGCGTTTCACCTGGAATCCGGTCATGGTCTTGTAGCGGCAGACCACGTCCTTCAAGGTGCGCGCCATCACGTGGTGGATGCCGGGTTTGCCATTGGCTGTGGGCGGCCCCTCGTAAAATATGAATTGGGGCGCTCCAGCCCGGAAATCCACGCTTTTCTGCGCCAGCTCGTGCTTCCGCCAATAAGCGCGGACGCTTTCTTCCAGAAGTTGGGGGCTTTCCTTGAGATCGATGGTTTTGTACATATTCAGGTGGTTAAAATCCTTCTTGGCGTGGGCAACGCCGCTGTTTACCCGATCTTTTTGGAGTGTCCCATGCGTCTTTGGCCGGGCACAAAGGACTGGCTGGAGCGGGGATTGCTCTTCGTGTGCTCGTGGAGGCTCGGCTTGGCATGTTCGCTGCCGCCTTCTTCCACCGGCTTCTCTTCAAATAGTTCGCTGAAATGCTCTTTCAGGTCCTCATGTCCGGACACGTATTCCTTCCATTCTGCGAGCGCGCTTTCCATGTCCACGCAGCGGGTGCAAAGGACCAGCAGATTTTGCTCCGTGATCCCGATCCAACCGCGGTCGTAGCATTCGTCGCATCTTTTCTTGCGCCTGTGTTTGGCGGCTATGTTTTGGGCCGCCTCCAGATGAGCGTCGTCAAGTTTGTACATAAGTTCTCCTTTCCTAAGGGTTTGGCCTCCGGAAACCAGGTCCGGCGGCCTTAAGGGTCTCCATTTCAGACCGTTGTGCCATTAAATTCCATGGCGCGATTCTGAAAAGGTTTTTTTTCGCTAGGGGCGGAACCGCTACTTTTTCTTCCGCGTTTTGGGTGTTGGTGCGGGCAGCGGGTCTTTGGTGACCTCGACTATCGGTTGCGGCGCGGCAACAGGCTTGGGGCCAAAATGCTGGGCCGCGCTGATGGCGGATTTGCGGAGTTCCACGCGCACTATGGGTTCCAGGCGGTGGGTGACTACAAACAGGTTTTTGTTGCGGGAAAGTTCCAGCTTTTCCTCGGGGGTCAGGGCTTCGATCTCGCGCAGGTTCACGATCTTTTCGATCGCTCCCGTGGCGAGGTCTACGACCTGGACGAAGGTTTGTTTCTCGGGCATGAAGGATACCTCCAGGGTATATTTATCAGGGAATTTTCGGCAGATGTCGGTGACAAAATCCAGGTACTCATTGCGGTTCAGCCGGTACCAGATGCGGAAGGACCGGCATTTCAGCACCCGCGGGCAAACTGCGCACAGAGGCGGCGCGATCTGCCGATGGCGCTTGAGTTCACAGGAGTGGAGCCGGGATTTTTCCATGTCCGCCCTTGTCTCTGGCAGGCGCCTATGTGTCAAGGAATATCCTTTCTGAGCCTTTACAGCGGCGATCCTGCGAAAAGTGTTGACCGGAACCGGGCAGAGCAAAAGATGCTCCGAAAACCATCCTGAATGAGGTAAAAGATGCTTTTAGCCGACTTTCTGGACGCGCGTACCATCGCCTTCGAACAGCGCGTCCTGGCCCGCGAACAGGTCTATGGCGACATCATCGACCGCATCTGCCAGCTGCACCGGCAGCATGCCCCCAATTGCGGTCCGCCCATGCTCCAGGCCATTCTGGACCGCGAACAGGAATCGCCCATGGCCTACCCTTCCGGCATCGCGATTCCGCATATCCGCGTGGAAGGGCTGTCCGATACCCTCATGGGCATGACTTTTCTGCAGAACCCATTGAACTTCAATGGCATCAGCGTCAACTGGGTGGTGCTGATCTTCACGGACAGATCGTCCTCCAAGATCTACCTCAATATCGTAGCCGCGCTGCTGAAACTCTCGCAGAACCAGGAACTGATGCGCCAGATCACCTCACTGGCCGACGGACATGCGGTGATCAGCGTGCTGCGGCAGCATCAGGTGGAAGTCGGCAGGGATGTGAACATCGGCGACATCATGGTCAGCAATCCCGTTTGTGTGGGTCCGGACGCTCTGCTGAGCGAACTGGACAGCCTGATCAACGAGCATGGCGTTTCCATGCTGCCCGTTGTGGACGCCGAACAACGCTATCTTGGCGAAGTCAGCATCCTGGACGTGCTCAAGGTAGGCGTGCCGGACTATCTGATGATGATGAACGACCTGGCTTTCCTGAAGTCTTACGAGCCCCTGGAGCAGCTGTTCGAGCAGGAAGGCGAGCTGCGGGTTGGGCAGATCATGCGCACCGGCCTCAAAACCCTCTCCTCCCAAGCCTCCATCGTGGAGACCGCGCACCACATGATCCTGGAACGGAAGCGCACCTTCAGCGTGGTGGATAAAGGCCGCCTGGTGGGCGTTGTGACCGCCATGGACATCTTCCGCAAAGTGATCAAGGCATGAGCCAGGCGCTTCCCATGCTGGCCGCGCTGGTGATCTTCCTCGTGGCCTATCTGCTGATCATCACGGAGTGGATCAACAAGATGCTGGCCGCTCTGATCGGCGGTTTCCTGCTTACCCTCACGGGCATCCTTTCCCAGGAAGTGGCGTTCAGGGCCATCGACTGGAACGTGATCTTCTTCCTGATCGGCATGATGCTGGTGATCTCCGTGCTCCGCGAAACCGGAATTTTCATGTTTGTGGCCATCAAAACCGCCAAATTGGCGCGCGGCAAACCGGTACCCATCATGCTGCTGATGTTTTTGATCACGGCCATCTCATCCGCATTTCTGGGCAGCGTGACCTCGATCATGATCCTGGTGCCCATCGTGCTGCTGATCTGCCACGAACTGCGCATCAGCCCCATACCCTTCGTGATCACCATGGTCGTGGCCTCAAACATGGGCGGCGCGGCCACCATGATCGGCGATCCGCCCAACATCATCATCGGCAGCGCCACCAGCTACGACTTTCTGGATTTCATCCTCAACCTCACTCCCGTCATCGTGCTTACAACCCTGGCCAGTTTGGGCCTCATCGTGCTGATGTTCCGCAGCAAACTGCAGGTCAGCGTGCAAAACCGCGCCAAACTGCTGAGCTACCGCGAAGAAAACCTGATCCGGGACAAGCGCATGCTGATCATTTCAGGGATCGTGGTGCTGCTGATGCTCACCGGACTGGCTTTGGAAAGCACTCTGAAAGTGGGCACCGCCACGATCTCCATGTCCGCTGGCTTGCTCCTGGTCGTGTTGGGCCAGCGCAGACGCGTGGAACAGATCATGATCAACGAAGTGGACTGGCTCACCCTGTTCTTTTTCATCGGCCTCTTCATGATCGTGGAAAGCCTGGTGGAAACCGGATTTATCGACATGCTCTCAGCCTTCGTGCTCAAAACCACGCACAATCAGCCCAAATCCACCGCCATGGCCGTACTCTGGCTCTCGGGCGTCTTTTCCGCCTTTGTGGACAATGTGCCGTTCGTGGCCACCATGATACCCATGCTGGAGCGCATCGGACTGGTGATCACCAAAGCCAGCCAGATCGATCCCATCTGGTGGGCGATGTCTCTGGGCACCTGTCTGGGCGGCAACGGCACCCTGATCGGCGCTTCCGCCAACATCGTGGCCGCAGGCATCGCCAAGCGCAACGGATTCCACATCTCTTTCTGGGAGTTCACCAAGATCAGCGCCATCTACACTTTCGTGTCGCTGCTGATCTCCACCGCCTACATCCTGCTGCGCTATTTCTGACCCCGCCGGATTGCCACTGAACCCTGAATACATACGAACCTGAGGTAACTATGACAACACCGATCGAAAGACAGCAAGGCCTAAGCGCGCGCGAAGTGCAGGAACGCCTGAAGCAGCACGGCTACAACGAGTTGCCTGTTTCCGGAAAACGCAAGCTCTGGAAACTGCTGTGGGACGTGGTGAGCGAACCGATGTTCCTGCTCCTGGTCGCTTGCGCCGTGCTCTACCTGGTTTTGGGCGACCTGCAGGAAGCGCTGGTGCTGTCGGCATCCGTGGTGATCGTCATGGCGATCGAACTGGTGCAGGAACGCAAGACCGAACACGCCCTGGAAGCCCTGAAAAACCTTTCCAGTCCGCGCGCTCTGGTGATCCGCGAAGGTGTGCGGACCAGGATCCCGGGACGCGAGGTCGTGGTGGACGATCTGGTGGTGCTGGCAGAAGGCGACCGCGTTCCAGCCGACGCCCTGCTGCTGCAAAACAACCTTCTGAACGTGGATGAATCGCTGCTTACGGGGGAATCCGTGCCGGTGCGGAAAAAACTCTGGGCTGGCGAGGAAAATCTGCCTGCTCCAGGCGGAGACGACCTTCCCTGCGTGTATTCGGGCACCCTGATCGTGAGCGGAACCGGCATTGCCAGGGTTTTCGCCACGGGTTCCAACACCGAACTTGGCAAGATCGGAAAATCCCTGCAAGGCGTGAAGGAAGAGGAAACCAAGCTCAGCCGGGACACTGGAAAACTGGTGCGGAACTTCGCGGTCTTCGCCCTGTTCCTCTGCGCTTTGGTGATCGCGGTCCATTATTTCTCGCGGGGCAAGCTGCTGGATTCCCTGCTGGTGGGCATCACGCTGGCGATGTCTGTGCTGCCGGAAGAATTTCCCGTGGTGCTGACGGTGTTCATGGCCCTGGGAGCCTGGCGCATGTCCAAAAAGAACGTGCTGACGCGGCGCACCCAAGCCATCGAAAACCTGGGCTCGGCAACCGTTCTCTGCACCGACAAGACTGGCACGCTCACCTACAACCGCATGACCGTCCAGAAGGTCTGGAGTCCCAGCGGAAGCACCGACCTGAACCAGAAACAAACCGATATCCTGCCGGAAAACAGCCGCGAAATCCTGCTGCACGGAGTGCTGGCCTGCTTGCCCCAACCCTTCGATCCCATGGAAAAAGCCATCCACACGGCCCTGGAACAGGCTGACGACGCGGCTTACACCAGTATCCAGGACCTGCAGTTGGTGCAGGAATATCCCCTTTCGGACGAACTGCGCGCCATGACCAACGTGTGGCAAAACGCGGGCGGATCCCAATGGCTGGCAGCCGTGAAAGGCGCGCCGGAAGCCGTGCTGGGCTTGTGCAAACTGGATTCCGGGACTTACGAGGATCTGATGCGGCAGGTTTCCCAGATGGCCGACGCCGGCTTGCGCGTGCTTGGAGTGGCTTCCGCTGAGGCCGATCCAGCAGCTTTGCCCGCTGCCCAAAGCGGTTTCGCGTTCCAGTTCCTGGGCTTTCTGGCATTGGCCGATCCCATCCGGGAAACCGTTCCCGCCGCGGTCAAAGAATGCTATCGCGCCGGAATCCGCGTCATCATGATCACCGGCGACTATGTGGGCACCGCCAGAGCCATCGGACAGCAGATCGGCTTGCGCAACCTGGATAAGGTGATCACCGGCGCCGAACTCGCTTCCATGAGCGATGAGGAACTGCGGGAACGCTCGCGCGACGTTTCCATCTTCGCCCGCGTGGTTCCCGAACAGAAACTGCGCATCGTCCAGGCCCTCAAAGCCAACCACGAGGTGGTGGCGATGACCGGCGACGGAGTTAACGACGCTCCCGCCCTCAAAGCCGCCAACATCGGCATTTCCATGGGGCAGAGGGGCACGGACGTCGCCCGCGAAGCCTCCGCCATAGTGCTTACCGACGACGATTTCTCCTCCATCATCAGCGCCATCCGCATGGGCCGCCGCATCTTCGACAACCTGCGCAAGTCCTTCGTTTACGTATTTTCACTGCACGTGCCCATCGCCGGAATGTCGCTCATTCCAGCCATGCTGCCGGATTATCCGCTGATCTTCTTCCCCGTGCACATCGCCTTTCTGGAACTGATCATCGATCCCTCCTGTTCCGTGGTTTTTGAGATGGAACACGAGGATCCGGACATCATGGACCGCCCGCCCCGTTCAACCAGTGAATCGGTGTTTGGCAAAAAGATGGTGGGCATCGGGCTGGCGCAGGGTTTCGGCGTGCTGCTCGTGCTGGCCGCGCTCTATTTCGTGGGCCACTTTCGAGGCCTGCCGGAAGGGCATATCCGCTCCTGGGTGTTTACCACCCTGGTGTTCACCAACATCGCCCTCATCAGCACCAACCGCTCCTGGACCAAGAACCTGCTGCGAATCTTCCGGACTCCGAACAAAGCCATGACCTACCTGATCGCGGGGGTTTTCGCCCTGGTGATCCTGGTCAACCGGGTGCCCGCCCTCACCAATATCTTCCACCTGCATCCGCTAAAATGGGGCGAACTGCTGCTCTGCCTGGCAGTAGGCACCCTCAGCGTCCTCTGGTTCGAGATCTACAAACTGCTGCGGCGAACTTCACCAGCCAAATCCTGACCCGGAAGGGGTGGAAATCCAGGAGGAAACCCAAGCGGATTTCCAATTCTCAGTATAGAGTATCAAGTGAAATTGCAAATAGTATCACTTCTGTTGCAAATCGCTGAATTTCGTGAGACCACAGTATCACCCTTTTTGCAAATGGGTATCACGGTTTCTGCAAATCCGGTATCACGGTTTTTGCAAATCCAGGATCATTGGTTTTGCATATTCGAGAACTCCTGATACGAGATTTAACCAGATGGAATCAATGCGGTTGCAAGCCACTATCAGGATGTTATAACTATTTCCCCTACCACTTGATCAGCCGCTTCTTGCTATCCCGAAAGAAGCCGCTGAGGATATTGAAAAGGTCGATTATCCAGCCAAAGAGGAATACGCCACCTGTGAAAAGGTACAGGAAGCCCATGCCAAAGTATCCGGTATAGAACCTATGCGCACCCAAAAAGCCAAGAAACAAACAGAGCAGCAGGGTAACACATCCACTTTTGGGACTGATATTAGGACCCCCGGAAGGTTTGCTTGGCTTTGAATCCTGATTTGGTGATGCTTTTTTGCCTCCACCCAATGCTTCCATCAATTCGAGAGACTTGTTGTAAGCCAGGCAACTCACAATAGTAAGAAACGAGGTCAACTCATCTTTCCATTCTTCAGACCGGTATGTATTTGAGGAGGCTGATGAAAACCCGGAACCTGACCCGGGATTAACTGCCCTGAATAGCGGTTTTTCATCATTAGTTCCAGACCTGCCAGTGCTTTGTGTCCCATCAATGGATGCCGCAGCCTTGAATCTGGGTGGACTTTCTGAATCACCCTGCGATGCGGATCCGGGACTCTGAATGCCACCTTTATTGGGGTTAACTGCCCGAAACTTGGGTGGAGTTTCCTGAGCATCAACTTCAGTTCCGAGCTTTTTACCTGGCTCTGTGGTACCCGAATCCTTTACAGGCTTGAACTTGATAGGGCCATGGTTTTCTGATCCAAAGCCTTTAGTGTTGTTATCTGCCATAATCAACCTCCCTTCCAATCTGATGCTCCCATGGAGTATTTATCAGTCAACCTTATTTTCAACTATAATCATTCCTTTGCCGTACAATTTTTCCAGACTCTCACAGCTTGATCAGCTTGTTATCCTTATCCCGGTAGCTACCGTTGATGATTTTGATCAGGTCCACGATCCAGCCGATAAAAAACAGGCCGGCAGTGAATAGATACAGCATCCCCAAGCCTGTATGGCCGGAATAGAACCTATGTCCGCCATAAAAACCCAGGAACAGACAGAGCAACAGCGTGGTGATCCCACTTTTGGGGCTGATATCAGAATCCTGGGTAGATTGCTGAGTAACTTGAGAGGGATGGTTTGTTGGAGGTGCCTGCCGGGGCTTGGGTGGGGCGTTTTTGTTGTTTACAGCCGGTTTGAAGACAGGGAATTCCGCAACTTTTGAGAAGGGCTTTTCTTCACCGCGTTCAGTATCGAAGTCTCCCGAATCGCTTGAGACAGCACGGAAAAGGGGTGCGTCCTCTTTATTCTGGCCTAGGTCTGAATTATTTAAGGCACCACTAACCGCGCGGAACCGAGGTCTTTCTTCAGTTTCAGAAGCAGAATCAGTGCTTCCGGCAGCACCTTTAACCGCGCGAAACAAAGGCTTATCCTCACCTGGGGGCGGGCTTTCTGAATTGCCCTTCGCCCCCTTGACAGCTGTGAAAAGGGGCTTTTCGTTCCCAGCAGGATTGAAGCGTTTGGGTTTATCATCTGCCATAATTTTATCTCTCTTTAGTTTACTATTTGATCAGATCACGCATCGGGGCTTCCACAGCATCGAAGAAATCGTCAGTAACGCTGATCAGCTCGGTGATGTATTTAGCCCAGCAGGAACGGTCCGCGAGGTCGAAACCGGGAATACTAAGGCAAACGCGTTGTGCTCTACGGCCTTCCTTGCGTTCGTATTCGATCCTGCCTTTGAGGGCGGGCGGGACCTGAATCTTCGCCTTGATATAGTCCAGGATCTGCAGGTTTCCGGCCTCTGTCTCGGTATCGATGTAGAGTTCCAGACGCAATAGCTTTTTGCTAACCCGCATCAGGATGGAATTGTAAACTCCCATGATCACTGTGGCCTTGGCGTCCAGGCAGTCGTCATCCTTGATCTTGACCTGGCTGAACTCCTTATGTTTCAGTTGGTCGATGTAGGGCTTGAAGGCCTGCCAGAAATCCAGCTTGGAGGTGGGACCGGTGACTGGCACAGAGACGGCTCCCAGTGCTTTGGCTGCGGGCTTGGGAGCTAATGGTTTGGGTTTAGGGGCTTCAGCATTCTTATCAGCTTGTTTGGCTGGCTTGTCTGGATTGGGAGGCTGGGACGGAGAAGTTTTTCCGGTTTTAGCTCCCTTATTCTGAAGGTATTCCTCGCAGAGTTTTCTGGCTTTTTTTTCGTCTATAAAATCATACCAAAGCGGGTCTTCATTCATATACATCGCGTCCCTGAATGGGATGGTTTGTTGAAGCCTAATTTTCATCAATTTGACCAGATTCGCTATTTCCTCAGCTTGATCTTGATCGCCAAAACAGATGAATTGGTGAAAATCGTGTTCAGTTTGAAGGGTAGCCATTAATTCTATGCATACGCTGCCGTTCTTATTAACAGGGCCATCAATTTTTTCGATTTGATCCCAGTGCAGAAAATCAACAGCATCATCCATTACTAAATTGACTCCCTGGTGATGGACTATCATCCCCAACGGGATGTCCAATACTTTAAGACCACTGGTGTAGTAATAAATTGGTTTGTTATCCTTTAAATCCATCTCATCGTATAAGTCATCAACATAGATAAAACTGTCTCCAGATTTGCCTACCCAAGCAAAATCGCTGTATTCCAATTCTTCCAGCATTACGCACGGCAAACTGGCTGTTGTGTGATTCTTCCAGATCTTAACTCTGTCGGCATGACCAAGGGCAGTATGCCGAAAGACATCGTCAAGGAAATTGCCTGAGGGGACATGCTCTTCCACGGGGATCCAGTTTCCGCCTTTAGCCACAGGTTCTTTCGCTGTCTCCTTTCCAGCAGTTTTATTGCCATTCTTCTGGGGTTTGCCATTCTTGTTGCTGGCGTTTCCAGGTTTATTAGGATCATTCTTGGGACTACCATCCAAGTCGAACCCCATGTTTGCGAAAATACTTGCAGGGTCGGGTCGATCCGATGCCAAGGCTTGCTTGGCATGGTTGGTGATCCAATCCACGTAGTTCTTCACGGCTTCGATACCCACCCCTTCAAGACCGTCAATTGCAATGAAAGTTGTTCCAAGATTATGCAAATAATCGATGTACTTACGAGAAGTGCTGTTCTGATATGGACAACTTACTTTTTTATCCAGTTCAATAAACAATAGCAATGACTCTGGAATATTCGATTGGAAATGATCCCAATCAATATTATTATACAATTGTGCTATCTCATCTTTTTCAATCCCCAATACTTCATGCATGAAATTAGCTTCATTGGCGGTGAGGACATTGTCTTGACCCATAAGAAACAATAAATAGGTCAACACATCAAACAGGCAGTTTTCCCCCTGCTTAGCGCCTTTTGCTAAGCAGATCCGATAGAATTGGCCAAACTCTTCTTGAGATTTTTTGGTGCTTATCATGTTGATCTCCTTATTATTAATTTTGTTTTGTGTCTAATGTTTGTGGATATGCCACATTATTGATCCCAGTATGATTGAAGTCATATGTTAGTGGCTGCCACCGGAAATGATATCCAAAACCCACTGTTTCGCTTCTGGCGGATAGTGTTCCATATCCAGTATGAACTCCTGACCTGGGGAGGTGCTTTTCAAGTAAGCGGAGTTATCATCTTTGAACCAACTGGCGTTGGTCCTTGCGTTGTCCTTGTTGTGGTTGCCCAGACGTTTGGTGATGTCTTTGTGGTAGAACCACAGCGGAAGTCTCCACAAACTGGTCTTTATATCCAGGTTGGGCGAATTGGGCTTGCCGATACCCTTCTGAAACAGGTTGAAATACTTGTTATTGTTGTGGAGATCCATCTCGGTGAGGATGCCAAGCGGACTAAAGTGCTTAATTGCACCGTAGCCTTTAATATCCTTTGAATCAAAGCCATCCAGACTTAGGGTTTGCCGGCCAATGAACAGTACGTTAGGCTTCCATTCAGGGTGGTGACAGTGGGGATGGTACTTTGCCCACTTCGGAACAGTTTTCATATCCACATCTTGGTCAAGACGGATAATTCTATCGATCTGCAACCAACCCCAGATCTGGTGAAAGCCTTGGCTTTGGGTATCATAAGCCCGTTTCCCGTCTTTGTTAACAACGTGATTGAACCAGCCAAAGAATAGGAAAATGTCACCTTCATCAACACCCGTTTCATTATTGCACAGGATCCCAGCCACCACCTAATCTGTACCGAACAGACCCCTCCAACCATTCAGCCGGGCCCCAAACTCATTATTGAGAGGAAGTGAGTCTGCATCGAGGTCTGGATCTAAATGGGCGAATTTCGCCTGCGATCCATTGATCTTTGGTGTTTTCCCCAGTTCCTTCAGCAATGAGCCCAGATTAACCCCATGAGGGCTGAGCGCGTCATAGGGATAAGACTCTTCTTTCTCATCGATAATAGGGATCGGCAGGGAAATCATCCTGCCATCTTCAAGAATCGGGCTTGGGAAGCCTCCGTAGGTACCGTCAAAGCCTTTGCGACTCAGTATGATCTTCATAGGTTATACTCCATGTCATGTTATCATGTTGTTGTTAGCCACAGTTTGTACATCAGACCATATCTCATATTGAAGCCTATACTGCATCGAAGAAATCATCAGCAACGCACAGGATATCCTGCATGTACTTAGCCCAGCAGGAACGGTCGGAAAGTTCGAAACCGGGGAAACTTACACAAACCCTCTGCGCCCTGCGGCCTTCCTTGCGTTCATATTCGACTTTGCCTTTCAGCGAGGCTGGGACCTTCATTTTGGCTTGGATGTGATCAAGGATCTGGAGGTTTCGGGCTTCTTCTGCGGTGTCTATATATAGCTCCAGGCGCAGGATCTTTTTGCTTGCCCGTATCAGGATGGAGTTGTAAACGCCCGGGATAACTGTGGGTTTGGCGTCCAGGCAATCATCGTCTTTGATCTTGACCTTGCTGAATTCGGTGTGCCGCATCTGGTCGATATAGGGTTTGAAAGCCTGCCAGAAATCGAGCTTGGTGGTGGGACCGGTCTGTTCTATGGCTAAAGAGGGATCCTTAGTCTTGGATTTGGCAGCTTTTATCTCGATCCCGGGTTTAGATTGGCCAGAGACAGTGGCCTTGTTATCTTTCAGCCATTGCGCAGCGTCTTCATTACCGTGCTTTGCGGCCAACTTGAACCATTTTATGGCCTTTTGATGATCTCTATTCATGTCCAATAGATTGCCAATTTCATATTGGAGATCGGCCTGGTCTTCTCCAATAACCTTGTCCCAGCACTCGTAAGCTTTATTCTCATCGCATTCCGGGCCTTCACCGGTGTAATACAACCACCCCAGGTAATACCAGGAATCTTCGATCCCAGCATCCCTCGCTTTGACAAACCATTCATACGACTCCCCGTAATCAACATTTTCATATAAACACAAAGCCAGACTAAACAGCGATTGCTTATGTCCATTCTCTGCTGCTAGCTTGTACCATTTAATTGCTTCCTTGTAGTCCTCCTTTACGCCAATACCATTGGCATAGCAAATACCAAGACTGAATTGAGCTTTGGCTATTCCTTGTTCCGCAGCCAAACGGAACCACTTCACAGCTTCCTTATAGTTCTGCTTTGCACCTTGGCCTGTATAATAGCAAACTCCAAGGTTGATTTGAGCTTCGGCTACTCCTTGATCCGCAGCCAAACGAAACCACTTCACAGCTTCTTTGTAGTCCTGTTCCACACCATCGCCGGTGTAATAGCTCTTGCCAAGGTTGAGTTGCGCGTCGGCGTCTCCCTGTTCCGCTGCCAGCCTTAGGTTGCGAAGCTGTTCTTCCTCATCCTCCTCATCCTCATCCTTTTCTTCCAACTCGCTGATTGTCTCAGATTCCTCTTCCTCTGTGTCTTCTTCGTCTTCCTGGCCCTCTGCTGTGAGGTCGTAATCGATAGTTTTGTTGACCAATTTACCGTTTCCGGAGTATTCATCCATTATACCACTATAACTTACGCTGATATAGACATTGAAAGAAATTGGGGCACCAGGTTTGCTGATAGTGAAGATATCTTCCACAAGTTCGTACAAGGGCTCTTCGTAATTATCCCATGACATACTGATACCGGCATCATTACTTGTGTTGAGGAAATTCAAAACTATCCTGTCATCTGTATCCGTGGTCGAGTACATGTCATCTACACAGAATGACAGGTTTTGGTTCTGTTCATCGTATTTAAAGACTTTACCAAACAGCTCAGGATAGTCCTTCTGCAACTGCTTGAATTTCTTCCACTGCAATTTGTTGGTGGGGTCCAGGGTAATCGTTCCGTTCTGAACGTCGCTAACGGTAACATTCACTGTAGCCATTTCAAACTCCTTAATCTTAAATATTTATGTAATTGCCTAATCTGGCCCAATCAGTAACGTGCTTATCTCTGGATCTGGTTTTGGTTCCCCAGCTTCCGCAATGATACATAGGAAACACAGGGTATTTATATATTGATTCCTCTTGTTTATAATACAATGGGTCCGTTGCTGCGACGATTTCACGCATCGATTTGCTTATCTTCAGTTTCTTGTCTGGATCGGCAAAGCTTTCATCGTAGGATAGACTGCCACGATAAAGTAGTGCCCGGAGCGGCATAGATCCAAGTGTGACGATCGCCTTGGGCTTAATAATCTCAATCAAACTGGCACAGTATGGCTGGCAGTTTTTGAACCAGTCTGGATTTATTGCTCCGGTAAAGCCTTTGTCACGATAACATAGCACCGCGTTTGTGAAAAAGAAGATATCTTGCTTTCCCTTCAAATCCAATCCTAACGCTTCCCAAACGATGTGTGCCAGATTATTATCAGTAACATACTTGTGTTGTGGTATCTCCTTGCGGTCACCGGTGAGAGAAGGGTATGTTGGATCGTTAGTCCAGAACGTATTCGATATTTCATCTGGTTTTTCACCCCAGTCTTGCCCGATCACCAGGATTTTGGCATCCAGGCTACCTTGCCAATGTGACCAGAGATTGATCTGGGAACGGCAAGAATCCTGAACCAGCTTTATGCCTTTTGTCTCTTGCCCTGACATGCATTTGGAGCATTGCCGGACTGCTGTAATCAGTTCATTGTATCTGTCATTTTTGTTGGCCATGTAGCCCTCCATTATCATTACAACACCTATCGTTAGGGATCAGACAGCTAACTGGGAACAGTTTTCCGATTTCGGAATTCCTGTCCCGCCTTGTGCCAGCCAAAATTCGCATTCTATCTCCCGGCTTTATCATCAATTAGTATCGATTACAGAGGGGATTTGCCAAACAAATCCCCCCAATAATCACGAAAATACACTACTTTGAAATGCTTATTCCTGTCAAGTTTCTCATAAGCTGCCATCATCTGAAGCCCAAGACTTTGGATTTATTCTCAAAGCAGCTGCCAGTTTCCAGACGGGAATAGTGATAAAGGTCATCCAGACTGAGTTTGGCTTGTGCTCCACGCGAGTAAGAAGCATGGCAGGCATTTTGTACCACTATCCGGATCTGACCACCGGTGAAGGGAAAGTCCTGTGCCAGGGGCTCCGTATCTATGGCGTCCGCACCTGGGATGCTTAAGGGCAGATGTAATCTCCAAAGCTTGAGACGACAGGCGGCGTCAGGGCTGGGGATCTCCAGCTTGTAATGGAAGCGACGGCTCATGGCTGGATCGAGATTATGCGCCAGATTGGAGGTGACCAGCAGGATGCCCGGAAAGGTCTCCATTTCTTCCAAAAATATGCTTTGGATGGCATTTTCGGTCACATCAGCAGAACGCTCCAGATCGCCTCCGCGTCTGTGGATCAGCTGGTCGCCTTCATTCAGCAGGAAGACGGGATTGGCCTCACGGGCGATCAGGCGCATTTCCCGGAAGAGGGCTCGCGCGCGCTTTTCCGTGCTGCCATAATACATGTCACGGAGTTGGTTGGCATTGATCATCAGTAGCGGACGGCCCAGTTCGTTGGCTAAAACTCCCGCGATGTAGGTTTTACCCGTTCCCGGCTGTCCGTGGAGCAACACATTGCAGCCGTGCTGAACCGATTCTTCAGCGCTGAGTGATGCTCCAAGTAAGCCCCACTGAGCCAGCTCATACCGACGCGGGTCTTGCAGGCGCGCTATGATCGCCTTAATGCTCTCCAAAGCCGGTTTGGGAAGAATGAGCTGATCAAGGGTCTGGCCCGTCTGGATGAGGCCGAAATAGGGCGAAGCCGCAATGAACTTGGGCAGATCAAAGCTTTGCTTCGAGTCCGTGGTACTGAGTTCGGAAAGGGCTTTATCGCTAAGATTCAGATCGTTGCGGAAGATGCTCAACTCGCTTACTTCGATCAAAGCTTCCTGTTGGAGGACATTAGACTGGGCAAGATATTCGGAAATTTGCCGATACTCAGTTTTGCCGGCGGCGATCAGGGTGGCAAGCGCTGAGACCGTCAATTCAGCATTCAGCCTTTTCTGGTGAAAGTAGAGCAGGAACAGGCATTTTATAGAGATGGGGTCGAGTCCATGAGCGGAGATGAACTTACTGAGCTTGTGATTGGGATCGAGATTGGAAATATACTCCAGGGCCTTATCCAACAATGTATTGACCGCTTTCCCGTAATAGATGCCACAGGGGGGCTTTGCATCCATTTTCAGTTCCGTATAGTGCTCGAAAAGCAGATCCAGGGCATCGCAAACCACTTCCAGGGGGTTATTGCCTTCCTTGAACCCATGTTTCAAGACGGTTTGGCAGCCCTTGAGCGGAGACTTGCCCAGCAGGATATTCCAGACCAGGCCGTTGAGGCGGTACTGGGACTGCAGTACAGAACTGAGATTTGAGTGGAAATCCTGATCCGGGGGATAGCTAAAACTGATGATGCCACGGTCCACCAGACTGAACAGATATTCGAATCCGGCTTTTAAGTCTACCGGTGGTTTGGGAAGAAAGCCCAGGACCTCTTTGATAGTGAAATCCAGATCGTAATTCTCGCGGGTCTGTTGATAGATACCGGAGATCACGGATAAGTCATCAGCCACGAGATGGTAATCCCGCAATTCGGGATGATGGCTGAGACTGCGGAGCAGTTTCTGCATATTAGCCTTATCCGTTTTGTTCACTCTGAGAGGCTTCTCTTCTGTATCTTGCGAGTGATGTGGTTTAAAGCTCTCGGAATCTAAATCAAAGAGTAGGGCTTCAGCTTGATCCTCACTACGTTTTTGGATCGAGTTGTAGTCTTCCAGGCATTTGATGAGATCAGTATTCATTTATCCTCCCATGTTTTCTTAACTCCTCTTATTATAGCGGCCAATTAGAAAAACTGGGATTTTTTTTGAGGCATTCTCTTAAAATCTGGAACTGAGGCGAAAGTTGTTGACAAACGCATCAGTTTCTAATATTAGTTTTGCGACTTTTGGGAATGCTACACTGAGGATTTATGCCTGAAGATCTAGGTTACAAAGATCAAATGTGATCTTTGTCAGTATTCAAGATCGAGTGAGAAGGAAAATGAAATTTGAAGATTTCAAGAGCGGTGTTTACCGCACCCAGTATAAGTATCAGAGTTTCCTGCCCAGTAACGTGGATCAGGAATGGATCTGGGAAGATCCCCGCATTAACGTATTGCTGGAAAAAGCCACCCAAGCCTTGGGCGAGTTGAACGCGTTTTCCAGGATCGTGCCCAATGTGGACATGTTCATTCAGATGCACATCATCAAGGAAGCGAATACTTCCAGCCGGATCGAGGGAACAAAAACCAACATCGATGACGTAATACTTAGAGAAGAAGCCGTGCTGCCTGAGAAACGGGATGACAGGCGCGAGGTACAAAACTACGTTCGTGCCATGAACGAAGCTATCCTGCAGTTGGAAAACCTGCCCCTGTCTTTACGGCTGATCCGGTTGACCCACTCCATCCTCATGGATAATGTGCGTGGGAAACACAAGTCACCCGGTGAATTCAGAAACAGCCAAAACTGGATCGGGGGATCGTCTATAGCCGACGCAGCCTATATTCCACCCCATATCAATGATCTGCCCGCATTGCTGGACGATTTTGAGAATTTTCTGCATAATGACCGCATCCTTGTTCCTCATCTGATCAGGTGCGCGATCGCCCATTACCAGTTTGAGACCATCCATCCCTTTTTAGACGGGAATGGACGTATCGGCAGGCTGTTGATCACCCTCTATCTTGTGTGCAACGGACTTTTACTCAAGCCCACTTTATACCTGTCCGACTTCTTTGAAAAGCACAGGGGACAGTATTATGACGCACTGACAAAGGTAAGAGAGTCGAACGATATCGGCCACTGGGTCCGCTTCTTTTTGACGGCTGTTGCAGATACTGCCAATAATGGAAAACTAACCTTCGAGAAGATCTTGACCCTGCATCGCGATGTAGAAAGTAAGCTGGTCAAGCTGGGCCGCAGGGCTGACAAGGCCAGGAAACTGCTCATGCACCTTTATCAATCCCCGATCGTAAATGTTAAAGAGGTGGAAGACCTGCTGGAGTTGAACTATGTACCAGCTAATGGCTTGATCAAAACTCTGGTTGATGCCGGAATCCTGCACGAAACTACCAGTTACGCGCGGAATCGGATCTTTGTATTCAAGCAGTATATTGATACTTTCACTACATAGCACATCTCAGTTTATCGTTTTCCGGCTGGAAAGTATAATATGGAATTCTATATTATACTTTTGGTGGCTCAAGGTATAACATAGACTGCATTTATTGGTGAATCGGCTTTGTAATGACCGTATTTGAATATCTGAGTATCGTTGCTTGATTCGCAGTATCAAATAGGTTCATTTCCTTTTCCAGCGGCTCCGGGCCTTCAACTTTGAGTTTCCAGGTATCCAAGTTGTCTTGCTGGCTTTGCAGTTTGCGTAGCTCCGCACAATGAGCGATGAGTTCCTTCAGGATGCCTCGTTTGATCCTAATGCCGACTTTGCCGACGTCCTTCTCGGTCAACACGCAGTAGCCATCCTGGTTAACGCCGATCAAACCAGCCGAGGCCAAGGCTTCCAGATAGACGAAAACCCACTGACGGCTTCTCCCGAAGGCTTCTGCAATGCTTCTGATCGAGGTGAAGCTGCCCTGTTCGATCAGGTTGAGCAGAGCCAGAGCTGCCTTGGGATCGAAGTGCCAATTGGGACGCATCTGCTTGTCCACAGTGGTGTTGAAGCGATTGCAGCGAGCGTATATGGGTTCCCGGTTACTGATCAATTTGATGGTTTTATCTTTGATCATTTCAACCATGATGGGCTCCACTTCTTCAATGTCCAAGCCAGTCATATTGGCGATCAAAGCAGCATCAAACGGTTTTCGATACTGATTGACGAGGTTGAGTACAAGTTCTCTGGCATTCATAAGTCTCTCCTCAGATCGAGGTCGGCGATATGAAGTTGGGGGTTACTAGCTTTAGCCCGCTCGATGATGTACATAATCTTCACGGCTTTACGGAGATTGCCTTCGCAGTTAAAGTTGATCTTGGTGACCACATCTTCATCCACTGGTATCTCCATTACTTCCTTGGCGATCTTGCGAATATCGTCCTTGCCCACTTTCATGAACTCGTAGAAGTAGTTGCAGCGGTCGAAGTAGTGTCGGTTGATAGCTGCCAGTCTGTTACGGGCATCCTGCATCCCGACCAGGACAACTATTGTGAGCGTCTCATCCACGATGTCCCGGATGGCGCCCAGTAGCTTGTCATGCTTGAAGGCATAGTCGATCTCATCGATCACGATCACGGTCTCCGGATTGTCGTCCAGGAGCTTCAGGCAGTACTTGAAGATGTTGTTTGTGGTGCCGCTGGGGATGAACTCCCCCAATCCAAAGCGGCGGTAGAGGGCGGTTAAGAGATCTACCGCGAAAGACTTGGGAGTAGTAGTCGATTCCAATCGCATGTAGATGTAACCTCGCATGTAGGCGATACGGCTGGCATATGTGGTCTTGCCCAGGCCGGGCTTGCCATAGATCAGACCCAAGCCTACCATCTCGGTCTTGGGTCGGTTCATCAGGAACTGGATGCAGGCATCAGCCCTGACTACGTTCTTGATTTGCACTAGCTTGTTATGTTTCATTTATCCTCCTTGTTAGATTATGCCGACTTTTTTCAGCATGCCGTAGAAGCTCTCGTCATCATCATCATCGTCCTGCTCTTCTGGCTCTGGAGCGATGACTGATGTCTCTTTTTCACTTTCTGTATCAGTTGTTTCGGTATCTGATTGGTTTGATCCGAAGTTCTGTTCTTCAGGGGCTATGAATTCTAATTCTGGCAGGTCTTTGACCAGTTCCTGCTCCATTTCATCGATGCGGTCTCGAGCATCAGGTTCGGGAGCGGCGATCATGTTGCCTTGCTTGAAAGTAGGATTGGGTGCGGTCAGGCTTGCTTCCACATAGGGAGCTAGCAGCTTGTCCACCGACTCCTGGTTGTGGAGTACGAAATCCCGGGCATGCTGTTCAGTTAAGCGTTGCAGCTTCTTTATCTGCGTGTATTCCTTCTTGAGCGACTGGTGTGAGACCGGGTTGTCCTTATCGATGTGGATGAAAGGATGCTGGCTGCGCCTTAATTCTGCCTGGCAGATGAACTTGTCTTTGGTGTCGTAGACCAATATCCATCTGGCATCGGCATAATCATAACGGATGATCACCGGCTTGCCGATATTGTCCATCAGAGCGATATGCCAGTAAAGCAGCTTGTTGAATACGATGCCTTCATTGCGGATCGATTTGCGTTCGGTAGTCAGCATCATGAAGTTGAGTTTGTCAGGTCTAAGCATCCGTTCTTCAGGGATGAGAGCAGAACTGTAGACTTCCCAAGGCTTCTTACCTTCCAGACCGCCATGTTCGTTCTCCCCGTAGATGTATCTAATATAGAAGCCGATCATCCGCATCGCTTCCTCTATCGTAGGCGGTTCAGACTTATACAAGGCCTTTGCCCACTTCTCGTTACGCATCAAAGTCGAGGGCTTATTGGCTACGTTGGCTCCCCGGAAGCTGCTGATGAAGCGTTCGAACTGCTCCTGGAAGGTCCGGAAGAACCGCTCGATCACTTTGGCCTTGGCATTGTAACTCTCGGCGAAGTGAGCTTCGATACCCAACTTGGGGAATACCCCACCCAACTCGACTTCCAGATTATGGCCTTCCCATGACTCGTGGAATAGTTTAGATCTGAAAGCCTTGCCATTGTCGAGGTAGACCGCTTCAGGCACGAAGGCGAAGGGTGGGCGGGTTTGCACCGTATTCCCTTCTGCATCGGTTTGAAGATACCACTGCGAGGTGTTGAGGAAGGCGTTGCGGAAGGCAGCCTGGATATGCTGGCTGTCTTCTGTAAAGGCGAGTGATGCTCCCACCGGGTATCTGGAAGCCCAGTCGAAGACCATGATCATGGTCATGCGTTGAGCCTTACCGGTTTGGGGATTGAGGATATCGAAGGCCAGGGTATGTCCATCAGCCACCCAAACTTGCCCAACTCGTAGCAGTCTGGCATCCCGGTGGATGCTTTTGACGATATGTTCTGCCACGTACTTGCTGCCTTTTCTAGTCTGCTCCCAGGCTGCCAGATGGTCATCCCGCCATTCGTTGCACCATCTTCTCAGGGTAGGCTTGCTGGTGGGTGACTCATAGTAGCCAAGCCTGGCTTGAGCCTTGAGCATGTTGATGGCAGAACCGATGGTGATCTGGTTGGGGTGCATCAGGATGCTGAGCAGGACCTTGGACTCGATGTCGGTCACTTTGCGCTGATGGTTTACATTCTTGCCCTTGTGCAGGAGAGCGAACATGTCCTGATTGGATTTGACGTACTGGTCGATCCAGAGCCGCAGAGCCCGCTCCTTACGCTCACCTCTTAGCTTGAATAGCTCTAGTGCCATGCTTCCATTGTTGTATTCCTCAACTATCAGCTTCCACTCCTCGACTTTGGAGCGGCATAAGGCCAGTCTCCGAAGCACGAGGTTACAGAAGTGGCCGAGTAACCTGGCTTCTCTATTATGCTTATATGGAAGTTTATCGCGGGGTGTGAAGTCAATGAATTCTGATTGATCGGACGCAGCTCCGAATTCATGTTTTCCTTTATTGGTGCCATCCTCTTTATCAATCTGAGCGTTTGGATTTAATCTAACCTCAGCATCTTCGCTATCTTGGAGCACTTTGACACTCAATCTGCTATTTTGATCGCTTTGATGTCTATTCCCCTTACAGATATGGATATGAGGCGATTTCTTTTCATTTTGACCCAATGTGAAATTTGTCAATGTGCCGGCTATGTTCGGGGGCACTTTGACAAATATTCCACCCTTTACTGTGTCAAAGTGCTCAAACTCTCTCCTGAGCAGCTTCTGCGGGATTATTCTTTCCTTGGAAAGCACTTTGACATTTGTCAAAGTGCTCAGCGTGTCAAAGTGGTCTACCCTGATTGCCCTCTGCCTTAACTCGTAACTGGTCGCTTTCATAAGCGCCTCCTGTTAGTTATTCTTGGGTGCTACTCTACTGCATAGCAATAACTTGGGAAGTCCTTTCCACTGATATACGGGGATTTCTGGATAAATCTTCGTGCAGTTCTAGCCCCGGTATTTCATAAAATTATGCCAGGGACACAACCATGAGAATACAGAATTTAAACTGAGCCAATAAGTCCTAAATTGCAGCTCATCTATCAGCCGTAAATAGAGATAACTAGGTTTTCTGCCGTTAAGACTTGTGAACCCTACTTATGGACCCGGTTCAGACCTGTAGATATTTACTGATGCGGGCAAACGCACTACTGGCGCAGCCTAAAAAATGAGCTAATAGTTTTCCCAAATTCGATGATCTGAAAATACCCTGAAATGAGTCTAAATTTGCAAAAACCATGATACAGAAACGTCCAAATACGTCCAAAAAGCACTGTGACACAGTCTAAAGCCAGTCCTATTCATCTCACGATCCCATAAACAGTTACGACCACTTTGACAGGTGATACCCATTTGCAGGTTTGGGTGATACTTTATACTCAGGACGGGGCATTCTGGGGGGTTAGCCTCAATCAAGCCTTAATCAAGCCTTAATCAAGCGTTAATAATAGACAAGTGATTAAGGCTTGATTAAGGCTTGATTGACGCCGTGCCGCCAGAGTGCAGCCTGCGAAATCGGGTAAAGAATTGCGGGATAGTCGGTTGCGGGAATGGGTGAAATCGGCCGCTGAAAGGCCACTTCCTGCAGGGCTGATACTGGCCGGATTGCGGGCCATGCGGCGATTTCACTTGACAGAATAAAGACCTGAAAATCAAAGGATAACACACAGGTGGGGCCTATAGCTCAGCTGGTAGAGCTTCCGGCTCATAACCGGATGGTCGGGGGTTCGACTCCCTCTGGGCCCACCAATTTTGCCTCAAACAAGCATTTCATCCCAAACACCGCGTAGGGTAGGATTCCGATCCTACCAAACATACGTAGCATCGTATAGGAACGCTGCGCGTAGGGTAGGATTCCGATCCTACCAATGAACGTAGCATCGGAATGCTGCCGTAGGGTAGGATTCCAATCCTACCAAAAAAACGTAGCATCGGAATGCTACGCTACCTGTAGCTCGGAACGCTGCGTGTAGGGTAGGATTCCAATCCTACCAAACATACGTAGCATCGGAATGCTACACTACACGGATCATCGGAATGCTACGCTACCTGTAGCTCGGAAAGGAACGCTGCCGTAGGGTAGGATTCCAATCCTACCAAACATACGTAGCATCGGAATGCTACGCTACACGGATCATCGGAATGCTACGCTACCTGTAGCTCGGAAAGGAACGCTGCCGTAGGGTAGGATTCCAATCCTACCAATGAACGTAGCATCGGAATGCTACGCTACACGGATCATCGGAATGCTACGCTACACGGATCATCGGAATGCTACGCTACCTGTAGCATCGGAATGCTACGCTACACGGATCATCGGAATGCTACGCTACGCCAGCAATGCGTGCCGCAAGCCGTAGGTGGAAACCGTTATTTCCTTCAGCCCAAAACGCCTCAAGATTTCCTGCAGCAAAACGGCTCCGGCCAGGATGATGTCGGCGCGATCCTTGCGCAGGCCAACGATATCCTGCCGCGCGGCATTGTCCAATCTCGCGTACAACTCCACCTGACGCGATATTTCTCCTTCCGTGAGCCGAAATCCGTGGATACGCGCGGCGTCGAAAGCAGGCAGGGCCAGGCTTACGGATGCCAGGCTGGTCGCGCTGCCACCGCAGGCAATGGCGAAAGCCTGTTCCGGAGCGGGAAAGGCAGCCTGCAATGTTGCTCCGATGTGACGCTGGAGTGCCGCCAGATCGTCTGGTGAAGCGGGATCGGATGCGATGAACCTTTTGGTGAGGACCATCGCTCCGAGGGGTAAACTGTGTTTTGCCCGGATCACGCCGCCCACTCCGAAAGTGAATTCCGTGCTGCCTCCGCCGGAATCGATCACCAGCGCCAGAGCGTCTTCCGGCGCCATCGATGATGAGGCCTGGAAGGTGAGTTGAGCTTCTTCGTCGGAACTCAGCGTGCGCAGTTCCCAACCCAGTTCGGAGCGCACCCGGTCCCGGAAAACCGCCGCGTCGCCGGCTTTGCGCAAGGTTTCCGCCCCCACGCAGATCACTTCCTCCACTCGATGTTTGTTGCAAGCGGCCTGGATCTCTTGCAGCGCCTGGATATTCCGGTCCATGGAGGCAGTGCCGATGTTGCCGCTGGATGCCAATTCCGCGCCCAGTTTGGTGACCAGGTTGAGGTCGTCCAGGATGGCAGTTTTGCCCTGCTGCAGCCTGGCAATGACGCATTTGAGGGAGCTCGAGCCGATGTCGATTATCGCTTTGACCATGTTACTGCTCCTTGCTGTGGGTCAGGCTCAGCAAAACCGCTTCCGGTGTGGCTGGGAAACCCAAGCGGGCCTGGGAATTGACGGCCAGGACCGCGTTTTGGATGGCGAGCCAGACCGAGAGGCCGTAGATGAAGGGCG
>CAYSAT010000037.1:0-28767 GCA_964429035.1 uncultured Candidatus Cloacimonadota bacterium | reverse complement strand
CATCGGAATGCTACGCTACCTGTCTCTTCGTAGCATCGGAATGCTACGCTACCTGCATATATGTCGCATTGGCATGCGATGCTGCGTTACTTCAAATCTGCGAGCAGCTCTTTTGTCAAGGACAGTTTTGTGACGATCTCAGCCTGGCGCTGCCTTTCGTTTTCCACAACCTCTGGTTTGGCGTTGGAGAGGAAGTTCTGGTTGGCCAGTTTGGCGCTTACTCCGGCGAGTTCCTTTTCCAGTTTTTCGATCTGTTTGCCCAGGCGTGCCCGTTCCGCATCGAGGTCCACCAAGCCGGAAAGCGGCAAAAAAATCTCGATGTTGCGTACCACAGCTGCAATCGAAGCAGGCGGTTTGGCAAGGCCGGAAGCCGCTTCCAGGCTTTCCACCCTGGCCAGTTTGCGGAAATAGGAAGCGTAGCGCGAAAACAATTCCGCCTGGCGTGCTTCGCCGATCCGGATGGCCAGATTGACCGTTGCGCCGGGGCTCAGGTTGATCTGCTTGCGCAAATTGCGCACCGCGGAAATCGCTTCCTGCATGAAAGCCATGTCGTCCGCGATGTCCGGATCCACCAAATCCTGGTTGCAGATAGGAAACGCCGCGGCGATGAGCGCTGATTCCGGCTGGGGAAACACGCTCTTCACGCTCTGCCAGATCTCTTCGGTGATGAAAGGCATGATGGGGTGCAGCAGACGCATCGCGGACTGCATCACGTCGAGCAGGATGTGAAGCGCGGTGCCGCGTGACACCGGGTCCTCGGAATTGAGGCGGTCTTTGCTAAGTTCGATGTACCAGGAGCAGAATTCGTCCCAGAGGAATTGGAACACGCACTGCGCGGCGTCGTTGAGGCGCAGGCTGGCATAGTGTTCGCCGGCATCGCGCGCCGTTTCGTGCAAGCGGGAATAGATCCAGCGGTCGGCCAGTTCCAGCCGTAAATCCTCTTTGCCCAAGGGTTGGTAGCCTTCCGGCAGGTTCAGCATGATGAAGCGGTAGGCGTTCCAGATCTTGTTGGCAAAGTTGCGTCCGGTTTCCAGGATGGCGTCGGTGTAGATGACGTCGGCGCCTTTGGGCGTTCCGAAGACCATGGAAAAGCGCAGGGCGTCGGCACCCACGCGGTCGATGATATCGATCGGATCAGGGGAATTGCCCAGGGACTTGCTCATCTTGCGGCCCAGTTCGTCGCGCACCGTGCCATGCAGCAGTACGGTGTCGAAGGGTATTTTATCCCGGAAATGCAGGGTGCTCATGATCATGCGGGCCACCCAGAGGTAGATGATCTCCGGCGCGGTGATCAGCACGTTGGAGGGCAGAAAGCGCTGCAGATCCTGCGTTTCTTCGGGCCAGCCCAAAGTGGAAAAAGGCCACAGCCAGGAGGAAAACCAGGTGTCCAGCACGTCTGCGTCCTGGCGGAACGCGGTGCCCTGGCAATCCGGACATGCGGTGGGAGTTTCCTTCGCCACGAGCAATTTGCCGCAGGACTCGCAATAATAGGCCGGGATGCGGTGTCCCCACCAGATCTGGCGCGAGATGCACCAGTCGCGGATGTTGTTCATCCAGTGCATGTAAACTTTGGTCCAGCGTTCCGGCTGGAAGCGCACCGCGCCGCTTTCCACCACGGCGATGGCGCGTTCGGAGAGCGGCTTCATCTTCACGAACCACTGGTCGGAAAGGTAGGGCTCGATCACTGTATCGCAGCGGTAGCAATGGCCCACGGCGTGTGCGTGGCTTTCGGTCTTCTCCAGCAGGTTTTGCTGGCTGAGCAGGCTCACGACCTTTTCCCGGCAGGCATAGCGGTCCAGTCCGGCGAAATCGGCTCCGGCGGCTTCGTTCATTATTCCGTGCTCGTCCATCACCAGAAGTTGGGGCAGAGCGTGGCGCAGGCCGATCTCGAAGTCGTTGGGATCGTGCGCCGGGGTCACTTTCACGCAGCCGGTGCCGAATTCCAGATCCACGTAGTCGTCGGCGATAACGGGAATGGTGCGTCCCGTGAGGGGTAAAGCGATCTCTTTGCCGATGATGCCGGTGTAGCGGGCATCTTTGGGATTGACGGCTACAGCTGTGTCGCCCAGCATCGTTTCCGGACGCGTGGTGGCCACGGTAAGGTGTCCGCTGCCATCAGCAAAAGGATAGCGGATGTGCCAGAGTTGGCCGGATTCGTCGGCGTGCTCCACTTCGTCGTTGGCCAAAGCGGTCACGCAGCGCGGGCACCAATTGATGATGTATTTGCCCTTGTAGATCAGGCCGCTTTCGTAGAGCGAAACGAATACTTCTTTCACGGCGCGGGAAAGCATCTCGTCCATGGTGAAACGCAGGCGGTTCCAATCGCAGGAAGCGCCGAGCAGCTTGAGTTGGTCGATGATGATGCCGCCCTTTTCGTGCTTCCATTTCCAGATCAGTTCCACCAGTTTTTCGCGGCCGATATCGTGCCGGGAAATGCCTTCCTTGGCCAGTTCCTTCTCCACCACGTTCTGCGTGGCGATGCCGGCGTGATCGACTCCGGGCAGCCACAGCGTGGGTTCGCCCAGCATGCGGTGATAGCGCACCACCACGTCTTGCAGGGTGTTGTTGAGCACGTGGCCCATGTGCAGGATTCCGGTAACGTTGGGTGGCGGAATGAGCAGGGTGAAAGGCCGTTTGGACGCGTCTCCTCCGGGCTGGAAAAAACCTCCAGCTTCCCAGAAGGCGTACCACTTTTTCTCGATTTGCCGTGCTTCGTAACTCTTGCTGATCTCCATGATCGTTCCTCTGTGCGTTCGATCCTTTGTCTGCGGATCTACGTAAAAATGGCTGAAAGCAACCCAAAATTGCCGCTCCGCTCCAGTGTCAAGGAAATAAAGGCAAGGCAGGCCGGAAAAGCCGGATTTGGGGATTCCCTTCCCCAGAAATATGGGTTTTCAGGGAATCCATTCCCCAAATATATATGTTTTTAGGGAATGGATTCCCCGAAATGCCATTTTTCGCTTGACTGATATCCCTGCTCCGGCACCCTACCATCCATGAAATATCTGAAAGCGTGCGCGATCGAATACCTGCTCTGGCTCTACATCTGGGGCAGCATTGCCTGGCTGGGCCAACGCCTCTACGAGATGCATTTCCCCTCCTGGTATTTTGTCTTTGTCCCAGTTTTGATTGCTGGCGCGTTATCAGCAGCGAAGCAAGGCCTCGGCGCTAAGATAGCCGATCCCGATGCCAAGATCGATAGCGAATTCTGGAAGCAGGAGATCCTGGTTGCGGTGATCCTCAGTTTCGTGGTCGGTTGGGTGATCGTGGAGGTGAAGCCGCTGGTTTTCCTGACCCAAGCCGGCAACGCCCAAAACATCCTGAAAGGCATCTTCAATCCCAATCCGGCGCAATTGGTGCCGATGCTGGCAGCCCTGATGGAGACGATCTATCTGGCTCTGCTGGCCACGGTTTTCGCCATCCCCTTCGCTTTCCTGTTCAGCTTCTTCGCCGCCAAAAACCTGATGTATGGCACGGTTTGGGGTCGCGTTGCCTATTTCTTCATCCGCACCGTTTCCACGGTGTTCCGTTCCATCGAGGCGATCGTGTGGGCCATCATCTTTTGCGTGTGGGTGGGCATCGGACCCTTTGCCGGAATGCTGGCGCTGTGGATCCATTCCATCGCCTCGCTGGTCAAGCTCTATTCCGAGCAGATCGAAAATATCGATCCAGGTCCCGTGGAAGCCATCCGGGCCACAGGCGCCGCCACGCTCCAAGTCTGGCGTTATGCCGTCACGCCGCAGATTCTGGCGCCTTACCTCGCTTTCACCATCTACCGCTGGGACATCAACGTCCGCATGGCCACCATCGTGGGTTTTGTGGGCGGCGGAGGCATCGGCCTGGCGCTCAACCAGCAGCAGCAGATGCTCGCCTGGCGCAACGTGGGCCTCATCATGTGGCTGATCGCTTTGGTGGTGTGGGTGATGGACATGTTCAGCGGCTACATCCGCGCCAAACTCGTGGTCAAGTAAAGGAAACCCCATGCCAGCCTACAATCCCGTGGAACTCATCCTCGCCAAACGCAGCGGCCAGGTGCTCAGCGCCGACCAGATCGGCTATTTCATCGACAACTACATGACCGGCAACATCCCGGACTACCAGATGAGCGCGCTGCTGATGGCAGTCTGCTTCCAGGGCTTGAACGACGCGGAAACCGCCGCCCTCACGGAAGCCTATCTGGCCAGCGGACAAACCCTCGCTTTTCCTGAAGGTATGCCTGTGGTGGATAAACATTCGACGGGCGGAGTGGGCGACAAGATCAGCCTGATGCTCGCGCCCATCCTGGCTTCGCTGGGCCTGCGCGTTCCGATGATCTCGGGACGCGGCCTGGGACACACCGGCGGCACTTTGGACAAACTGGAGTCCATCCCCGGATTCCGCACCCAATACGACTTGCGCGAGTTTCAGAACCTGGTGGAAAAGCATGGCTGCGCGCTGGTAGGCCAATCGGAGGAATTGGTGCCCGCGGACAAACGCATTTACGCTCTGCGCGACGTCACCGCCACCGTGGAAAGCCCCGGCCTGATCACCGCCAGCATCATGAGCAAAAAGATCGCCGAGGGAGCGCGCCACCTCGTGATCGACCTCAAAGTGGGCAGCGGCGCCTTCATGCCCGATCTGGACCGCGCCCGTGCATTGGCACGCCTGTTGGTGCAAACCGGAGAGAACTTCGGCCAGAAAGTCCGCGTGCTCTTTTCCAACATGAATTCGCCGCTGGGATTGGCTGTGGGCAACGGCCTGGAGATGATCGAGGCGATCGAATACCTGAAAGGCAATCCCTTGCGCGATACCGCCATCCTCACCACCGAACTGTGCTCCCAATTGCTCTTGAGCAGCGGCTTGGCCAAGGACGCGGACGATGCCCTCGCGCAGATCGGCTCCGCGGTGAAAAGCGGCCAGGCCTTGCGCAAACTGGAAGAAATCATCATAGCCCAAGGCGGCGATCCGCATGTGCTGGAAGACTATTCCCGCTTGGGCAGTTCCAGGCACAAACTGCCCATCCTGGCTGCATCCGCCGGTTATGTGCACGGCATCGATGCCCGCGCCATTGGCTACGCCCTGGTACGCATAAAAGCAGGCCGGATGAAGGTCTCAGACGCCTTGGACTACGGCGCCGGAGCCCTCCTGATGCCCAAAGTGGGAACCCAACTGGAAGCCGGCGAACCCCTCGGCGAACTGCACTGCAACGACCTCGAGGCGGGCAGGGAAGCCGCCGATCTGATCCGCGCCGCCTATACGATCATTCCCGCAGCCTGCCCCTCCGAAGATCTGCTGCTGGGCTCTCTGTAGATCAAGCCTCAATTCTCCGTTTCGCCGATGCGGTGTGGTGTCGCAGGTAGCGTCGCAGGTAGTGTCGCTTGCCAAAGCGACGCTACGTCAGATATTGCTTGACAAAGCCCGGGGTGGCAATCCCCGTGTGAAAATCAAAGAGGTTTAACATGAAAAAACTCATCTATTGTCTGGCGCTGGTGGCTCTGCTGCTGCTACTGGCAGCCTGCGAATCCGGCGGTGATTTCCGCGTGGTCAACCGCACCCACTACCCCCTCTACGTAACCCTGGAGGGAGAAAGCGAGGTTACCATTCCCGGCAACTCTGAATGGACCTTCAACGTGGACACCCCCCGCCAGCATATCTTCAATCCCGATGCCCAGGAAGAAGTCGCTCTGCGCATGGTGGGCGAAACCTACCAGATCTGGGACGACCTCGAGGAAGCCTACACCGATTCCACGGCGGTTACGATCAAGGCCGGCGAGACCCTCAGCGCCTACATCAATCCCAATCGCGCCAGCTTCAAGGTGGTGAACAATTCCAGCCTGGGCGTGCAAAAAATCGAACTCTACAAACACAACTTCGTCGCCGCGCAATACATGGGCGATCTGGGAGCCCTGGCACCAGGCGCTTCCCGTTTTTTGAGAGTGGGCTACGTGACCCCAGGCAACGATTTTTACTACTACTACGCCATCCTCACCATGGCCGATGAAAACGAGACCCAATACACCTTCGGCGGACCCGATACCATATTGAACAACGACGAGCAATTCCTGATCACCCTCACCGACCCTGAATAGGCCGGAAAAATAAGGAGACCCCATCATGAAACGCCACTATGCCATTCTGTGCGCCCTGTTTTTGAGCCTGGCGTGCGGCTTGCTGGGCCAGATCCCGGCTGAACTGCTGCAACTGCCCCTGCAAATGGACCCCGCCATCCTTTCCGGCCAATTGGAAAACGGGCTTAGCTACCACATCATGGCCAATCCCGAGCCCAAAAACAAGGCCGAACTGCGCCTCAGCGTGAATGTGGGCTCCGTCAACGAAGACGACGACCAGCGCGGACTTGCCCATTTCACTGAGCACATGGTCTTCAACGGCACCAAAAACTTTGCCAAAAGCGAGATGGTGAACTACCTCTCTTCGATCGGCATGGGCTATTCCAACGGCCTGAACGGCATGACGGGCTACGACAACACTACCTACACCTTCAAACTCCCCACCGACGACCAGGAAAAACTGCGCAAAGGCCTGCAGATCCTCTCCGAAATGGCCTGGCAGGTGAGCTTCGACCCCGCCGAGATCGAACGGGAACGCGGAGTCATCATCGAGGAATGGCGCTTGGGCCAAAGCGCCGACCAACGCGTCAGCGACGCCCAAAACGCCGTGTTTTTGGCTGGTTCGCGCTACGCGGAGCGCACGCCAATCGGCACCTTCGAAGTGCTCAGCACCTTCCCCCACGAAGCCCTCAAACGCTTTTACAACGAATGGTACCGCCCGGACCTGCAGACCGTGGTCGTGGTGGGCGACTTCGATCCGCAGCAGATCCTGGCCCTGATCCAGGAATTCTTCGGACCCATTCCCGCCCGCACAAATCCCAGGCCCCGCCAGGATTTCTACGTTCCAGACAACCTTACGCCCCAAGCTGTGGTAGTCACGGATCCCGAATACACCGCCAACGACCTCAGCGTGATGTGGAAGAAGCCCGTGCAAACCTTCCAGAACCTGGGCGACTACCTGGCCAATCTGCGCCGCACCTTGTTTTATGAGATGCTAAACACCCGGCTGGAAGAACTCAGCAAGCAGGCCGATCCCCCCTATTCCTATGCCTATGGCCATGAATATTCCATCCTGCGGACCATGTCCGCCGCCTACGTTTCCGCCAATTTCACGGCCGGCAAAGCCGAATCAGCACTTTCCACCCTGCTCACGGAGACCGAACGGGTGCAGCGTTATGGCTTTTTGCCCACGGAATTCGAGCGCGCCAAACTGAACTACAAAAGGCGCGTGGAGCGCGACGTGGCCGGCAAAAACACCCGGGATTCGGATATGCTGGCCTGGCGCCTGATTTTCACGGTCAACAACAACAATGTGTTCATGTCTCCGGACCAATCCCTCGAACTGGTGGAAGCCTTTCTGGAAACCATCACCCTGGATGAGGTAAACTCGCTGGTGGCGCAGCTCATCCCGGAAAAGAACATGTGCGTTTCCATCGGCGCTCCAGCTAAGGAAGGCCTGGCTTACCCGACTCAGGAACGCCTGCTGGAAATAGTTTCCAACGCCACCGCGCAACAGATCGGACCCTATGAGGACAAAGTGGTGAACGAGCCCCTGATGTCCGCCATTCCGGCTTCCCGCGATCTGAAAAAGGAAAGTTACGACGCCTCCAACGGTGTACGGACCTGGGTGCTGGCCAATGGCGCCACCGTCTATGCCAAAAAGACCGATTTCAAGGACGACGAAGTCCTGCTCTTTGCCACCAGTCCTGGCGGATACTCGCAATATCCGGCGGCGGACCTCGCGGCGGCCCAATTGCTGCCCGATTATGTGGCGGAATCCGGATTCGGCAATTTCGACGCCATTTCCCTGGAGAAAGCCAAGGTGGGCAAGGTGGCGCGCGCCGCACTCGAACTGGCTTTGACCTCCGAAGGCTTCAGCGGTTCCTGCTCGCCTTCCGATCTGGAAGTGATGTTCCAACTGATCCACCAATACGCCACCAACGCCCGGTTCGACGCCGCGGAATTCGCCTCCTTCATCCAGCGCAACAAGACCTATTACGACAACTACAACCTGGAACCCATGAACGTCTTTGGCGATAAACTCAGCTCTGCGATCTACGGCAACAGCCCCTATGCCAAATCCCTGGCCGAAGCCAATCTGGACGAAGTGAAACTGGCCGATCTGGAGCGGATCTACCGGGATCGCTGGGGCGATTTCTCGGATTTCAGTTTCGTGATCGTGGGCAATTTTGACGAAGCGGAACTCCGTGAATACTGCCAGGTCTATCTGGCCGACCTGCCTTCGCAAGGACGCCAGGAAAAGCCGCGCGACGTGGGCCTGAATCCCCTCCAGGGCAAAAGCAAGATCAGGCTGCAGCAGGGCCAGAGCGAACGCAGCTTCGCCTCCCTGATCACCAACGCCAAATACGCGTTCGGCGCGAAGAACAACGTTATGCTGGACGCCCTCATGTACGTCGTCAACGAAAAACTGCGGGAAAACATCCGCGAAAACCGCAGCGGCGTCTATGTGATCCAGGCCATACCCAATACTTCGAACTTCCCCCGGCCCCACATCCAGGTCTTCACCTACATGGCCTGTTCACCAGCCCGGGTCGATGAACTCAACGCCGCCACCGAGGCCACTCTGGACAGCCTGCGCCTGGGCCTCATCGACGAACATTACCTGGCTTCGGCACGCGCCACACTGCAGCAGGTGCATTCGGAAATGATCCGCTCCAACCGGTATTGGGGTTCGCAGATGGCCTCCAGCCTCAAGCTGGGACGGCCCGTGATGGAATGGGTGGATGAGAACCGGTACTACGGCGATATCAACCGGAAGAACGTGGCCAAAGCCGCCCGGAAATACTTGAATTACGGGCGCAACCAGTTGACCCTGGTGATGCTGCCGGAAACGTCCCGGAATTGAAGCAGCCTGCCCTTGCGCCTTTGGTGGCGCAGGCTGGCCGGCGCGCTTCCCCCGATCCTCTCCCGGACCTCCCGCGAAATCCGCGGGAGGCGCGTCAGTGCTGCGTCAGGCATCGGGCTTCCAGCCTTGGGAACGCGGGCCGCTCCGGCGCTGCCATCCCTTTGTGCCAACCGCTTTCCACGAATTTCATTGACATAAACGGCACCCTGAAAAGAGATGTCTAAAATCTCGTAACAAACTATATTTAAAAGACATAAAAGGAGTTATCCATGGCTAAGAACACCAAAGCCACAATGGACGGCAATACCGCGGCGGCGCACGTCGCATACGCCTTCGCCGAAGTGGCGGCCATCTACCCCATCACCCCATCTTCGGGCATGGGCGAACTTTCCGACGCCTGGGCCTCGGAAGGCCGGAAAAACATCAACGGCACCACGGTCGACGTGATCGAGATGCAATCCGAAGCCGGAGCTGCCGGAGCAGTGCACGGTTCGCTTTCCGCCGGAGCCCTCACCACCACTTTCACCGCCTCGCAAGGCCTGATGCTGATGCTGCCCAACATGCACAAGATCGCCGGCGAGATGCTGCCCACCGTTTTCTACGTCACCGCGCGCTCTCTGGCCGCGCAATCCCTCTCCATCTTTGGCGACCATTCGGACGTGATGAGCGCCCGCAACACCGGATTCGCCCTCGTGGCCTGCAACAGCGTGCAGGAAGTGATGGACCTGGCCGTGGTCTGCCAACTGGCGACCATGAAGACCTCCATCCCCTTCCTCTGCTTCTTCGACGGCTTCCGCACCTCGCACGAACTGCAAAAGGTCGAGGTCATCGACTATGAGGCCATGGCGGAACTGAACGACGGCGAACTGGTCGAGGCGTTCCGCAAGCGCGCGCTCAATCCCGACCATCCCCGCATCAAGGTCGGTCAGCAGGCTCCGGACGTCTATTTCCAGGGCCGCGAAACCACCAACCAGATCTATCTGGACGCGCCGCAAGCCATCCAGGATACGATGCGCCAGGTGGGCGCCAAAATCGGCCGCAACTACGACCTCTTCGACTACGTTGGCCATCCCGAAGCCGGACACGTGATCGTGGCCATGGGCAGCGGCTGCGAAACGATCGAGGAAACCATCCTCTACCTGAACGCGCAGCGCGGCATGAAGCTCGGACTGGTGAAGGTCCGCGTGTACCGTCCCTTCAGCGTGGAACACTTCCTGGCCGCTTTACCAGCCTCCGTGAAAAACATCGCCGTGCTCGACCGCACCAAGGAACCGGGCTCGATCGGCGAGCCGCTGTATCTGGACGTGGTTTCCGCCCTCAAGACCCGCCCGGACATCCATATCATCGGCGGCAGATACGGCCTTTCCAGCAAAGATTTCACCCCCACCATGGTTCTGGCGGTCTATAAGCACCTGATGGCTGGCGGCTTCCATGGCTTCACCGTGGGCATCGAAGACGACGTCACCCACCTCAGTTTGCCTCTGGACGAATACCTCGATCCCAGCCCGTCAGGAACCATCAACTGCAAGTTCTGGGGCCTGGGCTCCGATGGCACCGTGGGCGCCAACAAGAACAGCATCAAGATCATCGGCGACCACACCGACATGTATGTGCAGGGCTACTTCCAATACGACAGCAAGAAGAGCGGCGGCATCACCAGAAGCCACCTGCGCTTCGGCAAAAGCCCGATCCGCAGCCAGTACTTCGTGACCAAGGAAGACTTCGTGGCCTGCCACAACCAGGCTTTCATCGGCCGCTTCGACCTGCTGGGCGGCATCAAGCCGGGCGGAGTGTTCCTGCTCAATTCCTTCTGGAGCCGCGAAGACGCCTTCAACCACCTCACCTGCGAAATGCAGCAGACCATCATCGACCGCAAGATCAAATTCTACAACATCGACGGCCTCAAGATCGCCGAGGAAGTGGGCTTGGGCGGACGCGTCAACACCGTGATGCAAACCGCGTTCTTCCTCATTTCCGGCATTTTGGAACGCACTGAAGCGATCGACCTGATCAAGGAATCGATTAAGAAGACCTATGGGCGCAAAGGCGAAGAAGTGGTCAAAATGAACCTGGACGCCGTGGATAAAGTGAACGAAGCGCTCAAGGAAGTGGACATTCCCGCCACCATCCCCGCGCTTTGCACGCCCCAACAGAAACTGGTGCCGGATGGTTCGGACGCCTTCACCACCAACGTCATCGAGCCCATCATGCGCGAACAGGGCGACACCATCAAGGTCTCGGACATGCCCATCGACGGCTACGTGCCAAGCGGAACCGCCAAACTGGAAAAA
Source organism: uncultured Candidatus Cloacimonadota bacterium (assembly GCA_964429035.1). Lineage (GTDB taxonomy): Bacteria > Cloacimonadota > Cloacimonadia > Cloacimonadales > Cloacimonadaceae > Syntrophosphaera. The sequence goes on along the minus strand of CAYSAT010000037.1, from coordinate 17,563 downwards.
CGCCGCGTGGCTCCCTTCGCGCCGCATTGGATTCCCGAAAACTGCATCCAGTGCAACCAGTGTTCCTTCGTGTGCCCCCATGCGGCCATCCGCGCCAAACTGATGCAGGAAGACGACCTCAAATCCGCCCCCGCCACCTTCAAAACCCTCAAGGCGACTGGCGCCGAAGGCTATCAATACAAGGTCCAGGTTTACATCGACGACTGCCAGAGTTGCCGCGTTTGCGTAAACGAATGCCCCAAGGCAGCCCTCGTCATGAGCCCCATCGAGGACGAACGCGCAGCTGGCGAACAGGATAACTATGAGTTCTTCGACGCCCTGCCCTCCGATGTGCTGGCCTCTTTCAAGGAAAACAACGTCAAGGGCTCGCAGTTCAAGCAGCCCCTGCTGGAATTCTCCGGAGCCTGTGCAGGATGCGGTGAAACGCCCTACATCAAGCTGCTCACCCAGCTCTTCGGCGACCGCATGATCATCGCCAATGCCACCGGCTGCTCCTCGATTTGGGGCGGCACCTTCCCCACCATGCCCTACGCGAAAAACAAGGACGGCAAAGGACCCGCCTGGGCCAACAGCCTCTTTGAGGACAACGCGGAATACGGGTTCGGCATGCGCCTGGCGGTAAATTCCCACCGCAAACTGCTCCAGTTCACCCTGCAAGCGTTGCAAGACAAGGCCATCGATCCCGCCCTGAAGGAAGCCTTGGCCTATGCCCTGGAACACTGGACGGACGTGGATGCCGCCGCCAAAGAAAACGCCGCGAAGGTCAAAGCCCTGCTTCCCGCTGCTGTGGAAAAGGCTTGCGAAGGCTGCAAACCCCTGCTCAAACGCGTGCTGGAACTGCAGGATTACCTGATCGAGAAATCGGTCTGGGCGATCGGTGGCGACGGCTGGGCCTACGATATCGGCTACGGCGGCTTGGACCACGTGATGGCCTCCAACCAGAACGTGAACATCTTCGTGCTGGATACCGAGGTCTATTCCAATACTGGCGGACAGGCCTCCAAAGCCACGCCATTGGGTTCGATTGCCCGCTTCGCCGAAGCCGGAAAGAACACCAACAAGAAGGACCTGGGCATGATGATGATGAGCTACGGATATGTGTACGTGGCTTCCATAGCCATGGGAGCGAACAAGGTGCAGGCCATGAACGCCATCCTGGAAGCCGAGGCTTATCCCGGCCCCTCCATCATCATTTCCTACGCCCCCTGCATCAACCACGGCATCGACATGTCGCAATCCCAAAAACGCCAGAAAGCCGCCGTGGATGCGGGCTACTGGCTGCTCTACCGCTACAATCCGCTCAACCTCGCGCAAGGCAAACACCCCCTTACCCTGGATAGCAAGGAACCCACGCTCAGCGTGCAGGATTTCCTCAACGGCGAAACCCGCTATTCAGGACTGAAGAGGATCTTCCCCGAACGCTCGGAAAAATTCCAGGCCGCCGCGGAAACCTTCTTCAAGGAAAGATACCTGCAGTACAAGAAACTCACCGAGGCCTAAACCAAGCCCTCGGCAACGATATGGAAACCGGCACAGCGTCCCTGCGCCGGTTCTTTTATTGACCGTTCTTCAGCCTGCCTGAGTCTGGTCTTCAGAGGTGGAAATGCTGATTACTTGCAAAACCCTGGCCTTGATCTTGTTTCTGTGCCTGGCCGGAGCGTCGGTTTCAACGCTCGCCGCGCAAACTGGCACAAGTGAGGAGAGTATGCAACAAGTGCACGAAAAACTGGCGATGGACCTCTTCAACCAGAGTTGGGACCTATTGCTGAAACCGGACCGCGACGCCCATGACGAGGCGGTGCTGGTCAACACCGTCCATGCCTCGCTTTGGCATTGGCGCCAGGTGGGTCAACCGATCAACATCCTGCGCGGAGAGTGGATGATCTGCCACGTGTACACCCTGCTCGGGCACAAAGATGAAGCCCTCTACCATGCCCACAACGTGCTGGCGCTGGCTGAGGAACTCAAACCCGTGGATTGGGACCTGGCGTATTGCTACGAAGCCATGGCGCGGGTTATGGCGCTAAGGGGCGACCAGCCTGAGTTTGAACGCTATTACGGCCTGGCTTTGGACGCCGGCAAAGAGATCAAGGAAGAAGGCGACCGCAAGCAGTTTGAGGCGGATATGAGCGACGCATACTGGTTCGGGATGCTTCGCCCCGCAAGTAAAGATTAGCGCTTGCTGCGGTCAGGATTCCCCGGCGGATCGACCAGCGCCACGACCCTGTAAAACCGCCTGCCATACACTTGGGCGGAGTTGTAGTCCGTAAATTGGGTATCCTGAACTGGAGGCCCATAGGCGAAAAATCCGGCCGTGGGATTCGCGCTCACGTACACTTGATAGCCTGTGGGAGTCACAGGATTGCCATTGGCATCCTGGGTTACGGGATCCCAATTTAGGGCAATGTTGTTACCCTCGACCTCGCTCCGGACGTTTTGCGGAGAAAGCGGGGCTGGATCGCTGATGCTGAGCGGCACTACGTCCCCCACCTGACAATCAACCAGGGCTGCCTTCAGCCCATACATTCCCGGATCAAGATTGGGAGTATCCACAATCGCGGACCCTTGCCTGACATCCGCGTCGACGTCCATGCCGTACACCAGCGCTTCGCTGGGAACATCAACGATCGCGAAATCCATGTCCCAGGGTTTCCAAGCGCAGGTGTAGTCCCAGGTCACTTCATTTATGCCGCCGATGGTCCAGATGCCCCCAGGCTGTGGCAAGAGCAGTTCCAGCGTGGGCTCGTCGAACTTGGCGATGAAACGGTAAATGTCTGTCGGCGTGGCGGTACTCAGGTCAGCGGATCCCAAACTGATGTCGCCCGCGAAACTGCCCCAGAGATAGATGTTGCCCAGGGGGTCGATCTCGATCCCATTGTAGCGGACCGCGTCGGAAACCGTAAGCCCACCTCCTTGCTTGGCCCATTGCCAGACGCCGAAACCGGAACCGGCCTTGGCGATGAAGATGTCAGCACCGCCTGAATTGGTGAGCGTCAGGTCCCCAAAAGTCCTCATCCCGGTGAATCCGCCACTGATATAGACATCGCCCGCGGCGTTTACCGCCACTCCGCCTCCATATCCGTAATCCGGCGAACCATCCATCTGTACCCAAGCCCAGAATTCCGAATTTACCAGCTTGGCCAGAAATCCGCCGACGGGAACGCTTTGGCCGCCCAAGATCAGAGGTTCGTCGGCGTAGCCTCGATAGTATTTACTGCCATCAGCAGCGAAGGCGAAATCCATGTAGATGGCCGGCAAGGGTATGGTTTGCGCAACCGTGCCGCCTGGCGTAAGCCACATGTATTGCTGCTTGGCCACGCATTCGATCCAGCCGTATTGGTCCAGATGGATCTCTTTGGTGTAGAGAAATTCGGTGCTCAGCAGCGTGTTCCATACGGGTTGCAGTGCGGGATCCAACTTCAAGGCCTGGCTTTCGAAGATGGAGTTCTCCGCATCGATGATGTGGCCGCAGAGAAAGAAATTCCCGGCAGCGTCCCGGCATAAGCCATTCAGGTAATTGAGGGCTATGTTCTGCGCCCAGAGCCAGTTGCCGTTGGAGTCCACCTGCGCGATGAAGGCCTGTTTACGGCTGGGTGAGTAACCATTGGAAAGCGTCTGGGCTCCGAAGGTGAGCGTGTTCAGGTATTCGCCGTAAAGGAAGCAGTTGCCAGATGGATCCACGTAGTTGCGGCTTTCGCTGGCAGCGCTGCCAACTGCGGAAACGGCCCAGAGCCATTCTCCGGACGCCGCTTTTTTCGCCAGATAGATGTCCTGACCGGTTTGCGGAGTGGAAAGGACGTGGCTGCCAAAGGCGATGGAGTAGATGTAGGTACCGCTCACGTAGAGGTTTCCGGAGTTGTCGCAGTTAAGGCTGAAATAGCCGGATTCGTTGTCGCTGCTCTGGTCTCCGAAGGAAACCGCCCATTCCGACCCGGATTGCGCCGCCAGAGACACGGCCAGAACTGCGCCGGCGGCCAAAACCAAACATCGCTTGATCTTCTTCATCCTTCCTCCCACCATAGAGATTTGGACATATCTGCCAGACTGGGCGAATAGTGTTATTATGTCAAGTGAAATCGCTCTCGGCGAGTTGAGATTGCGTTGTTCAAGGGCAGCATGCGACCTGGTGCGGTCTGAACTTGGTTTATCAGCGAATGTCAGATCAGCCAACCCCGAGACAGAAGCTACTGGACTGCTGGGCAAGACCGCCGCACATCCCGTAACACTGCCTTCAGGCGGTCGTTCCACCGCGTTTACGCGGCATGGAGCCTGACCCGGCGATCTATCAAAAGTGACGGACACTACAACAACCGCACACAAACACCGCCTAAAGGCAGCGGAACGACCGCCTGAAGGCAGTGTTACGGTCATGCGCAGTATTCTCTGATCCTGCTGGTAATCCCATCATATGCAATTAGTTTATTGGTAAACCGAAGAAAGGAGTTCACGTTGAAATGCCCCTGGTTGATCTGGATTCCGCGCGTGTTGGTCATTCTGTTGGCGCTGTTCATGCTGCTGATGTCCGCCGATTCCTTCGGGGGGAATGGCAGCCTCGGGAGCAAGTTGCTGGGTTTCCTCATCCACAACATCCCCACAATCGTCCTGGCCTGCATCATCTGGCTCACCTGGCGCCGTCCCCTTGTCGCCGCGCTGATTTTCGTGGCTTTGGGCGCCGCCTTTGCCATCGCCTTCGAGACCTACAACCGGTGGGACACTTTCCTGGCCATTTCCGGAGCGCCGATCCTGGCGGGACTGCTGTTCCTGCTGGTGCATTTCAGGCAGGCCCCAGCAAAAAAAACCGGCTAGGCTGCCCAGCGCGTTCCCGTTAGCATTGCGCGCTCACTGCGGGCTCATTGCGCGCTTTGCCCGTAATGAGCGCGCAGTGACCCCGTAATGATAGCGGGAGCCTTGCCCGGTCACTCCCCCTTTTTCTTGCCCAGCAGCCGGTAGATCTGCATCCGGTCCAGTTCGCCCAGTTTGCTGGCCTGGGTGATGTTCTGGCCGGCTTCGTCCATCAGCGCGCGGATATAGCGGCTTTCCAATTCGGCCCCGATCCGCTTTTTGTATTCCTTGAACTGCGGCCATTTCAGGGGCAACTGGCGGAAGATGGAATTTGCGGAGGGATCCGCGTCCGTTTCGAAATCCTCCAGCGAGAGATATTCCCTGTCGCAGAGCAGGACGGCGCGTTCGATCGCGTTTTCCAATTCGCGCACATTGCCTTTCCATTCCCGGTTTTGCAGATAGGCCATGAGAGAGGGATGGATGCCGCCGACATTCTTGCGCAGCTTGGCATTGAGTTTCTTCAGCAGCGCCATGGCCAGCAGCGGAACGTCGTCGCGGCGTTCGGAAAGCGGCGGCACTTCGATGGTCATGACCTTGAGGCGGTAAAAGAGGTCGGCGCGGAACTGCTTTTGCGCCACCATCTCTTCCAGATCCTGGTTGGAAGCCGCGATGATGCGGACGTCCACGGGGATATCCTGGTCGCCGCCCAATGGTGTGACCACCTTTTCCTGGATCGCGCGCAGCAGTTTGGATTGCAGCAGCAGGGGCAGTTCGCCGATCTCATCCAGGAAGATGGTGCCTTTGTCCGCCTGCTGCAGCTTGCCTTTCTTATCCATGGCGGCTCCGGTGAACGCGCCCTTCATGTAGCCGAAGAGTTCGGATTCCAGCAGTTGTTCCGGAATGGCCGCGCAGTTCACCGCCACGAAAGGCGTTCTGGCCGAAGCCCGGTTTTTGGCGATGTATTGCCGGTGGATCTCGCGCGCCACCAGTTCCTTGCCGCTGCCAGTAGGTCCGGCGATCAGGACGTTTACGTTGTAGCCGGCGACAAGGGCGATCTTGGCATGGATGTCCCGGATCGCCTTGCTTTTGCCGATGATGGATTGCGACGCGATGTCGTCTTCCGGGGCGTCCTCCGGCTCCTCAAAGCCTGCATCTGGCTGCAACTGGTGAAATTGGGCGAGGGCGGAATTGGCGATCAGAAACAAGATCCGGCAGGCTGCCTGGCTGTCTGCGTCGACCTCCATTTCCCCGGTGGAATCGCAGTAAAAGACCCCGATGAGCTGGCTGCCGGAGCGCACCGTGTAGCCGCAGGCGGAATTGACGCCCAGCCCCAGCACGCTGGAATTGGCGTCCGCGTTCACATAGCGGGAAACGGGATGCAGGTAGAAGAAGCCGTCGGTCCGCGTTGCCAGTTGCAGGAGTTGCTGGCTGAGGGCGATGTTGTCCTGGGGGCAGGTTTTTCCCGCGGCGTCGATCGCAGCCAGAGGTTCCGGATTGCCCTGCGCGTAACTGAGATAGAGGTATTTATCGGCCTGGACCAATTTGTGCCAGTGGGAAAGCGTCAGCGCGGCCAGTTCCTGCTCTGTGTCCACCTGCGAGTTCGCTTCCAGGATCGCGGTCCAAAACCGGGAGGGATGGCCGGGCATCTTGCCTTCTTCCAGCAGTTTGGCGATCGGCTTGTAGGTGTAGAGGTTTTCGGCCTCGGAGATCTCGTCCGCGAAATTGCTGATGGCCGCTTGGGGAAAGAGCCGCACGAAATGGGAAAGGTAATAGAGGTAGGAATCGAGCTCGGCGGCAGCCTTGAATTCCTTCAGTTTGTGTCCGATCAGGCTGGCGTCGGAATCCAGGAAGGCCTGCAGGATGGTCACTTCTTCCAGTTCGCGCAGATACAATCCGGCTTGCAGGAAACGCTGGCGGCTGAAATGGAAAAAGAAGAGTTCGCGGCGCAGGATTTCGTGCATCGCGGCGATGTTCAGATCGCACTGGGCAACCGTGGCGTCGGCCAATTCCGGCTCGCAGACCTCGTAGAAGTGGATCAGCCAGGCCATGATCTCCTGGTACTGCAGGCGGTTTTCCCGGGTCTTGGGATCGTCTTTCAGCGCGCAGAGCAGTTTGATGGCCCCGCTGAATTCCCCCAGCGCGAAAAGGGCCCGGGCTTTGATGACGATGCTGTTGGCGTGCAGGTTCCACTTCTGGTTGATGTAGGTGAGGGTGATGGCCTTGTCCGTGTAATAAAGGACGCGCGCCCATTCGCAGCGCTTGAGTTGGACGTCGCTGAGGTTCAGGTAGGAGAGGGCTTCAAACTGCACGTTGCCATGCTGCCGGGCTTCTTCCAGGACGTCGTTGAAGAGTTGCTCGGCGTCGGTAAATTTCTGCAGGCCAAAATAGACGACGCCCAGGTTGTTCATGGCGCGCAGCAAACTCTTGAAGTCCTTGTGCACGCGGAAAAGTTCGATGGCGTCCTTGTAGGAAAGGATCGCCTCGTCGCAGCGTTTCAGCGCCTGCAAAACCACGGCGCGGTCCACCACCAGGATCGCCCTGAGCGGGCCTTCACTGGCCTGGATGAGCGCTTCGTAGAGTTGGTTGGAAAGTTCGAAGTGGCCGCAGATGCGGGCCAGAAAGGCCTCTTTCTTGCGCAGGTCGAACGAGAGTTCCGGCGCCCTCTTCCGCAGATGCCCCACGAACTCGTAGGCCGAGTGGAAGTATTCCTTCCGGATCAGGTCGTCCACGTAGCGGGACCAACTTTCCAGGGCCTCGCCGCGTTTTCCGCCCAGGAAGTGGATCTCCCCGGCGATGTTGTGCAAGCCTGCCGCCGTTGCATATTCCAGCACGCGTTCCACAAGGGCGGGGTCTGGCGGTTCCGGTTTGGAGCCCGCTGCTTCGTAACGGATGGAGTTGCTGTCGAAGAATACCTTCCGGTTCAGCACGCCGTCCTGCGCCAAAGCGAACCAGTTTTCCCAGACCTTTTCCACCAGCACCAAAGGCAGCGGGATCTTCACCCAGGCCAGGAAATCCACCAGGTCGTTCAGGATGGGAGCCGGTTTGCCGGGTTGCACCAGCGAAAGCAGCAGCAGCCTGGCATGGAACGGCTTGGCGGCCTTGACCTGTTTCTTGACCTTATCTTTGTCCTCGGTGGTTGCGGGAAGGCCGGCCAGAACTTCCTGCAGTTCCTGCGTTCCCACGGGTTTGAGGTCGCTTTCCGGCCCCAGCCAAAGTTGCATGGCGCCCGTCCTCTTCTGGATCTCGTCAAAGAAACTGGTCTGGTTCAGTTGCCGGTACCTGCGCAGCAGAATCCGCAGCGGATGCTCCTGCAGCCATTCCACGAAGTGGGGCTGGTAGATGTTCTTTTCCCGGTAACCGAAGGGAAAGGCGCGGAAAAACTCTTCGGGCTGCGAGACAAAGAGGTTTTCGTCCAGGATCAGCAGTTGTTCCCCGGCAGTTTCCGACCACAGGGACAGCAGGTTTTCGATCACCGGGGGCTCGTCCTGATATTCGCAGGCGAGGTTCTTGCGCTTCCAGATCCTTTCCGCTGCTGCAGTTTGGGCTCTGAACACATGGTTTTCCACGTAGCCCTTGCCCCATTCCCACAGCTTGAGCTTGTGCTTTTTGGCCAGGGCATCCGCCACCTCAAAGGCTTTGGGCCGCTTGGACGGCGCGAAACTGAGCAGGGAGCGGATCAGGGGGTCCTTTTCCAGCACTTCCAACTGCCGCTGCCATAATTCCTCCCGGGCGATTAGTTTGTAATACTCATCCTGGCCCGTGAGGTCCAGCACAGTCTGCCCGTGCTTGCAGAAAAACATCGTCATGCCCAGGGAAAAGACGTCGGCTGCCAGATGGTTGGTTTGGCGGGCTATTTTTTCCGGCGCTGCATAGGCATGGCTGCCCCGGAAATTGCGGTCGAAATAGAGGTTGACGGTGGCCAGGCCAAAGTCGGTAAGGTAGGCCGCGCCTTGATGGACGACCAGGTTCTCCGGCTTGACGTCGTTCAGGCAGATGCCGCTGGAATGAATCAGGGAAAGGCTCTGGGAAAGATGCGCGAAGCAGGCCTCGAACTCCTTCCAGTTGCGGAAGGAACCGGCGGCAAGGTTTTCGCCCGGAATGTACTCCAGCACCAGGATGGGGCTTTCCGCGCGGATGAGATCCAGGGCATTGACGATGTTGCCACCCCTCGCTGTTTGCAGAAACAGGTATTCGGTGCGGGCTGCTGTTGCGTGTTCCGGCCGGAACTCTTTGATGACGTACTTTTTGCCGCCGCTTGCCTCGATCAGCGAAGTAACGGCCTGCGGGCTTTCTTTCAGGATTTCCAGGACCCGGGCTTTCCGGATGGCTTCTGGGGTGAATTTCATGGCGCCGTCCACTGTAACATTTATGTTATAAACTACTCGCGATGCCCGCTCCGCCAACATAAAAAAACTCCTTCCGCAAACTTGGGAGTCCGCGGAAGGAGCCGTTATTAGGGTTTGGGATCGATCACTTCATGAGGGTCATCTTGAGGCTCTGGCTAAAGCCGTTGCCTTCCATCCTGACAATGTAGATGCCGCTGGTGACGGACCTGCCTTGCTGGTCGGTGCCGTTCCAGACCAGTTCCTGGCTGCCGGCTTTGACGTCTCCCTGCAGCAGGGTTTTGACGCATTGCCCCTTGACGTTGTACACTTTCACGGAGACCGGGGAATCCTTGGTCAGCGAAAGGGATATCGTGGTGTGGGGGTTGAAGGGGTTGGGATAGTTGCTCAGTTGGGCAACGACCACCGGGACAACCTGGTCGTCGTTGGCGGTCGTCTGGTTGATGCTCAGGTCGAGGTTGCCATCGCCATCCAGATAGATGTCCTGGACAACCGAAGCATAGCCGATCCGGGAAGCAACGACGGTGTAGGAATCGGTGGGGACATTGGCAATGGTGTAGGCGCCGCTGGCATCGGTACGGGCAAAGCCGGCGATCTCGTTCTGGTCATTGGCCAGCATCACTATCACATTGCTCAGAACGTTGTCCGAGTTGTCCGTGATCACACCGCTCAAATTGCTGGGTCCATCCGCGTCGGTACTCACCAGGGCGAAGTCGATGCCGGTGACCGGTCCGTTGACCGCGATCAAGCTGGCGTCTTCCGGAGTCAGCACGTTGTTGTAGTAAACGGGCGGGCTATACAGGGAATAGGCCATGATATAGTAGTCGCCGGGGCGCATATGGTTGATCGAGTAACTGCCGTTCTCCGATACGATGGAATCTTCCCAATCCTCATCGCTGGAAACCGCCACGACCATCACGGGGTAAGTCACGGGTTCGCCGTTCTCGGTGATGGAGCCGCTGATGCTGCAGTGCAGGCTGTCCTGACGCGGGATCAGGTCGAAGTTGATGTTGTTGTAATCCTGGTTCAGTTCGAGGACGGTGGCTTGGAACGGCAGATTGGCGTGGTCGAAGAACTGGATGCGGTAGAAATGGGTGGTATCCACGGCGGCCAGGGTATAATTGCCCTCTGGAGCCGTGAAGGAATAGAAGCCGTTGGCATCGGTCAAGGCATGGAATTCATCGTGGAACATATGGTCGTGCATGGGGAAGTGATGGAATCCCATCCGGTCCGTCTTGACCTTGATTCCGGCCAGAGGAGCCGCCGTATCGGCATCCAGGACATAGCCGCTGATGGTCCAGTTCTGAACAGCCGGAACGCTGATGTTGATCCCGCTGACGTCCTGGTCCACAACCGCGACTGGCACGGCCTGGTCGATATCCAGGGTGGAGGGGTAAAATACCAGCGGGGAATGCCGGGTCCACAAACTGACGATGTATTCGCCGGGCTGGACGTTGGCAAAGGCGTAGTTGCCCAGGGAATCCGGATGCACCACCAGATGCATGTGGTGGTGGGGCGGATCATTGGGAGGCAGATCATTCTGAGCGGAGCGCAGTTCCACCACGCCCTGGGTGATGGGCAGCCCCTCGGCGTCCTGCAGGGAACCGGAAAGGCTGTAGCCCACGTAGGTGCTGTCGGTAACGATATCCACATTTTCGATCATTGCGTCGGCGATTACGGTCACCAGCGCGGAATACGCCACCGGCACGTCGTCTTCGTCCACCAGGCAAGCCATATAGCTGCCCACGGGGATGTTGTGGATCGCGTAATACCCGCTCCAGCCCACATGACCTATCAGGCCGGGCAACACGGTTTGGGGAGCATCGGGAGTGACCAGCCGGACATCGTCCATCATGTTGTTGTGATGGTCGTAACCAATTACATTTCCAGAGATCGAGCCAAGTTCAGGAGGAGGCGGAGGATCGAAGACGATGTCGATGTCTTCCAACATCACATCTTCCACGATGGTGAAAACCGCGGAGTAGGCTACAGGTTGCAGGTTCTGGTTCAGTACGCAGCTTTGGTATTGGCCGGGAAGGACGTCGTGCAGCAGGTAGAATCCGTTCATGTTGGTGAGCGAAGTCAGGTTCGGAAGCGGAGTGTTCAGATCAACCGTATTGACTATGCCCACGCGTACATGCGGAACCGGCTGGTTGGAGGAGTTCAGGACCCTGCCGGTTACGCCGGTCTGGTCATGTGGGGGGGGCGGGCCGTTCTGGGGGATAAGCTGGATGTCGATGCCGATCACTTCCTGGTCGTCGGCGTCCACTTCGACCACCAGGATTTCACCTTCGGGAGACACATAATAACTTCTGATATATTGGGGGGCGATCGCGGAAACGTGATAGTCCCCCTCCTGGATATCGTTGAAAGAATAGAGGCCGGCAGGATCAGTGTGAGTGGTCCGGTAGAGCATCTCGCCATTGGGGCCATTGGGCGCCAGGCGCATCAGTTGCACATAGGCATTGCCCACAGCCTGGTCTGTTTCATTTACGATCGTGCCGCTGATCGAGTTGGCGGCCAGTCCGAAGACAAATCCAACCATCAGGAGCACTGTCAGTGCGAGGCGGGCATTCCAGTTCAAGTTCAATTTCATTGGTAACCTCCTTTCTAAGGTTTCGTTTCATCTTGTCTGGAGATGGCGTATAGGAATGCAAACGCTGTGCCAAACTGGAAATATTTTTTATCTTGCTGTAGGACAGCATCTTACGAAAAACCCTCGGCGAAGCCTGATCCAAGGTCTGCAGCATTAATGTTGCAGATAAACCGGAAGAAACTCCGCAATGCACTATTGGGGAATACCTTACGCTGCGGCGCGCTACTGTATTACTTTTGTTACGCTATAACAGATATGTTGCAGCACCTGGTTCAGGCAGCCTAAAGGAGACCCCCAACCCAACCCAGAGCCGCCGCTTCCCTCCCGTTACCATTGCGCGGTCACTGCGCGGTCATTGCGCGCTTTGCCCGTAATGAGCGCGCAATGACCCCGCAATGGTTGCGGGAGCGTTTCCAGATTGAACCTTGGCTGGCGTGTCATCCCGGGCTGCCGGACCCCGCGAAGTGGGGTGGCTTGACCCGGAATCCAGTCTATAAGATACGGGGCCAGACCCAGCCCCCTGTCCAGAGGAGCGCGTTTTTTAAGGCTAAAAGACTGGATCCCGGGTAACACACCCCAGAGGGGACCAGACTGCTGACAAACCCACTTCATCAGGTGCAGACCGGGAGAGTTAGCCCCTCGTGGGCGACACAACTTAGCCCAGGGTGGAGCGAAGCGGAACCCTGGGTCGGCAGCCAATAGAAGATGTGAAGCCCCGGTAGGGGCGACACCCAAATCTATCAAGTTATTTGGCAAGCAGTTGTGTCGCCCCCAAGGGGCTCGGATTGCTTGTCTGTGTTGCAAACCCACAGTTCCGCTGCGCTCCACTGTGGGCTAAGTTGTCCCGCCCTCCGGGCTATGGGCGTAGACGAAAACCGCACCGTAGGGTTTGTCAACAGCCTGCACCCCAGAGGGGACCCCGTGTTCCCGGGATGACTCTTTGAGGATAAATCCTTGACGCGCGGCAAGCCCCCGGAATTGTGGCTCTCAAAGGCAACAGCGTGTCCGGTGCGGATCTGAACCCCGTGCCGCCCACCCATAAGGAGAATTCATGCGCAAGCTCAGGTTGATAAAGAACGCCAAACCGACCATCGAAGGAGCGGGAGTCCATCTGCAACGGGCTTTCGGCTTCGGCGACGAACGCCTCTTCGATCCCTTTTTGATGCTCGACGACTTTCGTAACGACGACACCCGCAACTACCTGCCCGGCTTCCCCTGGCATCCGCACCGCGGCATCGAAACCATCACCTACATGCTGGAAGGCAGCGCCGAACATGGCGACAGCATCGGCAACAAAGGCGTGATCGGCAAGGGCGACGTCCAGTGGATGACCGCCGGCAAGGGCATCGTCCACCAGGAAATGCCCAAGCCCAATCCCATCGGACGCATGTATGGCTTCCAACTTTGGGCGAACCTGCCCGCCAAACAAAAGATGATGAAACCCCGCTACCAGGATATCCAGGCGGCTCAGATCCCCGTGGTGAAAACCGCTTCGGGAGCCGAAGTGAAGGTCATTTGCGGCTCTTTCCAGGGCGTCAAGGGACCCGTGGAAGACATCGTGATCGACCCCTCCTATTTCGACGTCTTCATCCCCGCCAACACCGAACTGGAATTGCCCACCCCCCTGGATTACACCTGCTTCATCTATGCCTACGAGGGCGACGCCGAGATCGACGGACAGAAGGTGCGCAACCGCCAGACCGTGCTTTTCGACGTGGGCGAAGGTATCCTCGTGAAAGCCGGCGCCACGGGATTCCGTATGCTCTTCCTCTGCGGCAAACCCCTCAACGAATCGATCGCCTGGAAAGGCCCGATCGTGATGAACACCCGCGAGGAACTCCAGGTGGCCTTCCAGCAGCTGGACATGGGGACCTTCCTGAAGCAGTAGTAAACATTCACCGGAACACTGCGTTTAGAGGCTGCGAGAAAATAAACGCCTTTGGAGTTCAAGCCGGTTTCGAAGACTTACACCTCATATCCGGACCCCAAACCGGCTTGGACTTCAAACAGCGTTATTATACAAGCATTTACATTCCTGCTTGAAGTCCAAATCGGTGTCCAGAATGAGAGTATACACTGAAATCATGGGAACCGATTTGAACTCCAAGCGGGACTTTTCTCACAGCCTCTTTACACAGTGTTACGGCAGCAGGCTACCCCTTTTTCCCCACCGCGGCGATATAGATCACGAATTCCTCCACACCGTCCACGCCCAGGCAATCGTTCATGGCTTCGTCCTGATACGCCGCGATCATGCAGGCTCCGCCGCCCAAAGCTTCGGCAGCCAGATGGATGTTTTGGCCCACATGCCCGGCGTCCAGATACAGGTAGCGGTAGCCGCGCTGCGCGTAGCGCCACACGGTTCGATAGGGCAGCGCGGTGAGGATGACGGTGAAGGCGGAACTGGCCACCATCATTTGGCGCAGGCAGCCGTCGCAGATCTCGTCGGCGATGGTGGGTGAGTCGTTGAACAGCACCAGGCAGTGCTTGAGCGGATGGTAGTAGTAGAGCCCGGGTTTGAGGCCCACCACGTTGTTCACCAGCAGATGGCATTCGAGGGGATGGCGGCTGCCCGCTGAAGGGACGTTGCGCCGCGTGAATTCCACGTTTTCACCGCTGCGGAAATCGCTGGCCCAGCTGCTGGACCAAAGCAGGAAGGAAAGTTCTTCCTGGCTGAACGGCTGGCTGGAATACTTGCGCAAACTGCGGCGCTGCGAGATCGCCTGCTGCAGGGCCATTTCGGGCTTGGGGATCTTGTCCACGGCAGGCAGGGCAAAGATCTCGCCCGCTCTTGGCTTCACGGCGTCAGGACGCGTTAGTCCCAGTTCCTGGTCGCTGCGTTCCTCATAGATGTAGCGGGTGAGGCGCACGAAATCACGTCCGATGCTGGCTGCGCGGGCCCTGTCGGCATTGATCTCCGCCAGTGATCCGGCCAGGCTTTCTTCCAGCATCGCGTATTCGTCCTCGGTGAGTTCCGCTTCCTGGATGATCTCGGCGCGGGAAAGGCCGCGTGTCTTGTGATAGAGGTAGGAAAAGGTCTTCAGGTCCATGTCTGCTCCTTATCTAGGAGGCTGGCGCTGGGTTCGGAACACCGGTTTCAACCGGTCGGTCCACCAGATTCATCTGGTTTTTGCTTGTATTGGCCAGCCTATGTTGGGCAATTTGCTATTCACTTCATACCGGATGAATCCGGTGGTCCGACCGGATGGATCCAGTGTTCCGGTCGGTATTCTAATCGCCAAGGCAGATGCCGAGGCCCCGCGCCGTCTTTACGAGGTCGGAAGCGGGATCCACGTAGTTGTAGTGCTGGATGGCGTCGCGGATGGGAACTGCCACGATGTCCGGATGCCGGTAGGCGACCATGTGCCCCCACTTCTTTTCCAGCGCCAGTTCAAAGGCTTTCACGCCGAATTGCGCGGCGAGGATGCGGTCGAAAGCATTGGGTCGCCCTCCGCGCTGCAAATGGCCCAGGATGGTTTCGCGGATGTCCAGTTCACAGCCGGCGTCCTTCAGTTCCTGGCCCAGCCTTAGTCCCGCTCCGCCCAAACGGATCGGCATCGCGCCGGGCTCCACATCCTGGCTGAAACTCATGCTTCCCGCCACAGCTTTGGCACCCTCGGCGATGACGATGTTGGCAAAACCCTTGCCGGAAGAGACGCGGCGGTCGATCGTGCGCATCACGCTCTGGATGTCGTAGTCGATCTCCGGGATCAGGCAAACCTCGGCTCCGCCAGCAATTGCGGCGTGCAGGGCGATCCAGCCGGCATAGCGCCCCATCACTTCCAAAATCAGCACGCGGTGATGGCTGGCAGCCGTGGTGACCAGTTTGTCCAGGGCATCCGTGGCGGCGTCGACGGCGGTTTGGAAACCGAAGGTGAAATCCGTGTCGGAGAGGTCGTTGTCGATGGTTTTGGGCACTCCGATGATCGGGCAGCCCAGCTCGAACAGGCCCTGCGAGATGCGCTGCGAGCCGTCTCCGCCGATGTTTATGATGGCTTCGATCCGCTGTTCCTGGATGCGCCGCATGAAATCCGCGGAACGGTCGGTCATGCTCCAGGTTCCGTCGGGATTGCGCACCGGCCATTCGAAGGGTCCGCCCTTGTTCGTGGTGCCCAGGATGGTGCCGCCCTGAACGTGGATTCCCGCCACTTTTTGCGGCGTGAGTTCCACCAGTTTCATCGGGTCAAGCAGGATCCCGTTGAAGGCGTCGATGCTGCCCAGGATCTCCCATTCCGGCTCGAAAGCGGCGCGCTTGACAATCGCCCGCAATACGGCGTTCAGCCCGGGGCAATCGCCGCCTCCAGTAGCCACCAGCATTCTTTTGCTCATTCACATCTCCCTGTAAGGTATAGCCTTGTGTTCTAAATACAGCAGAGTCCGCAAGGCGGAATCAGTCAAGCAAAATCCCCTGGACGGACCGCTCGGGGGGATATTTTCCTTGACGAAATATGCGCTTCGGGAATGGGTGGTTGGATGTGGGATTCTCACAGCGATTTAAGCCGCGTGGACCCCGCAGATTAGATTGAATGCTTAATAACCTTACAAGGAGATGTTATGAGAGTTAGTTTGAACAAACTCGTGCTCATGCTGGTTTTCTCGGTCGCGGCGCTCAGCGCTTGGGCTCTGGTGAGCGAATACTCGTTCGCCAGCACCACCGGCACCTATACCGAGATCACGGGCGGAACCGTTTTGGGAAGCGCCATCAACGACGATGAAAGCTTCAACGCCATCCCCCTGGGCTTCACCTTCACCTACAACGGCGTGGCCCACACGGAGATCAGCATCCAAACCGACGCCTTCGTGGCCTTCGGACCCACCGTCGTGAACAGCACCCTGGCCATCAGCAGCACCACCGGCACGAACAACGTCGCCGCGGCGCTGAACCGCGACCTGGTGAGCCGTGCCGACGGCGAACTGAGCTACCTGCTCACCGGAACGGCGCCCAACCGCGTCTTCGTGATCCAATGGAAGAACTATCGCCGCGTGCCTACAACCGCCGCGAATGACGTGTTCAATTTCCAGATCCAACTTCAGGAAAACGGCAACAAGGTCGTCTTTGCCTACGGTCCCTTCACCGTGATCAACGTGACCACGGCAGCCACGGTCCAGGTGGGACTGCGCGGCGACGCCAACACCGATTTCAACAACCGCACCACCACCACCGATTGGAACGCCACCACAGCCGGCACGGCCAACAACGCCAACTGCCGCTTGAACGACACCGTCTTTCCGCCCAATGGCCTGCTCTTCACCTATACTCCGGCGCAGCAAGGCAATCCTCCGCTCGCGGCTCAAAACCCCGTGCCCGCCAATAACGCCGTCAACGTGCCCATCGCCACCAACCTGAGCTGGGTCAGCGGCGGGGGAACCGTCACCGGATACCGCGTTTATTTCGGAACCGACAACCCGCCCTCCAACATCGTCAACGGCGCCACCCAGACGGAAACGCTGTACGATCCCGCCGCGGACCTTGCCTACAACACCGCCTATTTCTGGAAGATAATCCCCTTCAACACCGATGGCGACGCGGTCGATTGCCCCGTGTGGCAATTCACCACCCTGGCCGATCCCACCATCACCACCTACCCCTACGTCCAGAACTTCGACCTGGCGGTCCCTCCGGCCTTGCCACTCGGCTGGTCCACAATCAATGCCAACGCAGATGCCTATACTTGGGAAACCTATGCCGGCAACGCCGACACCCCGCCCAACTCCATGCGCATCCGTTACAACTCCACCCTGGCGATGGACGACTGGCTGCTCATGCCGCCCCTGCAACTTACGGCTGGAACCCCCTACCAGCTGCTCTTCTCCTACCGGGCCAACAGCGCCACCTATCCCG
>CAYSAT010000036.1:0-29089 GCA_964429035.1 uncultured Candidatus Cloacimonadota bacterium | reverse complement strand
CCCCGTACCAGGATGTCGGCGCTGCTAGCCCGGGCCTGGTTTTTCCGCCCAGGACCCGGTCAATCCGGGATTGACCACATACATTTTCGCCGGCTTGTTATTGCTGCTCAGCTTAGTCCTCTGCTGGCCAGCTCATCGTTCCGAAAACCCCTGTTATCCGTGTGGTTTTTCAGGGGCGGCGATATTCTGCTTGACAAGGGAAGCAATCCTGAAAAAAAGGGTCAAACGTACCAAGTGTATGGATGATACTTGCACGGATCAGGACCCGAACTATAATTTCTGTGCCGAAGTGGTGAAACAGGTAGACGCAGTGGACTCAAAATCCACCGGGCTCACGCCCATGCCGGTTCGATTCCGGCCTTCGGCACCACCAAGTTGAGGAGAGAGACATAGCCCAAACTTGCTAGCCAGCAGCATTTTTTGTAGTATAGTAGTGTAGCGAGAACCTTTGCATGGGGTATTTAACTTCCCTGAACTCGAATAATAAGCAACCCGTTGGGATTGTTCTCCATCCCGGCGTTTAAGATATCTCAAATGGAGGTATAATGTCCAGACCATATAAACCGGTCCTTTTAGCCCTGGCGGCCTTGCTAATCCTGCCTTTCACCCTGGGGGCGATATCCCAGGGGTCACTGCTCTTTCTCACCTTCGAACCCGGCGCCCGGGGCAATGGCTTGGGCCGCGCCTACACCGCCGTGGCCAACGACGCCTACGCCGCCTGGTGGAATCCCGGAGCCACGGCCTTCAACCGCAAAACCCAGATCGCCGGAACCCACATGCCCTGGCTGCAAGGCGCGGGATCGGGCTTTGACGACATGTACTATGAGTACCTGGGCTTCAACAAGTATTTCGACGGCATCGGCAACATGAACATGCATCTGGTCTTGCTCGACGCCGGAACCCAGGAGCAGACTGACGAAAACGGCAACTCGCTGGGAGATTTCCGGAGTTTCGATTTCGCCGGGGCTTTCGGCTACAGTTATGACCTCATCACGGATAAACTGGGCGTGGGCGCGAACTTCAAGCTGGTGTACAGCTATCTGGGGCCGGGAACCGGCAACACGGAAGATGAAGGCAAGGCTTTCAGTTTCGCCTTCGACCTCGGCGCCAAATACCAGGATATCGGATTGAAAGGCCTGGACGCCGCGCTGACGATCCAAAACATCGGCCCGAACGTGACCTTCGTGGATCAATCCCAATCCGACCCCCTGCCCATGACGATGCGCTTGGGAACGGCCTACCAGGTTTTGGACAGCCCCATGAACAAACTCCTGGTATCGGTGGAAGCCAGCAAGATCCTGGCCAACGAGGATCCTCTGCTGCAGCGTTTCGTGACCGGATGGGAACACTTTGACGAGACCATCTACGGCGCGGGCGCTGAATACACCTACCTGGATCTGATCTCCCTGCGCGGCGGCTACTTCTTGGATAACGCCGGCAGCGTAGTGGGGCCAAGCTTTGGCGTGGGACTGCAATACACCTTTGACAAGCGTTATAAACTTACGGCCGACTTTGGCATGATCAGCGCCGGCGAACTGACGGATTATAACAAAGTATTTTCCGTAGGCTTCGAGTTTTAGCACGGCCATTCCACTGACCAACCTGTCTGGCCGCGGTTCGCGCTCCAGCGATCCGGCCATTGGTTTCAGATGAAGAGAATCACAGCTCTCGCAGCCCTGCTTCTGGCGGCTTCCCTACTTGCCGGAATCAAGATCCATCCGGCCAAGGCGTATTCCAACCGGCCCGCCAAACGCCATCCCTACATCCAGAAATTCAGCCCCCGGCGGGATTTCGCCCCTGACCGCAAAGCGTCTGGCTACAATAAACTCCTGGTGATCCTGGTGGATTTCCAGGCCGAAACAACGGACGATGTCAACACCACGGGCGACGGCAAATTCCAGTTGGCGCCTGACCTCAGTTACCTCTACCCGGTGGCCAGCCCACCCCACAACCGCCAGTATTTCCTGAACAATCTGGAAGCCCTGCGCCATTACTACCTGGCTGCCTCGATGGGTTCCTACAACCTGGAATATGAGGTCTATCCGCAAACCGGGGCCTATACCCTGCCCCAAACGCTGGGCTATTACAATCCGCCCGGAGCGGATGGCGACCTCTTCGTAAGCAGGATGGAAGAGTATTTCCAGGCTGCGTTCGAACTGGCGGACAGCCTTTCTCCCGAGATCGATTTCGCCCAATACGGCCATTATATGATCATCCACGCCGGCTCCGACTGGCAGCACGACGTGTTCGGCGACACTCCCTCGGACCTTCCCTCGTTCTTCATCAATGTGGGCGAAGGCAAGGAAGCGGTCGTAGACGGCGGAGCGGTGTTGATCCGCAACGCCTGCAACGTTCCCGCCACGATCTCGCAGGATTTCTCCACCCAGGTTTCCGGGGAGCAGACCTACCACAGCGGCTACGGCGCGCTGAACGCGGTGATCGCGCACGAGTTCGGCCATTCCCTGGGGATGAAGGACCTGTACAACGTTTACAACTGGCAGCCCATGGTGGGGGTCTTCGACATCATGGATAGCGGCGGTTCCGGAGTGTTGGTGGACGTCCTGAACGACGGTTCCTACGTGATGGTGGAAGGCGCCTTGCCGGTGTTGCCGGGGGCGTGGTCGCGGACCCTGCTTTTCGGCGAGCATTTCCAAAGCAGCGGTTATTTGCAGGATATCGGGCAAATCGACCTCTTCGAACCTCTGAACCTGGCGGCGGCAAGCCATATGCAAAGCGGCTCCGCGGTAGTTCCGGAGATCCTGCGGATACCCCTCGCGCCGGGTGAATACATACTGGTGGAAAACCGTAACGTCGATCCGGACGGTGACGGCGGAACCGCGGTCTTCGCGACGCCGGACAGCCGCGTGATCCTGTATCCCACAACCATTGCCGGCTCCGAAAACAACCCCACCTATGAATACGATTATCTGCTGCCCTCCTTCCAAAAAGCGGACGGCTCGGCAATCGGAGGCGGGATATTGGTCTGGCGCGTCAACGACGACGTGATCTATGAGCAAGGCGTGACAGATAGCGAGGGCAACTGGGTCTCCAACTATGACAACAACTCCATCAACACGCGTTACGCCGAGCGTGGAGTGGAGGTCATCGAGGCCGACAACTTACCAGACATCGGCTACAACTGGTCCTGGTACTGGACCGGCACGCAATACGAGTATTTCCACCATACCAAACCCATTCTGGATGGGCAGGGCTTCTTTGTGGACTGGTCCCTGGACGAATGGAAACCCAGCTTGAATGCCGAGACCAAGCCGCCTTTGCTCGACAGCCGGGACCAAGGTTCGCTCTATTGGCTGAGCGGTATCGGAAATCCCGGAGCGACGATGAACCTCACTGTCCGATCAGGTTTTTTTAACAATACCGAGATCTTCGCCTACAACGAGCCGGGACTTCTGCCTGGACCAGTGATCAATTCCAGCTTCAGCGACATGGACATCCCTCTTATCTCTGAAGATTCCATCCGGTTGCTGAGCAAGGTTGACAATGAGTGGACAGACCTGATGGGCGAATTACCCTGGAATGGCCAATCTATCGACTATCCTGTCATCAGTACAGACCAAGACGCCAACAACTTTAAAGAACTGGTGATGGTGCACGGCAGCGCGCTTGAATTGGTCGAGTTTTCCAGCGACGCCCTGCAGAGCCACAGCATCAATTTTCCTTCCGCGATCACAACCACGCCCCTGGCGCTGAACGATACCCTCTATGTGAGCACCGCCAACAGCCTGAGCGCGGTCCGCGACGGCATGGTGGCGCATTACAACCAGATCCAGGGCATCAAACGCCTGGGCAGTTATTGCGACGACCTGGTCGCCCTCTGTTCCGATCTGCTTTACATCCTGGACCCGGCAACTCTGGTCATCGAATCCGAGCTCGAACTGGCAGAACCCTTCGGCGATTACGAACCTGTTACTTTCACAGCTGAACGGGACGACGTCAGGATGCTTTTCCTGATGGCCAATAGCGGAAACGTTTACAAATACCAGGATTCGCAGCTGCAACTCATCTTCCAAAACACGGATTCCTGCCAGCCCACGCAGATGGGGCTCACGACTTGGGTTTCTTATTGGGTAGTAGCGGTCAATCCCGTTCTGTTCTGGGCTTGCGGCAATAAGATCTACGCAGTCAAACATGACGGGACCCTGGTTCAAGGCCATCCCTACAACGCCTATCCGCTGGAATTCACGCCTTATCAGCATGTTTACGCCCTGTGGCGGCATCCGCATCTGTATCTGCAACTGCCAGTTTCCGGCAAAGGGCATGTGGCTTATGCCATCGGCGAAGGTCTGCAATGGCAAAATTCGCTGGTGGCGGATTCCGTGGTTTTAGGTTCAACGCTGCTCACAGACCCGGTGGACGAACTTTATCAAAACCTATTCTGGTATTACGCGGAGCAGGATGGAACGCTGAGCATCCACAGGGCCCAAGAGTATGCCAACGCGTTCTACGTTGTCTGGAATGGCTTCCGCAACGGCGGAACAGGATCTTACGCGGGACTAGATCTCTACGACATGCAAGGGCCGTATCCTAAACTAGTATCCTACGTCTATCCCAATCCAGTGCGGAATTCCAGTTTCCGAGTCCGCATCGGGGATTTTTCGCAGGACGTCAAATATGACATCTACGACATCAACGCCACCCTGGTGCAAAGCGGGTTTGTTCCCACCAATGGCATCCTGGAGCGGGATATCATGATCGACAGCAGCAAGCTCTCCTCCGGCGTGTATATCCTCAATGTCCGCAGCGGAGACAGGCAGCAGCGCCTCAAATTCGCCGTCGAAAAATAGCTTTCATAAGCATCGAGGTTACCATGAAGAAAGTACTCTTGGCACTCCTGATGTTGGGCTTACTCAGCATCGCCCTGGCTCAGGAACTTGACGATCTGATCTTCCAGATCCAGAACGATTCCCTGCAGACCGACATCATCAAGATTAACTTTGACAAGAAGGACGCTCGCCGGGCGATGCTCTATTCCGCAATCTTACCGGGAGCGGGGCAATTCTATGCCGATAAATCCTCCTTCACCACCTATCTCTTTCCGGCGCTGGAACTGGCCATGATCGGCGGTATCGTCTATTTCAATCATCAGGGCAACGAAAAGACAGAGATCTTTGAAAACTACGCCACTGGCGAGGTGATCAACCAGACCTTCAACTACATCGTGGACGGGCAGGAATATTCCTACACCTATACCGGCCCCCGCTATAACCGCGACTACCAGAGCGCGGTCCAAACCGTCCTGCAGAATGTCAATGCCTACGACATCTACGACGGCAGTTTCTTCCGCCTGGACGGATCCAATACCCAGCACTTCTATGAAGACATCGGCAAATACAACAAATACATCTTCGGCTGGGCGGACTGGTATCACAGGTTCGCGACTGACCCGACCTCAGAGGACGCGGCCTTCATTTTGGAAGACCCGGACTATGCCTTTGTCTGGATCTTTTCCGGCAGCACCGATCCCCAATTGGTGCACAGACGGCGCTGGGAACAAAACTACACCATCGAGGATTTCATGAACGGCGTCATCACCCACCCCATCGATCCCGACCGGGCTGAAGCCTCACCGCTCCGAGCGGAATACATCGGCCTGCGGAACGCCGCCAACAAGGAGTATTCCCGCTCCAGGCTGTTCGTGCTGGGCCTGGCTTTCAACCACATCGCCTCGGCAGTGGAAGCGGTGTTCCTCACCAACCGGGTTAACCGGACTTCCCTGACCCAGAATGACCTCAAGTTCTATTACTGCCTGGATAACCGCGACAACAAGCTTTCGCCCATGGTGGGGCTCAGTTACAAGTTCTGATGCGTGAATTCAAGGTTTATCTGCTGACAGCGCTGTTGCTAATGACGGCGGCCCTGCCTCTTTTTGCCCTGCCCAAGGCAGCGTATCTGGGGGCATCGGCGGTGGTGCCGGGAACCGGCGAACTGGCCTTGGGCAAAACCGCCCGGGGCTCAGTGCTCCTGGGCGTGGATATCCTGGCGCTGAGCTCATATTGGGCCACCGGACGGCAGAAAAACAACCTGATCACTTCCTATCAGCGCTATGGCCAGGTGTACGCCGGGATTCCGGAAGACATGCCGGAAAGCTATTACCAGCATATCCAGCAATACGCCAGCAGCGCCGAATTCAACCAATTCCAGGAGCTGATGGCACGCAACTACTATCTGGTCTACACCTACGATCCAGAGGAATTTAACCTCTACCTGGCGGACAACACCTACACCGAGGACGAGGCCTGGCAATGGCAAAGCGAAGAGCAGCAACGGCATTACCGCAAATTGCGCCGCCAGACCCAGACCACCAAGATGTATCAGAACCTCAGCCTGGGCGTAATGCTGCTCAACCGGGCCATCAGCATCATCGACGTGGCGCTGATCTCCAGGGACCGGAAGAGTGGTTCGGCGCTGTACTTCACCCCTCTGGAGTCCGCGGGTCTGATGCTCAATTACCAATGGGAGTTTTAATGCCTTTCAAGAATAAAACACTTTTGCTGATCCTCGTGGCGCTGTCCCTGATGACTGGGCTGGCAGCCGAATCCAGGGGTCTCACATTGCTGCAATCTTTGGCTGTGCCTGGTTTGGGCCAGATCCGCAACGGCCGGGGTTACGGTTACGCCATGCTGGGTTCCGAAGTGGCGATCATCGGCTCCATGCTGTATCTGAACGCCGAGGAAAACCTCAAAGCCCAGGAATACTTCGAATACGCCATCAAGCACGCCCACATCCAGAACCAGGACTATCCAGACCAGTATTTCCGCGACCTCAGCCGCTACAACAGCAGCGGGTTCGAGGCAGGCGGTTACAACGCCCAGATCCGCCAGGATGCCATGCAGATGTATCCCAACGATCCCATCCAGCAGCAGATCTACATCGACGCCAATGTTTACCCGGATAGTTATGCCTGGAATTGGGACAGCCTGGACAACCGCCGGGATTACAGCAAGATCCGCATCCAGACCCAGGACCTGCGCGACTACGGCAAACTGGTTGTCGGAGTAATGATCGTCAACCACCTGATCAGCGGCGTGGATGCCCTGCGCTTCACCGCCCAGGATAGAAAGGGCAATGTGTATCTGGACATCAAGGACCGCCATCCGATGGTGATGTTCAATCTGGAGTGGTGATAGCCTAGATTTTCTCTGTGGGGGAGAGCTTTGTCCGAGGGCCAGATGATGGGGATTTCCCGCGGATAACGCGGATTTAGGAGCAGATCTCGCGGAAGAATGTTCCGCCTTTTCTCTCTTGCGCCAAGGTTTCCTCACAACCCTGCCCATCCCCTCTGCTGTGTCTCTGCTGAGTTGCCTCTGGGCGTCAGGGATTGGTCAGGGGAGATCTTGCGATTACGTTTTTGCGCCCGGCAAGGGTTCTGACAATGAATTGGACGGAATGGTTATGGGCATTGGCTGTCCGGTTTGTTAGATAAGTTGCTTTAGTTCTCCCAGAATCAGCGCGGGCGATATGGATCTCAGGCAGTTTAGATGGCCTTGGGGGCAGCGCTTGAGGCCGTGGAGGGAACAGGGCTGGCAATCCAGATCGGCGCAGACCACCCTGGCGTTTTCATTCAAGGGGGCAAAACCCAGGCGGGGATGGGTTCCGCCGAAGATCGCGACCTGGGGTTTGGCCAGCGCCGCGGCGATATGCATCGGTCCCGTATCGCCGCTTACGACCGCGTCGCAGAGCCCGATTACTACGATCAACTCAGCCAATCCGAGTGTTCCGCACAGGTTCTCCACAGCATCGCATTCGCGCCCTATTTCAGCCGCAAGATCAGCATCGGCCTTGCTTCCCAAAAGAACGAACTGGTATTCTTGGGGAGCCAGGCGCAGCAGTTCCAGCCATTGCTGCGGCGGATAGGCCTTGGTGGCATGTGCCGCTCCCACGAACACTCCGATCAGTTTCTTCTCTGGATCTCGCTTTACCAACCGGGCGCCATTTTCTGCATACTCCGGGACTACGAGTTGGGGAGCCAGAATCTTCGGGTTGGGTGTATAGCGATTCGGAAACACCTTCTCCAGGGCGGAATAATACAGCCGTACCGTCGATTCGATCGCCGCCCTGCGGTTTCCGCGCACGATCGCTTGCCTCAGCCAGCGCTGCTTGTTATAGACGGCTTTCAGGGGGGAACTTACCAGCGATCGCACCAGCCAGGACGAGAATTTCGCCTGCAGGTCCAGCACCAGATCGTAACGTTGCCTCAGCATCCGCCCATGCCAGGCCAGGGTTTTCGCGTAGTCCAGCGCCTGGACGCCCAGGCCGAACGCCTTGGGTAATACCGCGAAACCAGGTTTGCACAGAAACTCGATCTCCGCCTCCGGATACATCGATCTCAGTTCCCGCACTATCGGTTGCGTGAGCACGATGTCGCCCAGGGAACTGAGGCGGATCACCAGAATGCGCATCAGGCCGTGCTTCTGATCGTATCAGGCAGTTTGCTCAGCACTTCCGGCAGTTTCGCGGGGTCGCTGCCGCCGGCCATCGCAGTGTCCGGCCTGCCGCCGCCTTTGCCGTTCAATTGGCCGGCCACCGCTGCCACGATCTTACCCGCGTGAAAACGGGACTGCAGCTCTGAGCCCACCACGCAAAGGATGGTCACTTTATCCCCGTTAACTGAAAAGAGCAGGGAAACCGCGTCGCGGGCTTTGTCCTTCAGGGAATCGCCCAGTTCGCGCAGTTTTTCCGCCGTGGCTGGCACTTCCAACGCGAGCAAGCGAAAATCGCCCAAATCCTGTATCCGCGAGAGCAGGCCGCTGGCTTCCGAACTGCTCTGCTGGGCGGTCAATTGCTTTATTTGCAGGTCTTGCGAGCGGAGTTGCTCCAGGAGGGAATCGAGTTTTTCCCAGAGGGCTGGCTCGGGGACATGGAGTTTGGCGGCCGCTACGGCCAGGGTTTCCTGCATTCCGGCCACGAATTCCAGAGCCGCCCGGCCCGTTACCGCCTCGATACGCCGGATTCCTGCCGCGGACGAACTTTCCGCCAGGATCTTGAACAGGCCGATCTCTCCGGTGGCGCGAACGTGGGTTCCGCCGCACAATTCCTGCGAGAAGTCCTTTACGCTTACGACCCGTACATTGGCTGAGTATTTTTCGCCAAACAGCGCCATCGCTCCAGCAGCCCGGGCTTCTTCCAACGGCTTCTCTTCGACCAACACAGGCCGGTTGTCCCGAATGGCGTTATTGACCGTATGTTCTATTGCGGAGGCTTGATCTTTCGTCAAGGCCTGGGCATGCGTAAAATCGAAACGCAGGTAGTCGGGATGGACCAGTGAACCTTTTTGCTGGACGTGTTCGCCGAGCAGAATTCGTAAAGCTCGGTGCAGAAGGTGCGTAGCTGTATGGTTGCGGGCTATGTCCAAGCGGCGGGAAACATCGATTTCCGCGGTGAGGGCTTGCTTCTGGAGCGAACCCTTGTGCAGCCTGCCCACGTGGATGACGGCGTCTTCCTGGCGGATGGCGTTCAGCACTTCCACCTCCAGATCAGTGCCGCGGATCCAACCCGTATCAGCCACCTGGCCACCGGATTCCGCGTAAAACGGTGTGCGGTTCAGTTGCATCTGGACCAGTCCGTCCGAGGTGATCCGGTAACGCTGGAGCGATGCTGCGGCCTTGGTTTGAAAGTAACCGACAAACTCGGTGGGCGTGGCTGGCTCGAGTTCCACCCACTCCGTGGAATCCGCCGTGTAGGCAAACTTGGAGTTCTTGCGGGCTCTTTCACGCTGGACGTCCATTTCCGCCTCGAATCCTTGCGTATCAACCCGCAATCCCTTTTCCTCCGCCAGGATCAGAGTGAGGTCAAGAGGAAAACCATAGGTATCGTAAAGCGTGAAGGCATCGGCACCGGAAATGGAGTTCCCGCTTAGCTTCGCGCAGATCTCCTCCAATTTTTCCAAGCCTTTGTCCAGGGATCTAGTGAATCTGTCTTCCTCGGCTTTGATCACCATCTTCACGTAGGCTTCCTTGCCGGAAAGCTCCGGATAGTGGTGGCTCATGACTGCTGTGACGGTATCCACGAGATGGAACATGAAAGGCTCGGCAAAGCCCAGCAAACGCCCATGCCTGGCAGCCCGGCGCAGTATTCGCCGCAAAACGTAGCCCCGGCCTTCATTGGAGGGAAAACCGCCATCGGCCAGGGCGAAACACAGGCAGCGGACGTGATCCGCGATCACGCGATGCGAGACCCCTGTTTCCGGCGTGTAGGGAACACCGCTAAGGGCTGCGATCTTCTCGATTATCGGCTGGAACAGGTCAGTTTCGTAGTTGCTGTTTCTATCCTGCAACACCTGCACGAGCCGCTCGAATCCTGCTCCGGTGTCCACATATTTATGCTTCAGAGGAGTCAAAGACCGGTCGCTTTCCCGGTTGAACTGGATGAACACAAGGTTCCAAAGCTCGATGTAACGGGTGCAATCGCCGTTCACGCGGCAGACGTGGCCTGCCAGTCCTGTTTTATCGCAGTGTCCGGGACCGCGGTCGAAATGGATTTCGCTGCAGGGTCCGCAGGGTCCCGTTTCGCCCATTTCCCAAAAATTGTCTTTATCGCCGTGGAAGGAAACATTGGCGGGATCGATGGCGGTATGCTTGATCCACAGTTCGCGGGCTTCATTGTCGCTATCGTGGACGGTGGCATAAAGCCTTTCGGGCGGCAGTTTCCAGATTGTCGTCAGCAGTTCCCAAGCCCATTCTATGGCCTCACGTTTGTAGTAGTCGCCAAAGGACCAATTACCGAGCATCTCAAAGAAAGTATGGTGATAGCCGTCCCGGCCGACTTCCTCCAGGTCGTTGTGTTTGCCGCCGGCCCGGATGCACTTCTGGCTGTTCACGGCGCGTTTCACCTCCGGCTCTTTAAGGCCCAGGAAGATGTTTTTGAACTGGTTCATCCCCGCGTTGGCAAAGAGCAGCGTGGGATCGTCAATGGGAACCACGGGCGAGGAAGGCACAAAGGTGTGCCCGCGCTGCTGGAAAAAGTCCAGGAATTGTTGGCGGATCTCTTTACTGCTCCACACTGTCGTCGCTTCCGATCCCTTCGATGTCGGGGTAGTTCTCCATGATCCATTTCTCCGCGCTCCAGGCCGCTACCGCTCCATCGCTGGCGGCAGTCACCACCTGGCGCAAAACGGTACGGCGGATGTCTCCGGCCGCATAGATGCCGGGAACGTTGGTATGCATCGTTTCATCGGTGATGATGAAGCCGCCGCTGTCCAGTTCCAGGCGCGATTCGATCAATTCGTTGTTGGGCAGGATGCCTACGTAGATAAACACGCCGTCTACAGGCAGGAAAGATATTTCCAGGGTTTTGCGGTTGACCAGCTCCAGTTTTTCGACCTTGGCAGCGCCATGGATCTCCTGGATAACTGTGTCCCAGATGAACTCCATCTTGGGATTGGCCAGGGCGCGCTCCTGAATGATCTTCTGCGCCCGGAGTTCATTTCGCCGATGGATGACGATCACTTTCTTGGCGAAGCGCGTGAGGAAAATGCCTTCTTCGATGGCGGAATCTCCGCCTCCGACCACTGCCACCACCTTATCGCGGTAGAGGGCTCCGTCGCAGGTGGCGCAGTAGGAAACGCCACGCCCGGTGTAGTGTTCCTCGCCGGGAACGTTGAGCAACCTGGGATGCGCTCCGGTGCATATGATCAGGGACTTTGTCCGGTATGTGTTTTCGGAAGTTCCGATGATCTTGCACAGGCCTTCCAAGCCGACCTCAGTCACCTCTTCGTCGATGAATTTCGCCTTGAACCGTTCGGCTTGTTGCCGCATCCGGTCAGTGAGGTCGAATCCGGAAAGCGCTTCAGGAAAGCCGGGATAATTCTCCACCTCGTCGGTGACGTTGATCTGTCCTCCGATCAGGGCTTTTTCAAACACACCGGTCTTCAAACCGCCTCGGGCGCTGTAAATGGCCGCGCTCAGTCCAGCTGGCCCGCCCCCAATGATCATCACGTCATATTTCATGTAAACCTCGTAGAAAGTACTATGTGAATTTACCCCTCTTTTCAAATACCCTCCAGCGTCAAGCAAATTGTGCATCCAGCCCCGGCAACTGCTTTCCCGGCCTGATCAGCACAAGTTTTACTTGACAGGAGGAGCCGGATGCGAGGCAACTGCGCAAGTGGGAATCGCGTTCCTGGATAGCTCAGGAAAACCTCAGATGCCATTCCCCGGGAGATTTGCATGAAAAGAGCCGCGTTGTACCTGATCCTGTGGCTGGGCCTGGCTGGCTGCTTCGCTGCGGAGCGCTATTTGGCCGCGATACCGGTGAACGATTTGCGGGCCACGCTGCCTGCTTCCGGGCTGAACGGATCCGTGCGCTTGCTTGCCAACCGAGGATACGGCGTGCTGCATTACGACGCTTCCTATGTGCTGGCGGTCACTCCCGCAAACACAGCTTTGGCTTTCGGCAAGCAGCTGTATCTGGCGGATTATCCCACTAAAGACAAGCTCTATTTGGTGGGTAAATCACCGGGTTTTACCAGATCCGGGCTGCAACAGGCTGGAAAGATCCTGCTGGAACTGGACGCGGAGTACCTGCTGGCCAGCCAGTTGGACGATGTGGAACTGCGGGAACTGGTCGCTCAACCGTTCGTTTTGCTGGGTTGGGAACCCGTGAGATTTTCGCCAGTAGGTGCCGATATTGCCTGGGTTGAAGGATCCCGGACCCTGGTCACGGACATGGTGGCGCAGGTGAGCGCCGATTCAGTGCTAGCCAGGCTGCAGGGCTTGCAGGATCTGCAAACGCGCTACGCGCTGGCGGACAACCGTTTGCAAGTGGCGGAGTGGATCCGGCAGCAGTTTGTAAACTACGGGATCACGGATACTCAGCTGCAGCCTTTTGCCTGGAACGGAACTACCCAATACAACGTGATCGCCACGCTCCCCGGCACGGATTACCCCAGCGAATACGTGATCGTGGGCGGACACCACGATTCGCGGTCCAACAACACAGATCCGTATGTCTTTGCTCCCGGGGCCGATGATAACGCCAGCGGAACCGTCGCCGCCCTGGAAATGGCGCGCGTGATGCTGCAAAGCGGATTTCAGCCCAAAGCCTCGATCCGGTTCGTAACCTTCGCCGCGGAGGAATTTGGCCTCTGGGGATCCAAATACTATGCCCAAAACGCTCTGGATTCAGGGCAAAACATCCGCCTGATGATCAATCACGATATGATCGCCAATCAAAGCTCTGCCGGGAATTGGCAGCTGCGCCTCATGCCCTACGACGGATCTTATGGATACAGCGATTTTGCCACCCAAGTTGCCGAACAATTCACAGCCCTCGATGTATATTATGGAACGCTGAACAGCGCGCAAAGCGACAGCCATCCCTTCTGGCAGCGCGGTTTCAACGTGCTGTATTTCTTTGAGTCGGACTTCTCGCCCTGGTACCATTCCGCTCAGGATATCGTCGCCAACCTCAATCCCAGTTATTGCGCGGAAGCCATCCGGGCTTCCCTGGCCTGCGCAGCAGCATTCGCGGACCTGCCCTCAGTTCCCCTGGCGCCGGAAATCGCTCAGCTCTCACTTGCAGGGAGTTCGGTGCTGCTATCATGGAACGCGGTCACCCAGACCACACTGGGCATATCCTGCACGCCAGGCCACTACAACGTTTATGCCAGCATCCACCCGGACAGCGGATTTGTTTTAGCGGGTTCGACCAGCGATTTATCTTTTAGCTACGTTATTCCGGATCCAGCGCCCGAGCGGATTTTCTTCCGCATAACCGCGGAATTGGGATCCCAGCGAAGGGACGGCCCCTGATCGCCCGCAGATCGGCTGATCCGGGATTTGCGGCAACAACCTGGCCGCGATTCCGCCTCCCGGCGTATCAATCGCTTCATCTGTGAATGCCTTCCCGCGATCATTGCGGGGTAATTGCGCGCTCATTACGCGCTTTGCCCGCAGTGAGCGCGCAGTGACCGCGTAATGGTTACGGGAGCCCAGTGAGAAACTTCTATCCCCGAATTCCTGAACCAGCAGATGTCTGGGCGAAGCATCTGACCGGTTGAACCGGGCTGCCGCTTATCGGTTTCTTCAGTGGATAAAGAGCTTGACCAATAGGGGGCGTTTAGGAAAATTGAGAAAAAGACGCTTTGGAGTGAATATGACGTCAGCGCCACGTGGAGAACGTCTGGTGATCGCCCTGATCGGCAAGCGCAACGCCGGAAAAAGCAGTTTGATCAACGCCATTGTCGGCCAGGAAATAGCGATAGTTTCGGAAGTAGCGGGAACGACCACCGATCCCGTCGATAAGCACTACGAATTGCTGCCCCTGGGACCCGTAACTTTTTTCGACACCGCCGGGATCGACGACTTGGGAGAACTCGGCGAGAAACGCGTCCGCGCCACCCGCAAGATCCTGTACAGGGCGGACATTGTGCTGTTCGTGAATCCTGGCGAGGCATTCGACGCACCGGAACTGGAAATGCTGGACCGGATCAGGGAAATGGAGATCCCGCTTTTAGTTGTATTCAATAAAAGCGACCTGAACCAGGTTCCTGGCGTTAACACAGGCTATTGCGCGAAGCACGGGATTCCCTGCACGATAGCGTCCTCAGCCAGCAAGGAAGGGATCCTGGAAGTTAAAAACGAGATCATCCGCCTGGCGCCCAAGTATTTGAAAGAGAACCGCGTTTTGGCCGGAGACCTGGTAAATCCGGGCGACCGGGTGGTTTTGGTTTGCCCCATCGATTCCGCGGCGCCCAAAGGCAGGCTGATCCTGCCACAAGTGCAGGTGATCCGCGATCTGCTGGATTATGACGCCATTCCCATCGTGGTCAAGGAGACCGAGCTGAGTGCCTCCCTGGCAATGCTGAAAGAACCGCCCCGCCTGGTGATTACGGATTCCCAGGCGATCGAGCAGGTGAACCGCGAAACTCCGCAAAACGTAGGGCTGACCACCTTTTCCATTCTGTTCGCCCGCTATAAAGGGGAGCTGGACACGCTACTGGCCGGTATCCGCCAGATCGACAACCTGCGGGACGGCGACCGGGTCTTGATCGCCGAAGCCTGCTCACATCATGTGCAGAAGGACGATATCGGCAGGGTCAAACTGCCCCATTGGCTGCGCGAGAAAACCGGCAAAGACCTGCATTTCGACGTATTCGCCGGCCATGACTTTCCGGAAAACCTGGAAGATTACGCAGTCTGCATCCATTGCGGGGGCTGCATGATCAATCCCATGGAAATGAACCGCCGCATCCTGGAAACCCATCGCAGAGGGGTTCCGATCACCAACTACGGCCTTACGATATCCCACTTGCAGGGCGTTCTGGCTCGCGTGGTCAAACCTCTGGGCAAATCGGTCTGAGATGGCCTACCGAGTTTCGGTCCTGCAATTTGCACCCCGGTTGGTGGACACGCGGTCAAACCTGAAGGCGCTGGCAGAGCTGTTTGCTGATCTGGAAACCGATCTGGCCGTGCTGCCCGAACTTTGCACCTCGGGATACGTGTTCGAGAGCCAGGCTGAGCTGGAATCCGTCAGCGAAGCGTTTCCCGGAGGGCCGGCCTGTGAGTTTTTCAGCGCCCTGGCCTGGGAACAACACTGCAGCATCGTTTACGGTTTCGCGGAGCGTTGCGGAGATGTTATCTACAATTCCTGCGCTCTGGTCAATCCCAACGGCAGCCAGCATTTGTATCGCAAAACGCACCTCTTCAACCGGGAGAAGCTCTTTTTCGCGCCTGGCGACACGGGTTTGCAGGTCTTTGAGGCCAAGGGTGGCGTGAAGATCGGCCTGATGGTTTGCTTCGACTGGCAGTTTCCCGAAGCGGCTCGGACCCTTGCCCTGAAAGGCGCCCAGATCATTTGCCATCCCTCCAACCTCGTACTGCCCTGGTGTCAGCAGGCCATGCTCACCCGTTCTTTGGAAAACCGCGTTTTTTCCCTGACTGCGAACCGCATTGGGACCGAAGGCAGGGAAGGGCTCAGCCTGACTTTTACAGGGATGAGCCAGATAACCGGCACCAGGGGCGAAATCCTGGTCCGGATGACAGAAACCGAGACGGGCGTCCGCACTTGCGAGATCGACCCCGCAATCGCTTTGGATAAGACCGTGACGCCGCTCAACGATGCTTTCGCGGACCGCCGTCCGGACTACTACGAGTTATGACCGACGACCTGCTGCAAGAGATAAAGCGGCTCCGGGCCGAGATCGAGAGGCACAATGTCCTCTATTTCGAGCTGGCAAATCCCTCCCTATCCGATTATGAATACGACCAGCTGGTACGCCGGCTGCAAACTCTGGAAGCGCAGCTGGGAGAGGAACAGCGGGCAGCTTCGCCTGCGCAGAAAGTGGGCAGCGACCTTAGAACCGGCGCGGACACGATTCCCCACCGTTTGAGGATGTACAGCCTGGACAACGTGTATTCCGCTGCGGAACTTGAGGCCTGGGCCGCCAAACTCCATTCCGAACTGGGTTTTCTGCCTCCGCTTTGCGCCGAACTCAAGATCGACGGTTTTTCCATCAACCTGTACTACGAACAAGGTACTCTGCAATACGCCACAACCCGGGGCGATGGCATCACCGGCGAAGTGGTTACGGCCAACGTTTTCCAGCTGGAAGCGCTGCCTCATCAGATCTCCTTTAAAGCGCCCATCGAGATCCGCGGCGAAATCTACATTCCCGTGGCGGATTTCCTGAAGATCAACGAGCAGCGCCAGGCCAACGAGGAGAAGGTCTTCGCCAATCCGCGCAACGCCGCTGCGGGCTCGATCAAGCTCAAGAACCCGGAGTTGATCCAGTCCAGGCACCTTACCGCCATCCTTTACAGCGTGGGTTACTGCGAAGAGCTGCCAGTGGAAACCCAATCCGGTCTGCTGGACTGGCTGGGCGGCCTGGGTTTTCCCATATCCCGGCAGCATCGGATCTGCGCGTCCTACGGGGATGTCCAGGAATTCTGCGATCTTTGGGAAGGCCAGCGCTACAGCCTGCCCTATGAGATCGACGGAGTGGTGGTCAAGGTGGATAGCCTGGCTCTGCAAAAGAGTTTGGGCTATACTGCCAAAAGCCCCCAATGGGCGGTCGCTTACAAATTCAAGCCGGAAGAAAAGGAAACCCGGCTGCTGGAAGTCCAATACCAGGTTGGCAGAACGGGCGCCGTGACTCCGGTGGCGATCCTGGAACCGGTCTACATTTCCGGCACCACCGTATCCCGCGCCACTCTGCACAACGAGGATGAGATCAAACGCCTGGGCCTGCATTTGGGAGATATGGTCCGGTTGGTCAAATCCGGCGAAATCATTCCCAAGATAATTGAAGTTTTGGCCGCTAAACGCAAGCCCGGAGCGCTTCCCGCCGGTTTTCCCGCTGTCTGCCCATCCTGCGGTTCAGCTCTGGAAAAGGACGAGGAAGGCGCGATCCGCTATTGTTCAAACACCCAGTGTCCCGCGCAAATTCAGCGCCGGATCGAGCATTACGCCTCGCGGGACGCCATGGATATCGCCGGACTGGGTGAAAGCCTGGTTTCCCGGTTGCTGGACCAGCGCTTGATCCAGGGCATCGCCGACATCTACACTCTGGATTATGACCGCCTGGCGGAGCTCGACCGCTATGGCCAGAAGTCGGCTGCCAATCTGCGCCAGGCCATTGAAGATTCCCGCGGCCGGAATTTCGACCGCGTGCTCTTTGCCTTGGGAATCCGTTTTGTGGGCTCGATCACGGCGCGCAACCTGGCGGAATATTTCGGCCATATCGGCGCGCTGATGAGCGCTGACACGGAAACCCTGGCCCAGGTGAAAGAGGTGGGAAGCAAGATCGCCAATGCCATCCAGGCCTATTTCCGGGTGCCGGCCAATGTGGAATTGATCGAGCGACTGCGTACCCTGGGAGTGAATTTCAGCTATCGCCAGGAGCAAAAATCCGCGGCTCTGGCTGGCAAGACATTCCTGGTGACGGGCACTTTGCCAAACTATTCCAGGCAGGAGGCGGAACAACTGATCCAAAGCCACGGCGGGAAAATCGTCAGCGGGGTCAGCGCCGCGCTCAATTTCCTGGTGCTGGGCGAAAAGCCGGGCTCCAAACTGGATAAGGCGCGCAAGATCCCTTCGATCAGCATAATCAGCCTGGAAGAACTGCTGGCTCTGATTGGGGTGGACCGATGAAGATCCTCTCCCGCTACATCCTCAGGGAACACATAGCGCCATTTCTGATCTCGCTGCTCGTGGTCACCTTCATTCTGCTCATCGACCGGGTGATCGACCTGCTGAACATGATCATCGAAAAGAAGCTCGATGCCGGTACTATATTGCAGCTTTTTACCCTGTCCCTGCCCTACATGCTGGCCCTGTCCATCCCCATGGCGGTATTGGTGGCCACGATCCTGGCCTTTGGACGCATGAGCGTGGACCGTGAGACGATCGCCATGAAATCCAGCGGGATAAACATCTACCGCCAGCTGCTGCCTTTGTTTGCGGCGGCAGTGGTCCTGACCGGGATCATGATCTATTTCAACCATTACTTCCTGCCCGATACCAACCATAAACTAAAAAACCTCACCGTGAAGATCGCCTACTACAAGCCGATGACCATCATCAAACCGAACGAATTCACCACTCTGATGGACTACACGGTGTTTGCCAGGGCCAACGTCAACAACGAACTCCAGGACGTGCTCATCTACGACCGCAGCCAGACCAAGATTCCACGCACCATCCTGGCCAAACGCGGGGAAGTGCTGCAAATGGACAAGGGCAACAGCCTGCAGATCATTCTCCATGACGGTGAAATGCACGAACGCAACGAGCGGGAGTCCGGCAAATACCAGCTCCGCAAATTCGCGCGTTTCATCGTAAACATCCGCAACCTGGCCCAGAACCTGGATTTTAGCGAAACCAGCTACCGTTCGGACCGCGAAATGACCTATCCGCAACTGGTGCAGGCGATCAATGAAAAGAAGCTCGCCCTGGTTGCCAAGCAGGAGGAGGTGGACAGGCTGCGCCAGCGCAGCCAGAATATGGCTGCCCAGCCTCCCAGCTACGAATCCGGTGTGGAAACCCGCCGCTTGGGCATCATGCTCAAGATGTCCCAGGATCAAGGCAGGGAACTCACCGAAACGCTTCGCTCGCTGCAAGTGGAATACCACAAGAAATTCGCCCTGTCCTTCGCCGTGGTCATCTTCATCCTCATCGGAGTGCCGCTGGGCCTGATGACCAAGACCAGCGGCATCGGCACAGCTTTCTCCGTATCTTCAGTGATCTTTCTGGTCTATTATGTGGCCCTCACAGGAGGCGAGCAATTGGCCGACCGCAGCCTCGTCAGCCCGTTCATTTCCATGTGGATCACCAACCTTCTCTTTTTGGCCGGGGGGATCTATCTGGTGTACGCTTCCATCCATGAGAAGCAGCTGGTGAACCTCAACCTGCTCTACTGGCGCCTTACCCACCGTAAAAACAAACTGCAGGACGCTCCCGATGAGCTCATCCATTGAGGCAACGCATGCGCATAATGGATAGATACATCACCCGCGAATTTCTGCGGACTTTTCTGATCATCTTTATCTCGTTCGCGGTCGTGCTCATCGTGATCGACGTGATCGACAACCTGCCCCGCCTTTTGCGCAGCGGCGCCACGCTCAAGCTGGGCCTGGTCTACTATCTGCTGCGCCTGCCCTATATATTCGTGCTAACGGCCCCTGTTACGGTGCTCATCACGGGATTGTTCCTGATGAATTCGCTCTCCAAACACAACGAGAGCGTGGCGATCCGCGCTGCCGGCGTCAGCATCAAGCGCGCCATGTTGCCGCTTTTCGTATTGGGCCTGCTGATCAGCGTGGGAGTGGCTTTGTTCGGCGAGTATGTGCTTCCCTGGGCAGAAAAAACGCGCAGCTACGTGTACAACGTCCAGATCAAGGGCGAGCAGGAAGAGGACGCCATGCTGAAAGCCCGCGTCCATTACCAGGGCAAGAAGAACGACTTCTATTACTTCGGCTTTTTCGACGGCTATCAAAACACCCTGCGCGTAATCGACCTCACCAAACTGGACCCCAAGGACAAGG
Source organism: uncultured Candidatus Cloacimonadota bacterium (assembly GCA_964429035.1). Taxonomy (GTDB): domain Bacteria; phylum Cloacimonadota; class Cloacimonadia; order Cloacimonadales; family Cloacimonadaceae; genus Syntrophosphaera. The sequence continues at coordinate 9,089 of CAYSAT010000036.1, read as the reverse complement.
AGATCTCGGAGCGCGTAACCGCGTCAGCCGCAGTTTGGCGCGATAACAAGTGGAGTATGCAGGATTGCGAGATCCGCCGCTTCGACAAGGGCGTCCAAACCTCCTACCAGTATTATGCCAGCACGGATCTTCCCCTTCTGGACGTAACGCCGCAAGATTTCGTGCGCATCACCAAAAAGACCCTGTCCCTGAAGTTTTTTGAGCTCCGCGATTACATTTCCCGGCTGAACAAAATGGGCGAGAAAACCAATCGCGAGGTCGTTGACCTGCATATGAAAATCGCCTTTCCGCTCACCAACCTGATCGTGATCTTCTTCTTCATCCCCATTGCCACGTCCAATGTGCGTTCCAGAGGGCGCGGACTGATCTTCCTGTTGGGCTTGCTGGTCTGCTTCGTTTACTTGATCATCGTCCGCATAGTCCAGAGTTTGGGGTACAACGCCGTAATACCGCCAATCTGGGCGGCCTGGCTGCCCAACGCGTTCTTCACTTTGCTGGGCCTGGCCTTTCTCCGCAAAGCGGAAATATAAAAAACCTTGCAGAAAAACAAGCCTTAAAAATTATGGCTACTTCCTAGCCAAGTTTATGCGTTAAGAGAGGAATCAAATGCTCGACAGTCTTAGAAAGAAACAGAAACTGATAGTCTATATCGTGGCCATCACCTTCATCTTGGGTTTGGCCGGAACCGGCGGTTACTTCGGCATCCGCGGCCTCATCGAGGGCACCCTGTTCTCCGGGAATTTCCTGGGCAAGGTCAACGGCACCGAGATCACCGCCCAGATGTACAGCCAGAAGATCCAGGAGATCACCGAGCGCTACCAGCAGCAAGGCCAGCAGGTGGACGACAGGATGCTTTCCCAGGTTCAGTACAGCGCTTGGGAAGAACTGGTCAATGAAGCCCTGTGGACCCAGCAGGTGAAGAAACACCGCATCAAGGTTTCCGAAGCCGAGATCAAGAACGCCATGGAAAACGACATCCCGCAGGATATCCTGCAGAACCAGAATCTGCAAACCAACGGCGTGTTCGATAAAAAGAAGTTCTTCGACGCTTTGAACAACATCCCGGAGTTCAAGGTCCAGCTCTACGATTACATGAAAGTTTACCTGCCCCGCAAGAAATTGCAGGACAAGATCAAGAAAGAAGCCAATATCACCGCCGACAGCCTCAAGGCAGAATACATCAAAGATACGGACAGCGTCACCGGCAAAGCCATCTGGTTCGATTACAACCTGGCGGACTCCGTTTTTGTTTCCGATGCCGAGGTCAAGAAGTACTATGAGGACAACAAGACCAAGGAATTCCAGAAAGGGCCAGCTTCGCGCCTCAAATACGTCACCTTTGAGGTCAAACCCTCAGACCAGGATTTCAATGACGTCAAGCTCGACATCGACGACATCTACAACCGCCTGACCAGGAAAGGCGAGAACTTCGCCGAACTGGCCGTGGAATATTCCGAAGATCCCGGTTCCGGCAAGCAGGGCGGATCTTTGGGCACTTTCGGCAAAGGCCAGATGGTGCCGGAATTCGACGCCGTGGCCTTTAAAATGAAGGTGGGGGAGATCTCCAAACCCTTCAAGACCCAGTTTGGCTGGCATATCGTGAAATGCGATTCCATCATTTCCAGCACTCCCGGTGAAGAAAAAATCGGCGCCAGCCACATCCTCTTTGCCGTAAAAACATCCGACGCCACCAAGAACAGAATCAACGAACAGGCGGAAGCCGCCCGCAAACTCATCGCCAAGAAAGGTATCGACAAAGCCGCCAAGGAACTCAAACTGGAGGTCACCACCAGTCCCTGGCTTTCCCACGACAGCGAAAACATGGAAGGCATCGGCCAGAATGCCGGGCTCTACCAATTCATGAAAAAGCGGAAGGCCGGCAGTGTCTCCAATGTGTTCTTGCTCAAGTCCGGCGGCACTGAAAAGGTCATCGTGGCGCAGATCGCTGACAATGAGAAGACCTATTTCGAGGATTTCGAAACCAAGAAACTCCAGATCAAATACGACCTCGAGAAGAAGAAAAAGATAGCCCAGATCAAAGTCAAGGCCGAGGATTTCGTCAAACGCGTGCCCAAGGAAAACTATCTTCGTGCTGCCGAAGCCGAAGGTTGGAAGATCATCGACCTGGCCGGGCATAAAAACAAAGCCTACATCCCCACGGTCAATGCCACCAACGAAGATTTCAGCAAGGCCGCCCTCGCCCTGAAAACCGGCGAATACTCGCCACTCGTCACCACCAAGGAAGGTTCCTTCCTGATCTATGCCGAAAAGCGGGACAAGCCTGATCTGAAGGCTTTCGCCAAGGACAAGGCCAAGCAGGACGAACTGCGCAAACGCCTGGAAGACGCCGCCTTCAACCGTTACTGGCAGCAGCTGCGCAAGGATTCCAAGATCATCGACAACAGGTATAAATACGGTTATTAACCCACTATGAGCAAGTTAATGGCCGGCGTTAGCGGGGTTCGGGGCGTCTTCGCGGACTCCCTGAACCCCGTGCTCGTTATGCGCTACGCGGCGCGTTTCGGGCTCTTCTGCGCGTCTGAATCACTAAATCCCGCTGTGGACGCCAAACCCAAAATCGTAATCGGCAGGGATTCCCGCACCACTGGCCCCGCCTTGCTTCATGCTGTTGTTTCAGCCCTGATTTCCGTAGGCTGCGATGTGGTCGATCTGGGCATCGTTGCCACTCCCACGGTTTTGCTCAACGTCCAAAAGCACTCCGCGCAAGGCGGGATCAGCATCACGGCTTCCCACAATCCGCCCCAATGGAACGCCCTCAAGTTTGTGGACGGCGATGGCATGTTTCTCAGCGCGGATAAAGCGGCGCGGTTCCTGGCCAGCATCGAGGAAGACATCGTTTGGCAGGATTGGCAGGGCGTGGGACGCCTGAGCGCGGATCCCGAGGGATCGCGGTATCACGTAGCCAGGATCCTGGCTTTGCCCTACCTGGATGTGGCAGCTATCCGCGGGCGGCATTTCAAGGTGGTCCTGGATTCCGTCAATGGAGCGGGCGGCCAGATTTCCCCTCTGCTCCTGGCCGAACTGGGCTGCGAGGTAGTAAGCATCAACGGTGAGCCCAGCGGCGTTTTTGCCCATCCAGCCGAACCTTTGAACAAAAATTTGGCCCAGCTGGAGGAAGCGGTAAAACTCCACGGCGCGGACCTCGGATTTGCCACCGATCCTGATGTGGACAGGCTTTCCTGCGTGGATGAGAGCGGCGCTTGCATCGGCGAAGAATACTCCGTCGCGCTGGCCGAGCTCTACATTTTGCCCAAGAAACCCGGACCCGTGGCGGTCAATCTCTCTTCATCCATGCTTTCCGACCATATCGCGCGGCAATTCGGCGTGCCAGTCCACCGGGCAAAAGTGGGGGAGATCAATGTGGGGAAACTGATGCAGGAACTGCGTTCTCCCATCGGCGGAGAGGGCAACGGCGGCATCATTTGCCCCGATATCAACTACACCCGCGACGCTATCACGGGCATGGCGCTCATCCTCGGTTTGCTGGCTGAACGGGGCCAAACGCTGTCCCAGGTGGTGGCGGAACTGCCGCGTTTCCATATCGCCAAGGGCAAGGCCGAAATCCCTTCCGAGCGCATGGATGCTGCTTTGGAGGGTATCAAGGCGCAGCTGGCCGCTTACGATTTGGACCTCCGCGACGGCATTAAGGCCACGGCTCCGGATCATTGGATCCATATCCGCAAGAGCGGTACCGAACCCATCGTCCGCGTGTATGCCGAAAGCGATTCCGCGGAACGCTCCGACCAGATCTGCCAGGACATTCTGCGCAAACTGCAAGCTGTTTAGGAAGAGCGGAGAGTAGAGAATAAAGAGCAGAGATAAAAACTGCTCAAGTTCAATTATGGTGGGTAAAAATGAAGTAGGCTCTCTTGCAAACTTGGTTGAAGCCCCGGAGGGTGCGACAGATCATAGCGGTGGGAGCGAGCGACGAAGTAGCGAAGCCCGCTGGCAAACCCGCTTCAGCGGGTGCAGGACGGTAGGCGGGTGATTTATCGCCCGTACAGAATGAAACGCCTCCACCCCAATTTGTGGTCAACTCATTTCAATGAGTGCAGGACTTCAGGGGATTATTAATCCAGTAATCGTTATTCGCGCACGGTCATCGCCAGAGAAGTCCTGCACCGGTTGAAACCGGTTTATTGTTCATATGGCGTAACGGTTGTCACGAGCGATAAATCACTCGCCTACCGTCCTACGCCCTCCGGGCTTTACCACTCGGATTGAATGAGAGCCAGTTATCTCCTCCCCTGAACCGACTCGCAGCGCCAACCACTTTTTCTTGCTCAAAGGTATTCACCCAATACTCGCCCAAGATCATTCGGAATGTCTTGGGCGAAACTTAGCCCGGATATGTGAGTGCACGCGTGGCGGTGACCCGCTTGCTGTCATCCCGGTCGTCGGGATCCCCAATCTGTGGTGGGGGATCCAGTTTTTCATTACATTCGGCTCTCTTTCAAACTAAGTGGGTGGGACATTTGATTAGGGATCAATACTCGATTTGAGTGGGTAAGCCCCGGAGGCTAGCCTGATCGCCTCCTTATCGCCTCCCTATGACCTCCCGATGCTTCATAGGGAGGTCATAAGGAAACGACAAAGATGGCAAGAAGCCAACCCTTAAGATCTATCTGGGGTCACCCAATGTTTCACTCATTTAGTAACCCGAGGCCTGGCTTGCTATTACGGTCTATACATTTCACACTTTCAGTACATCCAACCTGCATGACTGCCAATCCGCGGACTAGCTTCGCCCCTTGCTCTTTTCTCTTTTCTCTTTTCTCTTTAATCTCCCAACGCTCAATCCAGCCGAGTTTTCACAAAGTACCAAACTTTAGGGTAGCTCGCGCCGCCGCTATGCACGTAACTGGTGCCCGCGACCTCTGCCAGCAGATTGTAGCCTCGCCAGGGTGAGACGTTGCTCCAATAAACGCGATAGCCATCCGGAACAATGGGCTGGCCGTGGATATCAAGGATCACGGAGTTCCAGGTGAGGGTGTTGTCGGCTCCGTTGCGCGCTATCGCCAGGTTCAGCGGCGAAGAGGGTTGCTGCGAAAGCGAAAGCCGTGCCACGAAGACATCCACAAAGGCGGTGCCTCCCAAGGCTGGTAAGTTGATTGCGTCGAAGCTGGCGCTGTTGTTGAAATCTCCGGCGATCCGGCAGGATCCGTCTGAGGGCACGGAAATGCCATAGGCGCGGTCACTCCAACCTCCACCGGCGCGTTTCGCCCACAGCCAGTTGCCGTAAGCATCCAGCTTGGCCACGAAGGCGTCTTCGTAAACGTAGAGGCCTTGGGTGGTAAGTTCGGTGAGGCCGAACAGGGCAGTTTGGTAAAACCACCCCGTCACGTAACAATGCCCCCAAGCATCCAGGCAAATTCCCTCGCCGGCATCGCCACTATCACCACCGGCGCTCACAGCCCAAAGCCAGTTGCCGCCGGAATCGATGCGGGCCACAAAGATGTCGGCGGAATAGTAGTCGGTGATGAGGTTGTCCGCCCCGAAAGTGGCGTTGTCAAAGAAGTTCCCCGTCACGCAGCAATTGCCGTCCGGGTCTGCGGCGAGGCTCAGGATCGTCTCGTCGCGGTTTCCGCTGGCAGGGGTTGCCCAGAGCCAATTGCCGGCAGGATCGAGTTTGGCCACGAAAGCGTCTTGCGCGTTAACCGCTTGCAAGCTGAGGCTGCCGAAAGCGCAGTCTTGCCAGAACCAGCCTCCCACATAGAGGTTGCCGGAGTTGTCCCTGGCGATGGCTTCGGGGGTGTCGGCGCTGGAGCCGCCTGCAGCTACAGCCCACAGGCAGTTGCCCAATTGATCCAGTTTTGCCACCAGGATGTCGTTGCCTCCGAATCCTGACACTGTGTGGGTCCCCAGGGTCAGTTCGTAGGCAAAGGAAGCCGTCAGATAGGAATTGCCGGAGTTATCCACACAGATGTCGTTGCCGGTTTCGTATTCCCCGCTGGAAGCGTTGACGGCCCACAGCCAGTTTCCGCTGGTGTCCAGCTTGGCCACAAAGATATCGCTGTAGCTGTCGTGCGTAAGTTGGAAAGAGCCAAAATCGGCGCTGCCCCGATAGAAGCCAGTCACGTAGCAGTTGCCGTCGTCATCCACCGCAATGGCGCTGCCGCGGTCTGTGGCGGAGCTTCCAGCTCGCCTGGCCCAGAGCCAATTGCCGGCCGGACCGAGCTTGGCGATCAGGATATCGGCATCGCCGGCGCTGTTGATTGTGGTGGCTCCGAAAGAGGCTGAAGAGTAAAAGATCCCGGCCACATAGCTGTTCCCAGCGCTGTCACAAGCCAGGTCGAAGACATTATCCCATTGGGCTCCGCCTCCGGATGTCGCCCAGGTGAATGTTTCCTGCGCGGCCAGAGCCAGGCAAGAGGCCAGCAGCGCGATCACAATGGTAATCCTATTCATCTTCACACTCCCGCTTTGTGGTTGTTGGTGCAACAATGGCAAGCAGTTACGCTTTTCGACAGAATCACCTGTAATGCTTAAAATGTCAAGCCAATTCTGCCCGGTCACAGAAGAATTTGCGTGGCAATTGGATTTCCGGGGAGGATCTCCTAATACCCGTTCTCAGGGAGGAAACATCTCCTAGCCGCTGAGGTTCAGTTTGCGTGAGCGGAAGCCGTAGCCCAGGACGTCGTGGACATCGGAGACGATCATGAAGGCGTCGGGGTCGATGTCCTTCACGATATCGGTCAATTGGGGTACCTGGCGGCGGTTGAGGACGCAGAAGAGAACGTCGATCTCCTTCTTTTCATAGCCGCCATAGCCTTTGAAGAAGGTGACGCCGCGCTCCAATTCCGCATAAATGTCCTCCTTGATCTCATCCACATGGGGCGAGATCACGTAAACGCCTTTGATGTAGGGCAGGCCTTCCGAGGCCAGGTCAGTGATCTTGGTGGAGATGAAGAGGTTGATGTAGCCCCAGATGAGGATCTTGGGGTCCTTGAGGAAGATGGCAACGGCGAGGATGATCCCGGTTTCCACGATGTAGTAGCCGCTGCCGATGGAAAGCCCCGCTTTCTGCTTGATCAGTGCCACGGGAATGTCCGTGCCGCCGGTGGAGCCCCTTGATTTGAAGATCAAGCCCAGGCCCAGGCCCAAAATCACGGAGCCCGCGATCGCCGAGAGCAGCAGGTCTTCGGGATTCAGGTAGGCGTAGATGGTGCGCCCTTGAAACACGTGGGTGTAGGGGGCCAGGTCCATCCAGCCCCATCTGGCCAGGTTTTTGATGCTCGCCAGATCGGTGAAGATGGAGGAAGCCAGCATGCCAAAGATGGATTTGGCGCCGAAGGACTTGCCGATGAAAATGAAGCTGAGGATGAAGAGGGGTATGTTGAGCAGGATCATGGACACGCCGGGAGGGATCCGGAAATAGAAATGGATCACTTGCGCCAGGCCGCCAACACCGCCCGGAGCCATGTTGTAGGGCATCAGGAACCACGCGTAGCCGATCGCCACCAACAAAGCTCCGGCTGTGATTCCGGCCAGATACCTGGCTTCTCTGGCCAGCAGTTTTTTTCCTGTGAGTTTCTTCATTTGTTTCACACTCCTATTCACTTGACGAATACTCAGGCCCCAGAAACATGGTCTTTCCCCTTGGAATGAGGCGGACGCACGATCCGCGTTCCAACAGGGTTCAGCACAAAGTTTAACAAGGAAATCTATATGACCATCGACCTGAGAATAGACGGCGCCAGACACAGCTTGATCCGGCCGGAAACGCCGCGGCCGCTGCGCGACATCCTGCGCGGAACGGATATTGACCCGGCCAGTGTCCTTACCTACAAAATCGACCACGCGGAATATGTCAATGGAGAATATGCCCCGCACAAAGACGCGCTGGTGGATTGCATCACAGTGCGGCATCCCGAGGGGACGCGGATCTATCAGGATTCCCTGATCTTCATCCTGGGCAAGGCCGCCTATAAGCTTCTGGGCAAGGAACCCTCGCTGGTGGTGGAGCATTCCATCGCCGACGGCGTTTTTTGCGAGATCTTTGGCAACGGAGCCTGGACGGAAGAGCTCTGCGCCAGTCTCAAGCAGGAAATGCTGGGCATCGTGGCAGCAAATATGCCCATCGAAAGGCAGCGGCTTTCCGCTTCCGAAGCGCTGGAGATCTTCCAGATCCAGGGACGCCGGGACATCGTAAAAAACCTCAAGGGTTCCTACCATGAAAGCGTTACCACCTATCGCTGCGGCACCTATCACGACCTGTTTTTGAGGCCGCTGGTGGAAAGCACGGGCGTGGCGAAGGATTTTGACCTGGTTTATCAGGCTCCGGGTTTCATCTTGAGGTTTCCCAGCGGGCCAGCGCATCAGGTGGCGCAACCTTTCGCCCTGCCCCAAAAGCTGTTCCAACTGCATCAGCAGCACGACAAGTGGCTGGATATCCTGCGGGTGCACAACATAGTCGATATCAACAAACTGATCGATACCTACGAGATCTCGGAGTTCATCCTGGTGGAGGAAGCGCTGCACGAAAAGAGGATCGCGGAGATCGCGGCGGATATCGTGACCAAAACCGAGGTCAAGCTGGTGCTGATCGCCGGCCCTTCCTCATCCGGCAAGACGACCTTCGCCAAACGCCTTTCCATCCAGTTGCAAGCCTCCAAGGCCAAACCGATTGTGATCGGCCTGGACGACTATTTCATCGACCGCGCCAAAACGGCCCGTAAAAAGGACGGAGCCTTCGACTTCGAATCCATCTACGCCCTGGACCTGCCCTATCTGAACCAGCAACTGGCCCAGCTGCTGAACGGCGAGGAAGTGGAGTTGCCGCATTACGACTTCGTCCGCGGGATGAGGCGGCGCAGCAACAAAGTGATCCGGCTGAAGGCGGACAACGTGATCATCATGGAAGGCATCCACGGCTTGAACGACGACCTCACTTCAGCCATTCCCGCTTCCCGCAAGGCCAAGATCTACGTGAGCGCGCTGAACCAGCTCAACATCGACTTCCACAACCGCGTGGCAACCACCGATTGCCGTCTGCTGAGGCGGATCATCCGCGACCACCAATACCGCGGCTACACGGCTCCCGAAACGATCCAACGCTGGCCGGAAGT
>CAYSAT010000035.1:0-30797 GCA_964429035.1 uncultured Candidatus Cloacimonadota bacterium | reverse complement strand
CTTATCCCCACTTTCCCCTTGTGTCACAACTTGCAGCTTTGGGTGTCAGTTTATAGCAGATCTATCCCAAACCCACTATCCCAGACACACTGGAGCAGCTTCCAGAATATATATTCAACTTGAACTTTAGGCTCTCTTTCGAACTAAGTGGGTAACGCGTGCCATTTAGTTCAATCACATACTTGGTTGGTAAGCCCCGGAGGGTGCGTCAGATCATAGCGGTGGGTGCGAGCGACGCAGGAGCGGAACCCCCCGAAGCGTAACATCGACAACATATTAGAGCCCCGGAGGGTGCGACAGACATTGCGTCTGACATCTGATTTCAACTCTGTCCGGATATGCTGTAGAACAGGTCTGTCGCACCCTCCGTGGCTTGATTGATATTCGGACTAACTAATCGGGGGGCTTCGCTCCTGCGTCGCTCGCACCCACCGCTATGATCTGACGCTCCCTCCGGGGCAACCCACTCAAATTGAACTTGAGCAGAACTTTAGCCAAATAAAAGCCCAGTGATATTCACTGGGCTTACATAGCAGCGCCACGTAACTCAATGCGTGGGGCTGGAATTACTCGGAGCTGGCTATCACGCGGTAAAACCTGCGTTCCAACTCAGCTTCACTGTAGGTGGTGGAATCCGTTGAGGCTATTTCGGTGTATTCTCCATAGGGTTGGGCGCAACATTCCACCCGGTAGGATGCGGCGCCTGCCACTGGAGCCCATTCCAGCAGGACGTTTCCGCCGGAATATGATATGGTTACATCGGGCACTTCCAGGCTGCCGCCGGCAAACACCTCATCAGCTCCAATTTCCGGGGTTTGCGCCGGGCGGATCTCGCCGTCGATATCTTCCGTTACCCAGCTGATCTCGCCTTCGAAGTAGCTGCCGTTTTCCAGCGCGGGTGAACCGGAATCGGCAGCGATATGCAGATCGGAGGGCGAGTTGTAGATAGGATCGCCGCTTAAGCTGTGGGCATCGAATCCGGAGGCTGTGGTCCAGTCTGCCAGGGTGGGGAAATTGGTGGTGAAGCCATGGATGGGATGCCCTCCCTGCGACTGGTCGATATAGATTACGTTGTAATCGCAGTTTGAGCCTGGCTGGCCGATCAGGGTAGGGTTGTCCTCAAAGACGATTCCGTAGTGCTTGGAAGAATTCTGGGCGACCGTGTAATTCGCGATGACATTGTTGCGGATCAGGTTGATCCCGTCCCAGCTGTTGCCGTTGTAAGTGTTGTCCACGTAGATCCCGGCGCTATAGGCGTTGGACTGGCCATCCACGCGGATGCTATTGAAATCGATGTGGTAGGTACCACTGGAACCGAGCATCTGGATGCCGGTGGTGCCATAAAGCTGGTAATTGGTGATGGGATTTCCCGTATAACCGCAGGAGAGGCCGGTGATGACGTTGTTGTAAACGTAGATGTCGTGCGGTCCCGGGTATGCCAGATGCAGGTACATGCCCTTGGCCTCGAGGATGTACGAGCTCCGGGCTGCCTTGATGTCGTGGATGTAGTTGTTGAAGACCCTGATCTCGCCCTTGGCACTGGAAAACTCGATGCCAGTGGCGTTGTATTGGGGGTCGGTGACATTGCGTACTTCGTTGTATGATACTACAACGTTGTTTTGCCCCAGGCAGTAGATGCCATGGGAACTGTTGCTGGTGTCGTTGCCAATGTTGTCCGGCGTATCCGCTCCCACGGTGCAATGGCTGATCTCGTTGTCCGTATCGGGATTGCTGGCATTCGTTCCGCCAATGATGATGCCGTCCTTGCAGTCTTCAACCGTGATGTAGAGGTAGCGGTTGTAGGAGTTGGTGCCTTCAGCGTCTGCCGGAGTGACTCCGTAGCGTTGCTCGATGCCGCAGCTGAGGGTGTTCAGGCGGCTGAGGACGACGCGGCAGTTTTGGATCGTATTATGCCGCGCGCCGTTGGTGGACGAAGCTGCGTAGAGCTGGTAGCCATAATCGAGGGGATAGGAAAACACTCCCGCGCCAGTTTCCACAGCTCCTGCCAACTGAACGTCCAAGCCGTCGAAGGTGAACCAATCGCTGCCGGCAAGAGTGACCGCGCCCTCCACAGCTCCACTCGTACTAGTGCTTCCGCCTGTTCCATAGGATTTTAGCAGGGGATTCTCGCCGCTGCCTGTTTTCTGAAATACGACCGGATTTTCCTCGGTGCCAGTGGCAGTGAGTACGGGCGGCAGATTCAGCCACTCTTGCCCGGATTCCATGTAAAAGGTGGTGGCGCCACCAACCCCGCTGCCATTCAGAGCCAGGAAGGCATCCACAAGGTCGTGGAAATTGCCTGCTCCGGTGGGTTGGGTATTGTCGATGCTGAAGCTGCCGGAAATGGGCACTGGCTGCCGGGAAACCAGACGGATGTTGTCTATGGCAGCGGGAGGGTTATATCCTGTGGCGGCATTTTTCCACATGAAAACAAGGCGCATGGAGGTGCCGGCGACTGACGCTGGAATTGAGATTCCGGCCTTGGTCCATTCCGGCGTGAGGTTGTAAAACTGGTAGCCGATGGCGTTGCCTACGGCAGGAGGATTGTTGGGATACAGGTTGGTAGAAGTGGAGACCAAAAACACCCTCAGATAGGCTGATGTGGTTTGCCCTACTCCGATGTAATCGAAGCTGAGGCGGATATCCGTCTCTTCGGCGGGAAAAGCGATATCCCGGTACAGGAAGACGGTCGAGGCGGTGAAGGCGTAGTTCCAGCTGACGCCCGAGTCGTTGGAGATATAGGCGCAGCGCTCGCCGCTGAAGCCTGAAGGCGCGGTGCCCAGATACCAACGGTTGGTTTGGTCGGGTGTGCTGTGGACTTCGTTCCAGCCGTTTTCGGCAAATGAAGTGCCGTTCTCAAAGCCTCCGTCGGCGCTAGGATCGATAAGCAGCGTGGTCTGCAGGGTATTAACGATCTCTACGGTGTAATCCTCCGTTTCGCCCCAGGCATAGCTGCCAACGGGATAGGCCGAGGGATCGCCCTCCATCAGCACTATGCGCAGGCGGGTTTGGCCCGCAAGGGCAGTTTCAGAGACCAGGAATGAGCCTGAGTATTGATTGGGGTCAACCGGCCCTCCGAACACGGCTTCCTCCGGCAGATCCCAAACCAGGTTTTGATTGTAGTCGATGAAGATCTGCACCGCGCAGCCCCAGAACTGGTCGGAATTGAACTGCAGGATCTGGACCGGAGTGGAAACGCCGGCCTGGAGCTGGATGGGGCCCAGGGAAGTGAAATCCGTGTATTTCTCCACAGCCAGGGGATTGTAGGTGAGCGGGGAGGGCGGTATCGCGGGATTGGAAAAACTTCCGATCACCACCTGGCCGATATCGTCGTCCGCTACTTCTGTGGCGAAAGAAGCGCCATAGTAATATACATCATCAGTGATGTTGACAGTGTAGTCTTCCGTTTCGCCCCAATCATAGGTTCCCACGGGATAGGTGGAGGGGTCGCCGGACTCCATCAGCACGATCCTCAATCGGGTGTTTCCGGTGAGCGCGGTCATCGGGACAGTGATCATGCCGGTTAGCGGATTGGGGATGGTCGATCCGCCCAGGACGGCTTCCTCGGGCAAATCCCAAACCTGATTTTGGTTGTAATCGATAAAGATTTGCAAGTTACATTCATTGTATTGGCCAGAGTTGATCTGCAACACTCTTGCCAGCGTTGGCAGCCCTCTGGTGAGTGGAATGGCCCCCAATGCGGTGAAATCCGTGTAAGTGCCTACTGAGGCGAGATTGTAGGTCAATGAAGCGGGTGGGGTTGCCGGATTGGAGAAAGCACCCAGGATAAACTGCCCGATATCGTCGTTATCGGTGGAAGTGGCTCCTGAGACGCCATAATCCCGGTTAATCCGGGGCTGCTCCATGGGGACGCTGAAGAGAAAAACATGGATGCCCAGCATGGCCAGCAGGCTGAGAACGATGAGACGGTTCTTCATCTGAACCTCCTGTATGGTATTGGTTTGGATGCTTGGGATAAGTCCACAGCCCCACATCTGGTTGATTTGGACACTCCCCTCTTCCCTCTGAAATCTGCCTTGCCCTTGTCCGAGAAACAAACAGCAATATCCTCACGTTTGAGGATGGGCTTGCGAACGGCCATATTAGCCTCTTATCCTCAACTGCCAGTGTGAACTAAAACGGGCAGCCTTATCTTCCGCCCTAAAAACATAGTTATGCAATTCAGTCAAGATATTTTCCCAATCATGGCCACGAATAGGGTAACCGGCAGGTGTAGCCTGGGAGCAAAAAAGCAGCCCCAACTGAGGCTGCTTGTGCAAATAAGGGTAGTTTCGCCTAATTCTTGCGCTGCTCCAAACCGGCATCTTCGGGTTGAGGCACAATGGCCTTTCTGATATTCTTGTTTCTGAATGGCTGGCCTTCGGTTCGCATTACCTTGGCTGCGGCCACGCTGGTATCCCTGGTAACCCGGTAGAACCTTTTCACTTGCGGGAAAGCGGGATCTGTCCAGGTGGTGGAAGCAGTACTTCCCAGAAACACGAAACCGCTTGCGGGATCATCCGAACCGTAGATATTGTAGACGGATTCAGCCCCCAAAGCCGGCCAGGAAAGCGTTCCCGCCGCGGATATGGCCACTTCGGGGATCCAGGGATAGGGAATGGCGAAACTGGTGAGTTCATAGCACTGGGTGAAGTTCGCCACTTTCCATGCGGAACCGTCGTCGGTATTGATCCAATACAATTCGCTGGTGTTGGTGCGATAACCGGCCAGATAGAGGTAACCGTTGACTTGGTCAAAGGAACAATCCTGGGCGTAAGCGAGGTTTACGCCCAAAGGACCGACCAAAGTCGCCGATCCCGTGGACGGATCTATCGAATAGAGGGCATCGTAGGCCAGGTCGATCCCATAGAGGATATCGTGCGTGGCGTCGTAGGCAAGGCCCACCATCGTACCGCTGGGCAGGTTGTATGAGCCCACCAGAGTCGCGGCTCCCGTTAGCGGATTCATGGTGTACAAATCCTGGAATCCCGCCCCATAGAGGATTCCGTGGTTGGGGTCGTAAGCCACGCTGGCCAGTTCGACGCCCGTCACTCCCAGAAATGTTTCCGCTCCGGTGGCAGGATCGATGCGAAACCAGTAATTGCTGCTGTATTCTGGCGCGTACCAGCCCCCGTTCATCCAGGTGGAGCCACGCAGGAAGAAGGTGTGCGTGTGGGTATCCGAGAGGTCAATCACATTGGCCGGATCGTTAAGCCAGACGGTAGAAGGCCCGCGATGGTCGTTATCCGGGAAGTTCCCGACGTCGCAGAACGCCTGCACATTCAAGGGCAGGCTGATCATGGTGCCGGTAAGCACATCGTCGCCGGGGGTCATATCTCCGACCAGCAGAGTGGTGGCGGTTAACTCATAAGCGGTATTTACAACAGGTGTGAAGGGCGGGAAGCTAAGCTGCGCGGGGGTATTGGGAGGAATGTTGGACATTGTCTGAGTCTGCAGATAGGATGTTCCGATCTGCAGTTGCACGGCGAAGCTTTCGGTGGAATCCCCGCTATTGAGCACGGTGAGCACCGGCGAGAAAGGAGCGTCCCCCGTCGCTTCCGGAAAATCGAATGTGAGCGGCAAAGCGTTATGCGCCACGGGCACCGAGATCAAGACGTCGTCCACATACCAGTAATCGAAGAAGAAGTGCATTCCGCTCACCGTCCAGGCGATATAGGTGATCGGGCTGTTCAAGCCGGAAAGCACCAAACTGATGGTCCCGGACGTGTTTCCGCCTCCGCTGGGCAAGGTCCAGCCGGCATTGTGCCATTCCACCAGGTTGTGGCTGTACTCCACGGTCGCCGTGGCATAGTCGATTCCCGGCTCGTAGTCGTCCCAGAAATGCTTGAAGCGGATGTCTATCGTGTTCACGCCGGCCGTATTCACCGGCTGGGAAATCAAGCGGGACACGCCAGTCCCCGTATCCCATTTTTCCCTTATTTCATAGGGGGAGGCTCCAGCCATGCTGGTATAACTGACGGCCCAGCGGTCGGGCAAAACGCCGCCGTTCACAGTTTGGGTCCATCCTTCCGGCCATTCGGAAGTACTGAACTCGACGTAGTAGGGCATCTCGACGGTGGGGTTGGGCATCGTCTCAAAGAACCACACGAGGAAGTCCGGATCCGGCGTGGCAGGAGCGTTTGTGCCGTTGTGCGGCATCACGGCCCAGTACCAGCGCTGGTTCCAGCCCAGATCCAATCCGGGCTGGATGGACAGATTGAGGGAATTGTTGTAGGTCTCGAACTGGCGTTCCCCCCAATAGTAGTTCTCGGGATCGATCGGCTCCGTTGCCAGGAAAACCTCGTAATAGGTGGGAACCACGGTCCCGACGGGCGTCCACTGCAGAACTACGCTGCTGGGATTCAAGTCCTGGGCTCCGTTTGCCGGAGCTGTCAGCAGCACATGTTCGGGAATGCCGGTGGAAGTGAGGCTCACGCTCACATCGTCGATGCCGAAGCCATAGACGATTGAAGGCGAGGCAAATTGGTAGAAAGCCACGTAGACCGTCTGTCCGGTGAAAGCGCCGAGGCTGACCGCATGTTCCGTCCAAACGGCGTTACTGCAGATGTAAGTGCCCAATTCGACCGTGAACGAGGCGATCTGCGGACCTGTGGTGGAGAGCAGAACCTTGTAGGAATTGGGATAGGAAGCGCTTTCCACCTTGTCCCACCATTTCAGCAGGACCGAAGCGCCGGCCAGGTCAAAGGGCGGGGATACCAGCCAGTCGTTGGTATTGCCCATTCCATGCGCTGCGTAGGGCTCGGAATGCGTGGGCGCGATGAATACGTTGTCCTGTTTCCAGGTATAATCGTCGGCATTGGCGTTGTACACCCTCCAACCGTAAGGAGCAGGCGGCGAGGCATTCCAAGCGCCGTCGAAGTTTTGCGCGTAGGGATAGCTGCCCACTGTGGGATCGTAGCAGGCACCGGTCAGGTCCACAGTCCTGGTTGCGCGGTTGTCGGAAATGGTGAAGGAGCCGGTGTGAGGCGAACCCAGCACGGTAGGCGCGTAAGCGATAGTAAAGTAAGCGGATTCGCCCAGATCCAGGGACGCGTCGGTTAGCGGCTCGCTGAGGCTGTAATAGCTGCCTGATACTGCGATGCTGCTGATTTCCAGCGCCAGGCTGCCCGTGTTTGTGATGGTGAAGCGCTTGGTGTTCACAGTGCCCTGGATGGTGGGTCCGAAATCCCACGAAGCAACGTCAGGAGTCAGGGTCAGAATGGCCTGATGGGGTGTCTGGCTGATCTCGATGTTGTCGATCATCAGGTCGTTATCGGCATTGGAGGAGGTGGATACGCCCAGAAAAGCGATGTACTTGGTCCCCGCGTTGCCCATGGGCAAAGTGACGAGGGTCCCGCTGTTGGGGATCTCGTTGTAAACGTATTCGGAACTTACGTTGTCCCATCGCCGCACCACATTCGCGGGCGTCCAGTTCATGCCGTCGCCGATCAGCACGGCAAAGGCATCGTCATCGCCGTTCTGGTAGGGTGGATCGTTCGTATCCCAGGTCATCAGCGCCAGCAGGAAGCTCACCGTGAAGTCGTCGTCTGGAATCACGAGGGGCGGAGATATCAGCCAGCTGGAGTAGTTGCCGTAGATATTGCAGGCAGCGGCGAAGTTGGCGGGATACGTATTCAGCCAGGCGTCCTGAGACCAGAGCCCGGTTCCTGCAGCGCCCAACACAGTGGGATCGGCCAGAGTGCCGTTGTGTTTGGTCCAGTTTGCCGGCGGGAAGGCCGCTCCGGTGGTTCCAAAAGTCTCGTTGTAGGGGTAGTTCGTCACAGCAGGCCTGGTCGTGAAACTGCGCTCGGCGCTCTGGTATACGATCCGGGAATCGGGATAGACGGAAAACACCGACCAGTAATAGGTGGCCCCATAAGCCAAGGGACCAGGCAGAACGTAAGGAGTCGTAGCCTCCTGCATGTTCACAACGTCATTACCGCCGCTGGTAGAACCGATCCTGATCTTGTGCGAGATAGCACCCGGAGCGTTAGCCCAGGAAAAACTTAGGTTATGTACCTGCAGGTTGGTGGCTCCGTCAGCAGGCGCTGTCAAATACGGCAGGCCGTTATGAGTGGTGAAACTCCAGACTAGACAGGACTGATCCGGAGGGCTGCCATAAGCGTTGTAGGGCACGATCTTCCAGTAATGCGCCGTGTTCAGGGGCAAGGTTCCGGGGTTGTAGGATGTGGCGGCTCCCATGTCACCAATTAAGGGAGGGGGATTCGTGGAGCCGAAATAGAGGTTGTAGCCAGTGGGCATCTGGCCGCCGGAAACCCAAACCAGCGAGGCCAGCGGAGAAACCTGCACCGCGGTGTTGGCCGGACTGGCAACCATGGCAGGATAGGGAGGCTGGCCATCGACCGGCGGTATCCACGTGTACGTGGTTCCACTGGCGGGAAAGCAGGCATTGCTGAGGGTCAGGGTGGCGCTGTTCACAGTTCCGGCGCTGGGACTGATCCAATTCGATCCGGCGAGGTTTTTCCAATTGGTGGCGGGAGTTGGCGGCTCTCCGCGCAAACCCACCTGCACGATTCCAGCCGTCGCGTTGTTGGTAATGGCGCCATACACGATCTTGATCTTGTTGGTGGTTTCCTCCAGCCGGATCTGGAAATTGAAGTAATCCCCAACTCCACCAGAGTAGGCCTTCCTATAGTTCTTCCATTGGACCACCAGTTGCCGGTTGGGTTCCGTGCCCACGGTCAGGATCCGCAAAGTTGCGCCAGCCTGAGCCTGAAGGTCCCTGGCAAATCCGGCGATTCGGCTGCATAGATGCGAGGGTTCGAAGGGAAACGTGGAAACAAGCGGATACACGCTGCTCGTGGAAGAAATGTTCACTGCTGCCGGAGCCAACGCAGACTGGCCCAGCGTGATCCATCCATTCGCGTTGATCCCCACGCGGTCGAAGACGTATCCCGCGAATTCAAAGTCAAAGCCTATGGGGAAACCTGGACCAGTGGCGGCGTAACTTCCGGCTGGAACAGCTGGATCTACGAAGCGTTCGTCGTTGGTGCTGGTGGTGCCCAGCGAGGTCCCGCCGGTTACTTCCGTGTAAGTCCCCAAACTAAAGCTCCAAGCGTAATCGCTCATGGGGATCTGGGCCAAGCAAAGGGTGGAAACTGCTATCAGGACGCAGACGGCTACTATGTTTTTCATAACCCTGAACTCCTTATTGAGCCTCGTAATCAAGGCGTTATTCGCTATGTACCAAATCTGCAGCCTGTAGCCGGCGGGAAGATCTTGCGTTGGCTGGATCAGCGGTTCCATTCTGAAGTGATGCCATGCTGCGGATGCAAGTGCTGCCTGTCAAGCTGATTCTCCGCTGCTAGAAAATTCAGGCTCAGGCCCGGAATCTGGGGATGGCCGTCCCTCGGCGTCGCTCTGGTGATCACTGCGGGGTCATTGCGCGGTGATTGCGGGCTGCACCCGCAATGAGCGCGCAATGACCCCGCAATGGCCGCGGGAACGAAATGCTGAGAAAAAAGGACCCGGCTGTTACGCCGGGTCGCTTATGCAAGTTTGGTTGTTTAGTTTATTTCGCCAGCACCAATTTACGGGTCTGGTTGACTGACGGCGTGTTCAGGCGGTAGAAGTAGATGCCGCTGCCGCAGGTTTGGCCTTTGGCGTCGCGGCCGTTCCAGTTCAGGCTGTGGTAGCCTTCACCCACGGTGTAGCTGCGAACCACCTGTCCGCTGATGTTGTAGATGGTTACGGTTCCGGTTTCGCCGGCCTTCAAGCCCACTTCGATGTTGGTGTTGGCTTTGAAGGGATTCGGATAGGCATTCCGCATGGAAGTGATTTCCGGAAGCACGGGCGGAATGTTGCCTTCCACGGTTACGCTCACAGGCCCGTGATAAGCGCTGCTGCTGTAATCGACGGCTTCCAGCCAGTAGAAGTAGGTGGAACCGATCTCGACGTTTACATCTGTGGCGCTGTAGGTCTGCGTGGTGCTGGTGTTGGTGGCCGGGATCAGGGGGCTGTCGATCAGGGTCGCGGTGGCAGGATCGTTGGTGCTGTTGCGATACACCAGGTAACCCACCATCTGGCTTTCCGACTGGCTCACCCAGTTCAGGGTCACGTAGTTCTGCGCGGTGAGAGTGGCGGTGAAGGAGGACAGTTCGACTGGAACCGTGCAGGTCCCATCCAGAGTTATATCATCCACATACCAGTAATCGATGTTGTATGTGTCCCCGTCAAAAACCCAGGCCAGATAATATTGTCCTGCAGCGGCGAAGGGGACTGTTACTGTTTCGGGTCCGACATTGGCCACGGGATCTACCAAGGTCCAGATGTCTGTCCAATTTTCGAGGTCGGAAGATATCTGAACTCTGAAGATCGCGGGAACCGAATAGTAGTCGAGGAAATGCTTGAAGCTGAGGGTGAAGTTGCCTGTACCGCAGATGTTGACCGGTGGGCTGATCAGCCTGAACTGGCCAGTTTCGCCAGGGCTCCAGTAACACACGGCTTCCGGCGCCGTTCCTCCGGCATATGCGGAATCGCTTAAGCCCCAGTGGCCTGTTTGGGTCCAGCCCAGAACATTGGTGAAATCCACGATCCAGGGCAGTGTGTCAACAGTCGGGTCGAAGCCGGTGCCGGTGATGATGATGTCATGCGGAGTCTTGGTTTGATCGTCGGTCACCGTAACGGTCACAGTGTAATCCGTCTCAGCAGTGGCTGTGAATTCCACATTGAAGGTGAAGAAGCCGCCAGGACCCAGAGGGCCGGTGTAGCTGTTGTTGGTAATCTGGAAGTTTCCGGTGTCACCGGCAGTCTTCTCGATGGACACGATACTCAGAGAACCGCCGCCAGTGTTGGACACGGTGAAGGTCTGGGATACCATGGTATTGAGGAATACAGGTCCAAACGCATATGTGTCGGGATTGATGACGAAGTTGGGCGCGTTGGGTATATCTTCCAGTACAATTTCGTCCAGTCCCAGATCGCAGAAGCCGCCACCATAGTTACTGGTGGCCTTGAACCTGATATAGGCGTTGCTTGCGGTGTAGGCGTCCAGGGCTATGGTGTTTTGGGTCCAGGCATTGGTGGGATCCACTGCTGTGCTGTAGCTATACAGGGGTATCCAGGTGGCCTGTCCGTCTATGGAAATTTCCACATCCAGCGGACTAGGAGCTCCAGCCGCGCCGACCCAGGCATAATAGCTCAGACGTTTGTTGCCGGTGCTCAGATCGATGGGCGGTGAAACCAGGCTGTAGGGATTGTAGGATGTGCTGGCCAAATATACGTACAATCTGGCAAAGTAAGTTCCGCTGAATGGAGCGGCGGCGCCATGCGCCGCATCTGTGGTCACCACTTCCCAGTTGTAGGAGGGAGTTCCGGTAGCAGTGCGGGTCCAGCCAAACGGCAGGGTCACGCCGCCTTCAAATCCTTCGGTATGGGGGAATACGTTGATCGTCGGATCGGCCATTGTGGTGAAACTCCACACCGCGCTGTCAGTGTCCCCGCCGCTGTTGGTGGCGGCAACCTTCCAATAATAAAGGGTGCTGAATGGCAAGGTTGCGGGATGGACATAGCTGGTTCCGGGTACAAGGATGGGGGTTACTCCGGTAAAGTCATTGGACAGAGGATTCAGATACAGCTTATATCCAGTGGGAACGCCTCCGGTGGTGGGAGCGGACCAACTGAAGGTGGGTCCTGGGATGACATCGATAGCCGTATCGATAGGCGCTAACAATGCAGGCGGTCCGGGAGGGCTGACCAATGCGTCCAGGATTCGGATATTGGGGCGGTTGTAAGTGGTAGTTCCATTAGTGGTGGGCATGGCACCGTCAGAGTATTTATAGCATGCCAAATAGTTTGGTGTGGTGCTTGTATATCTGAAATTAGGACCGCTGGCATATGCTCCATCCCAGTTATACCACAGGATCTCGAGGTTGTCGGTTCCGTTCCAGGTGAAGGGCATGCTGAACAGCACATTGTGCCACCCAGATCCATTCCAGGTTAGATCCCCCATCCAAACTTGGGTGAAGGCCGGTGATACGGCCAGGGGATCGGCAATATAAGTAGCATCGATTGCCGTGGCATTCGTGTGGCGCACGTATATGCGCTGATCAACCGAGACGTAGTTTACCGGTGCATTGCCTACATAATAGGAAACACCTGTAATGGTGGTGCCAAGCGGAACTCCGGCGGCTTGCATCTCAGCCTGGGTATAGATCGTTTTACTCCAACCGTAGTCATACAATCCGTAAAACGGAATATAACTTTGATTGGAGGTGCCTGTCCCGATCGTATAGGCATCGGCAAAGGCGCTGACAGACATTCCCAGCATCACGGCGAGGAACATTACGATAAGACATGTCTTTTTCATAAGACTCTCCTTATTTAGTTGTTTGGGATTGTTGTTGATTGGATTGCATATTGGGGGAAAGTGGGTGCCGGGAGCAGCACAAACTGCACCTATTAACAAATAAACTGTACTGGTTCAAGCCATTTAGATTGCCACGCAATCTGTTTCGACACATAAGTAATTCCTTTTTTAGTATCAGGAACTAGGACCAGAATTTATGTAATTCCAACTACTGGTGGCATAATACGCCGCAGCTTGAAACTGTCAAGGTTTTTTTTGGCTTCACAACATTTTTTGACTTGAGAATCAGGATTTTAATGCTTTCCCTTTCGTTCCCCGCGATCTATTATGCGTTGATATATTGCGACTTAACCGCTACACTCTGATTTGCCTTAGCTCATTCTCAGGGTTGTATATTTTTGCGGGGCAGTTCGTTTAATAGTTGGTCAACACGAGTGGATGATGAATCAGTTGAGCAACCATTGGACACTAACCGGCCGGGTAAATTTAACCAGCATGATAGGGGGCGGTACTCCTTTTTGGGGATATCTTTTAAATAAAGTGGGAAAACCCTGGAGGGGGCGTAAGATAATATTGAACCTGAGCCGAACTGCAAGCCTTGTCCACTTAGTTTGAAACAGAGCCTCTTTTTTCACCATTACTTGGCATACGAGAGACTGTTACGCTGTTCGGTGCTTTATCAATCTTAGCAGGCAACCCGGAACCAGCAGGATGGCAGGCAAGCTTTCCCGTTTGATCAAACAAAAAAACCCGGCTATCAAGCCGGGTTTCTATGTTTCTTACAGTTTCTCGGTTATTTGGCCAGAACCAGCTTGCGGGTCTGGTTGAGGGAGGGCGTGGTCAGGCGGTAGAAGTAGATGCCGCTGCCGCACTTCTGGCCTTGGGCGTCGCGGCCGTTCCAGTTCAGGTTGTGGTAACCTTCGCCCACGGTGTAGCTGCGAACCACCTGTCCGCTGACGTTGTAGATGGTGACTGTTCCGGTCTCACCGGCTTTAAGGCCAACTTCGATGTTGGTGATGCCTTTGAACGGATTCGGATAGGCATTCCGCATGGAAGTGATTTCCGGAAGCACGGGCGGAATGTTGCCTTCCACGGTTACGCTCACAGGCCCGTGATAAGCGCTGCTGCTGTAATCGACGGCTTCCAGCCAGTAGAAGTAGGTGGAACCGATCTCGACGTTTACATCTGTGGCGCTGTAGGTCTGCGTGGTGCTGGTGTTGGTGGCCGGGATCAGGGGGCTGTCGATCAGGGTCGCCGTGGCAGGATCGTTGGTGGTGTTGCGATACACCAGGTAACCCACCATCTGGCTTTCCGACTGGCTCACCCAGCTCAGTGTCACATAGTTCTGCGCGGTAAGCGTGGCGGTGAAGGAGGACAGTTCGACAGGGACGTTGGTGTCATCTTGGATCATGATATAATCCAGGCCGAGGTCGCAGAAGCCATAGCCATAGTTGCTGGTAGCCTTGAACCTAATGTAAGAGGGATTGGCATTGAATCCGGCCAGGGAGTGTTCCCTGTAAATCCAGGCGTTTGTTTCGCTCAGGTCGAAGCTGTAGAGCAGGTTCCAGGTGGCCATGCCGTCGGTGGAGATTTCCACGTCCAGAGGCGCGGGAGCTCCATCGGCGCCGATCCAGGCCCAGTAACCGAGCTTCTTCGCACCACCGCTCAGGTCGATCGGAGGCGAGACAAGGGAATAGGGATTATACGAGGTTGAGGCCAGATAGACATACAGGCGCGCAAAATACTGCCCGTCATAGGGCGCGGCCGCACCATGAGAGGCGTCTGTGGTAACGACTTCCCAATTGTAGGAGGCAGATCCATTGGCAGTCCGGGTCCAGCCGTTGGGCAGCGTGACTCCGCCTTCGAAGCCTTCCATGTAGGGGAAGGTGGTGATCGTGGGATCGGGCATAACGGTGAAAGACCAGATCGGACAACCGACTGCGAATCCGCCGATTGAGTTCCAGGGCACGATCTGCCAGTAATAGGTCATGCCATAAGTCATGTCCGGAGCGGGATCGTAGGAGGTCATCAGGTTCATGTCGAGGCCGTTTTCGATGCTGATGGGAGTGGTGACTCCGCCGCCGTCAGTGCCGAAATACAGATAGTATTTTTCCACGGTACCTCCGCCGGAAGTCCAGTCCAGGGTGGCAAGCGGCGATACGCCCGTCACTCCGGTAGGTGTGGGTGAAACCAGCAGGGCCGGGTTGGGCGGAGCGGTAGCCGGGCTGAAGATAATGCTCAGATCGAAATAGATGTCGGCGGGTGAAGGCCAGTTGTCGATGATCAGGTAGTAGTCACCGGGCGTGATATTATAGCCGGCGATGGTCTGAGGTCCGCCTGAGCCATAGGCTTGCGCCAGAACAGCGGCGGGAGTGGCCACACTGGGGATCGAATTGACCAGGAACATACCCATCCACTGGCTTGAATATCCGGCTTGGTCCAGTAACGAGACATCCAGCATGCCGTTTGAGGGAATCGTGAATTTCGCCACCCAGTCTTTGCCGGTTATGTAACCGCTGCTGGTTATGCCGGTGAACATGTTATAGACGTAGTCATTTGCATAGCCGGCAGTCGTACCCAGATAGTTGGTCAGAGGCAAGGATGCCAGGTAGGGAGATTCACAGATCTCGCCTGTTAACAGCGCTACGCCGGTTCCCGTGACATTGATGGGCGTGGTGGTGTCGCGGTTATCGTTGATGGTGAGAACCGCGGAGTGTGGATTGGCATCGGTAGGCGTGTAGGTCATCGTAAAGACATATGTTTCACCGGGGCTGAGTACTTCCGGTAAGCCGGGCAGAGCACCCATATTGAAGTAAGTGTAATAGTCCAGGGTTACAGAATTCAGAGTGAAATCTGCCGCGCCGGCATTGCTCAGGGTCACGGTGAGTGTCTTGGTCAAACCGACATACGAGTTGCCAAAAGCCACGGGGTTGGGGCTGACGCTCAGCACGCCGACCGTTGGGGCCTGGAATTCGTAGGTGGTGCCGCTGAGGGGGAAAACCGTGCTGGAAAGAGCCATTGAAGAACCGACAGCGGTACCAGGGATGGGTGGATTCCAGCTGGGGGTCACGGTATCGGTCATCAAGGTTTGATAATTCGATGCCACATTGTCAGGAGCGCCGCGCAATCCGACCTGGATCGTGGTTGCGGTGGCGTTGTTGGTCATTGTGCCGTACATCAGGACCACTTTGTTGCCAGCTTCGTGCAGGCGGATCTGGAAGTTGTAACTGTCGCCCGTGCCGGTTGATCCGTATCTCTTATAATTCTTCCACTGCACAACGCATTCATAGCTGCCGGGCGCTCCGATGGTCTCGATGCGAATTTCGGCTCCGGTCTGAGCCTGGAGATCTTTGCCCAAAGCTGCGATCCGGGCAACCAATTGGGCCGGCGCGATCGCGGTGGTGGAACTCAGAGGCGTGTAACTACTGGTGGAAGCGATGTTCACTGATGGCGTCAGAGCCGACTGGCCCAGGCTGATCCAACCGTTGTTGTTGATGGCGACGCGGTCGTAGGTAACGCCGTCATAAATGAAACTAAAACCAATGGGAAATCCCACGCCAGTGGTTGTCGTGCCACCAGCTGGGACAGCTGGATCCACGAAACGCTGGTCATCGCTCGTCGCGGTGCCCAGCAAGGTACCGCCAGTGATCTCGGCGTAGGTGCCGACACTGGGGTTGAAGGTATAGCCACTTACCGCGGCGAATATCGCGCAGGACAACGCCGCCATGGCCATGATTAACAGGATTTTCTTCATAACGAACTCCTTTTGTTGTTATGTTGTTGTATGGGATTGTTACTGTTCGTTGGTAATACGAGGGGGGAGCCGGCGTTGACGACGGCACCGATTGTACCTAAAACCGAAAAACTAAGCTGGCCAAAGCCACAAAGATTGCCGCGCAATCCCTTTCTACACATAAACATTTCCTTTGGAGGCTTCCGGAGCTTGGACCAAAATTCCAGCATCCTGGATCTCACGTTCCAATAAACACTGCTGCTGTAACCTGTCAAGTTTTTTCTGAACTAAACCATTTCTGTTTTAGAAATGAGGCTTTTTGTGCGTCCCCAGTGGAGGGGCCAGCCTTCCCACCGGATCTGTCGTGTGGGCTCTCTATATATCCTGCCTGATGAAAACTAACATATATCTAACATAGATATTTATTTTGCAAATATATCCTTGCTCATTCCTAGGGGCAAGGCGTCAATCAAGCCTTAATCAAGCCTCAATCAAGCCTTAATTATTAACACTTGATTGAGGCTTGATTAAGGCTTGATTAAGGCTAAGTCGCGGGGGTGCTGCGGTCAAAGACATGCTGTACAGAAAGTTAAGGTCGTGGGAAGAATCTATGCGAAATACACGGCTGTAAGCGCCAGCGGAGGAAGCAGTGCCAGAGCGTCCCGCCAGGAGAAACGGCGCATGTTCAGCCTGGTCCGCGGACCGGAACTGCGAAAACCGCGGAGTTCCAGGGCGATGGCCTGGATGCCGCTGGTGGAGAGGACATCCGCCAGCAGGGATAAGGATACGCGGCTGTAGATCATGAGTTTCCGGCGCCAGGCAAGCTTCGCCAGGTCCAGACCCCGCAGGCGCAACAACTGGCGCGATTGGGCGATCTTCCGGCGAGACAAGGGCAAGATGTGCAGCGAGTAAAAAACCATGAAAGCCAGCTCTTCGGGAAAGCGCAAGGCGGCAAAGGCGGCGTCGAAATCCTCATAGTCAAGTTTGAGCAACAGGCGCGCCGAAACAAAGAGGATCAGCAGGCGCAGGCAAAAAGCGATTCCGCGCCGCAAACCCTCGCTGTGCAAGGCATACCATCCCCTGCCCCAGATCAGGGAACCAGTTTTGACAAACAACAGTTGGACCGTCAGGACTGCCAGGCACAAACTGAGCATGCCCAGCAATTGGCGCGGGCTGAGACTGATTGAAGATCGCGTCAGAAGAACACTGACCACTACAACCAGCAGCAAAACTAACGCCAGATGAAACGGGGAGGGGGCCAATATCGCCGCAGTGCTGAACCACAGAGCCAGCAGCAAAAAGGAAAGCGGATGCAGCTTGCTCATGGGAGTTCCCTTATCCGGCCTGACTCCAAAATCAAAACCCGGTCAAAGAGGCCGCGCTCCAGGAAAGGATCGTGGCTCACGACCAGCAGGCCGCATCCCGAACCACGCTTATCCGCGCAGAGCTGGGCGAAACGCTGTTTACGCGCTGCGTCCAATCCCACGGTAGGTTCGTCCAGCAGCCAGAATTTCTCCATTTGCCAGGCAAGTGTGAGCAGGGCGCAGGCACGCAATTCACCAGCGGATAAACTGGTATATGGGGTATCCAGTTTGGCTGAAAGCGGTTCTCGCCCGGTTGAGATATCACGCGCCAGATCTTGGTTGGGAAGCGCCAGCTGCCAGAGTTCCAGGTCGTGCCGCGGGATTAGGCCAAAGAGGTTGTCGCGCGAGTTTTGGCGCAGGCAAACCAGTCCGCGGATCTGCTCCGCGGTCAATTCAGCGCAAGGAGTTCCGGCGCATTCTACAGTGCCTGAGCTGGGTTTCAAAAGACCTGCCATCAGGCTGAGCAGCGTGCTTTTCCCGCTGCCGTTATCCCCACGGAGAAGGATCCGGTCTGAGCCGCCAATCGAGACTGACAGGTTCTGGAATAGCGGTTCCTGTTCCGGATAGGCGAAGCGGACGCCGCGCAGTTCGAACAGCGGCACGCTCATGAATCCAGGTCCAGGATCTGGTTCGCCATTTCAGCCAGGGCGGGGTTGTGGTCAGCCAGAATCAAGCTGCGCCCCGCGTTCAGGCAGTTCCGGACCCAGGCAGCCAGAAGTTGGTTCGCCGTTTCGCTCAAAGCCGCGGAAGGCTCGTCGAGCAGGATCAAAGGGCATTCCAGGCTGGCGCAGATGGCAAAGAGCAGCAGTTTTTTCTGCCCGTAGGACAGGGTGGCAGGCTCGCGGCGCAGCAAGCCGGCAAGCCCGAAAAATTCAGCCGCGGCATTGATTCTTGGCAGGATCGCGGACACCGGCAAACCCAGGTTTTCCAGAGCGAATGCGAGTTCCTTGCCCAGGTTGGGAAAGAAGATCTGGGTATCTGGATCGCTCATTTGATAGGCCAGATAGCGGAATCTCTCATTGAGCGGGATCGCGCGCAAATCCTGTCCGTCGAGGGTTAGCGAGCCCGCCAGCTGGGCTTTGACGTGGACCGGGATGATTCCGCTGATGATGTTGAGCAAGCTGGTTTTGCCGCAGCCGTTGGATCCCCGCAGGAAGAGCAGTTCTCCCCGCTGCAGAGAAAACGTGACGCCAGCCAGCAGGTCGCGTTCCTGGTGCGGATATCGGAGCCGAAGGTTGGCGCAATGCAGCATCGCAAGCCCTAAACAACCACCAGGCGGTCCGCTCTCAGGGAATCAGCGCAAAAGACTCAACCCCAGCCAGCAGTTCCGGTTTGACGAGCAGGATATTGAGCGGGAAGGTCTCCTCCCCACCGTCCTTGTGCACTATGAAATGCACGTCCGGGCTGAGTTTCCAGTCCATGATGCGGTTGAGGGCGATCAGGGCGTCCAGGTTGCCGGTATGGATCAGGGCGAAGTCTTCGATCTGGACATAGATGATGTCTTTCAGCCACATCCCGCCTGGGATCTGGGGACTCTTCAGATTGAGCCCGTCATCCGTGGCTTCCAGGATCGCGCCTTTCAGGTGCAAGGGATACTCCAGCGCGAGTTTCATACCGTCGGCGCTGTACAGGACCACTCGGCAGGACTCCGAACGGGAGGACAGAGGCAACAGATCTTCAAAGTAATAGCCCCGGATGTTCACAAAAGGGGCGGGATCCTGCACCAGGGTTTCCGCGAGCAGCCGCTGTTCCAGAAATTCAAAGCGGGCGGGCAGCTTGAGGGGGGAGAAATCCTCCAGCACAACGCGCTCCAGTCCGCGTACCCATTTCTGGTCGCGCAAGGCGGGAAAGATCACGCGCAGACCGTCCTCCGGAAGCAGCACCCCGTCCTGGACAAATACCAGCCAGCAGTCCAGGGTGTCGAATTCCGCCTTGGTGAGATTGACCATGTAGCGATCGGCTGATTCGAAACGGATGAGTTGCCAGTCCTGATCCGCATTGCTTTTCAGCCAGCGGTCGAAACGGAATCCCTGCCAGGTATCGGTGCGGGTGACGCCTTCTTTATCGCGCACAGTGGTAAACTCCTGACGTGGAACGGCAGCCAGATCTGCGTAGGTGAAGGTGGCGGAGACTCCCGCCGCGGATGTGACTGTGATGGCTTGCAAACCAGAACAGCAGGCCAGTAAAAGGATCAGGATACATCTCATGTTAGCAATCCGTATTTTTGGATGGTTTTGTAGATGCCGTAGGAGAGCGCTCCGCCCAAACAGCCTGAAACAAAGGACATTCCGAGGATTACGGCGATGAAGGGCAGGGGATGGTGGAAAAGCAGAACCGCCACCACCAGGGCTCCGGCCATGTTCGCCAACGCGCAGAGGATGAGGTGTGTGGAGAGCCATTCCGGCTTGCGTAGCAAAAGACAGACCAGATCCACGAGGATTCCCGGCAGCGTGTAACTGACCAGGCTGAGCAGGCCCTGGTTGCCGCGCAGGCCGATCGCCATCACGATCAGGGCCTGGAGAAAACCGTAAAGGGTGCCGGTGCCGCGTTTGCCGACGATCAGCACGGCCAGAACCATCCACAGCATGTATAAACCGCCGGTGAAAGAACCTCCGGGCACCATCAACGGCGTGCTGAGCAGTTTGGAAAGCGGGGATACGAGCGGTTTGATCGCGATACCGATCCCGGCCAGACCGGCTATGACAATCAGGTCGCGGGTCGAAAAACGCTGAAAGATCCTGCCGCTCAAAGCATCCTCTTCATCCTGCCCGTTTCGATGTCGTAATGCAGAAGTTCCACGCCAGCTTCGGTGAAGAGCAATTCCGCCAATTGGTCGGGGTAGGTGTCGGAGATGTAAACCGTTTTGATCTCGGCGTTGATGATCAGGCGGGCGCAGATGCTGCAGGGTTGGTGGGTGCAGTAAAGCGTGGCGCCGCGTGTGCTGGAGCCGTTGAGGCCTGCCTGGATAAGGGCGTTCTGCTCGGCATGCACGCCCCGGCAGAGCTCGTGCATCGTGCCGCTCGGAACGGAATTGGTTTCACGCAGGCAGCCTACTTCGGCGCAGTGGGAAATGCCCTTGGGACTGCCGTTGTAGCCGGTGGACAGGATCTGGTTGTCTTTTACCAGCACGGCTCCAACCTGTCGACGCAGGCAGGTGCTGCGTTTGGCCGCCAGGATCGCCATTTGCATGAAATACTGCTGCCAGGATGGACGTTTGTTCATGGTCTCCCCAATTCTGACAAATTTAGGTTCAGTGTTGCGTGGGAGCGGTTTCTGTCAAGCCCCGTTTTTCCGCAATACGAACCGGCAAAAAAACCCTTGCCAAAATCGGGGTTCGTGTTAGTTTGACTATTATACTTGATAATAGACAAGCAGATAATAGTCTCCCAAGGAGTAGAACCATGTCCAAACCCAAGCTAGTTGTATTGGGATTCCTGAGCCGGGCGCCGATGTATGGTTATCAGATAGGCCACGTGGTCGAGGAGTTTGGCCTGCCCGTCTGGGCTGGGATCAAATTACCCACGATCTACAAGGCGCTGCAGGATCTGGAAGCCTCCCAACACATACGGGGAGAGCAGGTAACGGAAGGCAACAATCCGCCCCGCACCGTTTTCCATCTCATCGACAAGGGCCGGAAACTGCACTCCGAACTTGTGCAGCAATATCTATCCTCCGTTACGACCAGCAGCCAGGATTGGTGGCTGACGCTGTCCTTTGCCCGGCACGCTATAAGCCAAAAGCAGCTGGAATCTGCAGTGCGGATGCGCCTGGACCGTCTGAAGCATACCAAGGATTCCGTCCGCAACAGCACTTGCGCGCACATGCTCGAGACCGGAGACCTGCCTTTTGTCCAAAGGCATGTACTGCAATTGGGCTTGCGGCACCACAAAGAGGAAACGAAGACCCTCAAAGAATTGCTGGCAGATGTGCTTACGGGCGGGCACAATGATTTTTACCTGAAAGAAGGAGAGAGAGCATGAGACGTTTCCTGCTCCTGTTTATGATGTTGGGCGCTGTGATGCTGGCAGCCCAAGGTGGATTCCTCACTTTGCAGGAAGCCCGGGAACTGGCTTTGCAGAACAATGCGGCCTACCAGGCCAAACTGGCGGAATACCAAGCTGCTGAATGGGGCAAGGTTTCCGCATTGGGCAACTTTTTGCCCAGCCTGAGCCTGGATGGCAGCTGGCTCTACATGGACCCGGCTGCCACGGTGACTGCCGGGACTGCCTCCATCACGCTGAACAACGATTTCCGCACCTTGGGCCTGTCGCTCTCGCAACCCCTGTTTTTGGGCGGAAAACTCTGGCAGGGCTACCAGATATCCAAACTTACCGCTGGTATGGCCCAAACTGAACTTACCGGGCAGAGGCTGACATTGCTGAACGAGGTGGATAGACTCTATCTGGGAGTTCTGCAAACGAAGGACCTGCTTGCTTTAAGCGATCTGGACCTGCGTTCTGCGACCCGGAACCTGGAACTCGCCCAATTGAAACTGGACAACGGCTTGATCTCCAGCGCCGATTACTTGCGCTTCCAGAGCCGGCTGGCCTCCAAGGAAGTGGCTGCGCTGCAATCCCGGACGGCCCTGCAACTGGCGCAATTGAACCTGCGCAACACCCTGGGGATCGACTTCATGCCTGAAGTGGATGATCTGCCCGGATTGGAGCAGGATGCCAGCCTCCAAGCGCTGTATGATTACGATTTCCAGAATACGGAAGCCCTCACTGCGTTGGCACTGGAAAAAGGGAAAACCGGCAACACGACCCTGCAACTTCTGGATTCGGGCGTGGAACTTTCCCGCCGGGCATATCAAATCCGCAAAGGCTCCTTCCTGCCCACCCTGATGCTGGTCGGCAGCCGCCAATACGAGGAAAACGGCATCGACCGCTACAAGTTCTCGCCTTCCACCCAAGTCATCCTATCCGCCTCGCTTCCGCTGCTGCCTCAAGTGGGCAACTACGCGGAACTGAAAAAGGCGGAATTCAACTACCAAAAGGCCCGGTTGGAAGTGCAGACCGCCAGCAATGGAATTCAGTTGGGCACCGAAGCCGCAGTGTTGAGCATGGTGAGCGCGGCGCAGCAACTGCGGGCGGCACGCCTGGCGCTGGACTACACGCAGACAAGTTATGAACAGCTGCAGGAGCGGTTTCGCTTGAATCTGATCTCCTCCACCGAAATGCTGGATGCCGACCTCATGCTCTCTTCAGCCCGGATCGCCCTTGATGGAGCGGTTTACGGCTATCACAAAGCCCGCCTCGCCCTGATGGAGATAATGGGCTTGGAGTCGGCCCCTGAACTCGACGCAATGATTATCACTGGAGCAAACAAATGAAACACAGATATCTTTCCCTGACCCTGCTGGCCCTCATCCTCACAGTCTTTTCCTGCGGTAAGGGCAAAGGCCCGGCCAGCCAAACCAAAGACGAAAAACAGCCTGTGACCGTGGAAGAACTTACATTGCGGGAACTGGACGACTTTATCACCGTGTCCGGCAAACTGGAAGGGATCACCGACATCACCATGAGCAGCGAGACCTCCGGCCGCGTTCTGCAAGTGTACAAGAAACTCGGCGACCAGGTCAGCCGCGGCGACAGGATCGGCAGAGTGGACAACAGCGCCATCCAATACCGGCTGGATCAGGCTGAGGCTGCTGTGGCTTCGGCTCAGGCCAGCTTTGACAACGCCCAGCGGAATCTGGATTATGCGGAAACATCATTGCAGAGGAATCTGATCTCCGCCGCCGAATACAACATCGCCCTTACGGGATTCAAGGCGGCGAAGGCGGCGCTGGATGGAGCCAAAGCCGGGCTGGAAACGGCTCAGAACGGCGTCAGCGGATCCTACTTCACAGCCCCCGAATCTGGTGTGATTTCCAACCTGAACATCATGGCCGGGCAGTTCATCAATGCCGGAGCTCCTGTGGCCACGATAACCGATGCCCGGCGTCTGATCGTCAAGACCGGCGTAGGCGAAACTCAGATCGGAAAACTCCGCACAGGCCAACGAGTGGAAGTGAGTTATCCCGGCATGGAGGAAACCTTGTCTGGAACAATACGCGGTTTCGGGATCCGGCCCCTGGCTGGCTCCGCCACCTATCCCGTGGAGATTGAGATCGCCAATCCCCGTTCGCTGTTACCTGGCATGGTTGTTTCTGCCAGGATCCTGACCACGCGTTACACCGACCTGCTCTTCAGTTCGATTACCAACTTCAGCAAGGAATTCGATAAAACCTACGCCTTCGTGATCGATTCCGACGGCAAGGCCCGCAAACGCGAAGTGTCGATCAGCCAGGTCATCGGTGAGTATGGAGTAATCGCCAGCGGATTGGAAGCAGGAGAACGCATCGTGACCAGCGGTGCGGAAAACCTGGAAGACGGCAGCCCCGTGGAAATCAGGAAGTAGCCCATGAAGGTAGCCGAAGCTTCCATCAAACAGTCCATCCTGATCAACATCCTCACCATCGCGATCCTGCTTTTGGGCGTGTCTTACATGCTCAGGCTGCCTCGCGAAGAGTATCCCGCGGTTGATTTCGGCCGCGTTATAGTCATAGTTCCCTATCCCGGGGTCTCCCCCGCTGAGATCGAACAACTGATCACCACCAAGGTCGAGACCGAACTCGCCGACCTCGACGGCCTGGATTACATTTCCAGCTATGCCGAGGAAGGCAGGGCAACGATCAGCGTGGTTTTTGACGCCTCCAAGAACTCCGAGGAGGCCTACGACCTGGTGGCCCGGGAACTGAACAAAATTACGGACCTGCCCACCGATGCCCTCGATCCTGTGGTGATCCGCTTGAATATGCGCGAGGTGAATCCCATCTCCCAGATCGTGGTAGGAGGCGATTTCTCGCCCCTGGCTTTGCGTGAGATCGCGGAAGACCTCAGAAAAGGCATCCTGGATGTAAGCAACGTCTCCAAAGTCGAACTGGTGGGAGCCCGTGACAGGCAGGTCTGGGTGGACGTGGACCAGGCCAAGATCGACGCCTACGGGATCAGCCTGAGCGAGATCTCGGGCCTCTTGCAAGGCCGCAATCTCAACATCCCCGGCGGCACTACGAAGTTTGGCAAGACGGAATTCCTGGTGCGCACCCTGGGTCAATTCAACTCCCTGGAGGAGATCGGCTCAATGGTTGTCCAATCCGACGCTTCCGGACGGGCTATCCGTATCTCCGACGTTGCCGCCGTGAAAGACACCCTTTCCCGCACCCAGACCGTTGCCAAACTGAATGGCCAGGAGAGCATCAGCATCTTTGTCTATAAAAAGGCCGACGGCAACATCATCAAGGTCATGGAGGACGTACGGACCTACATCAAGGAATTCGAGCGCCGCGTTCCCGGTGCCAAGGTCAGCGTCCGCAACGATGGCTCGATAGATGTCCGCAACGGGATAAACGCCCTGGGTTCCAGCGCCTTTAAGGGTATCATTCTGGTCTTTGTGTCGCTATTGATCTTCCTGGGCTGGCGTAACGCGGTATTCGCTTCATTCGGGATTCCCCTCTCCATCCTGATCACTTTTATCTTGCTGCCATTTTTCCATATCACCCTGAACAACCTCACCATCTTCGGCCTGATCATAGTGGTGGGAATGGTGGTGGACAATTCGATCGTGGTGCTGGAAAACATCCATCGCTACCGGGAACTGGGATACGAGCACAAGGCCTCCATAGTGGAAGCAGTCCAACAGGTGATTTCACCGGTCTTTGCCTCCACGCTCACAACGGTTGCGGCCTTCATGCCGCTGCTATTGATGGGCGGTATCTTTGGCCAGTTCCTGGAAGTCTTCCCCATCGTGGTCACCATAGCACTGTTGGGATCCTGGTTCCAGAGCATGATCATCCTGCCCACCAACGTCCATCAATTCGGCCGCGGACTGCCTACAGGCGAAGACCGCACCACGCGGCTCATCAGGCCTGTGGTCAAGATCTACCGCAGGGTGGTCACCCGGGCATTGCGTTATCGCTGGTGGTCCATCGGTTTTGTGATCTTGCTGTTCTTCATCTCGCTGGGAATCCTGGCCAGTGGAGCCATCAAGTTTGAGTTTTTCCCCGGATCCCAGGCCCAGACTATCTCCCTGCAGCTGCAAACACCCACTGGCACTTCGTTGAAAGAGACCGACCGCATCGTCGGCCAGGTTGAGCAGTTCATCCTGAATATGCCGCAAAAGACGGACGTGGAGTATGTGGTCAGCAACGTCGGTTCGATCGGCGGAGAGGGAATGCGCACCATCAAGACTTCCAGCGCCCAGGTAAACATCGACCTCGTCCCGCTCAAAGAAATGAAATACACGCAGGAACAGATCCGCAAAACTCTGCGCGATTTCCTGGACACCCTGCCCGGCCTCTACACCTACAAATTCGCGGCCTCGATGGCAGGCCCGCCTGTTGGCAACGACGTGGAACTCCGCATCAAGGGACCCAAACTGGAACGCCTGGCTTACATCAGTGAGATCGTGAAAGGCAATCTGGCCCGCATTCCCGGAGTTGTGGACATCGAGGACAGCTACGATAAAGGAAAGATGGAAGTGCGCATCGTTCCCAATCAGGAAAAACTCTCCATGGCCGGACTCAGCGTGGCGCAGATCGCCTCCACGATCCGCACCGCCAGCACTGGCAGCGAAGTGACGCAGTACCGCGGTGACGGCGTGGAAGAACACCCCATCCTGGTGAAGATGGACGATCGCTACACCCAGGACCTGGAAATCCTGAAAAACCTCAAGATACGTACCAGGACCGGCGATCTGATCGCCATCCGCGACTTGGGCGAATTTAGTTTCGACAGCAGCATCTCCCGCATCGAACACCGCGACGGCGACCGTGTGATCATGGTGACCGCATCTGTAGCAGAATACGAGCAGGGAGGGCGCAAAGCCAAACGCACCACCTCCGAAGTCGTCACCGCTTTGATGGGCGACCGCCTGCGCGGAACCAAAGGCACGCTCTCCAATTTTGAACAGCGCTTCCCTGGCTATTCCATGGAATTTGGCGGTGTCCAGGAAGAGCAGCGGAAATCCTATTCCTCATTGGGAATCGCGTTCCTGTTCGCCCTTTTGGGTATCTTCACCATCCTCGCCTCCCAATTCCGCAGTTACGTACAGCCCCTGATCGTGATGATGACCATCCCCTTTGCCTTCATCGGCGTGATCTTCGGTTTGCTGGTCACCGGCCTGTCCTTTTCGCTGAACACCATGATCTCGGTGGTGGCCCTGGCTGGAGTTGTGGTCAACAACGCCATCCTGCTCATCGATTTCATCAATATCGAGCGCGAGAAGGGCGTTGACCGCTGGCACGCCATCATCAACAGCGGATCGGCACGCCTGCGTCCCATCTTGCTGACTACGGCAACAACCGTGGCAGGAATGCTGCCCCTGGTCTTTTCCAGCGATCCTTCTTCCCAAGCCTGGCGGCCTTTGGCGGTCAGCTTCACCTTTGGCCTGGTCTTTGCCACCTTCATCACTCTGGTCATCATCCCCGTGATCTACAGCGGCGTGGATTCCTTCTTCGGAAAATTCCACATGACCCGGTTCACCGAGCACACCAAGTTCAGCGACGCGGTGGATTTGAAAACCGATAATCTGAAACCCTGAACGCACACGGGGCGCAAGTTCGCAATCAGATTGTGCATGGACGCCGGACCTCCATGAGTTGCGGCATCGGAATGCTGCGCTGCGGGAATGCCGTCTTTGTGCATAACCTCCGAAACCAAGGATTACGATGATCAAACCGATGTTGCTCCTGCTGCTGGCTATGCTGGCCGGACCTTTCTTCGCCGCCACGGTTAGCGGTTTTGTGACCCACGCGGAAAATGGCGAACCGATCCAATACGTCAATGTCTCCGTATCCGGCACCAGGATCGGCGGCCAAACCAACAAGAAGGGCTACTACGTCCTGAACCTGAACCAGACCGGCTCCTTTTCCCTGGACTTCTCCCTGGTTGCCCACAGCAAGGCCAACATTCCCTTCGTGGTTAGCAGCCTGAATGACGACATCACGGTGAACGCCCAGCTGAGCGGCAGCGCGGTGGAACTGAGCAAAGTGGTGGTTACCGCCACAGCCGAGGCCAATGCCGACGGTCCGGTGATCCGAGCCAGTTCCATCCATCGCGGCCAGGCCGATATCCAGAGCGTGGTTTCTCCTGTGGAGGCCGACGTCTTCCGCGCCGTGCTCACTTTGCCTGGAGTGGCGCCGATCTCGGATTTCTCTTCCGGGCTCTACGTCCGTGGCGGTTCACCCGACCAGAATCTGATCCTCCTGGACGACATCGATGTTTACAATCCCAACCATTTCGGCGGCATCTTTTCCACCTTCAATACCGATGCCGTGGAAAACATCAACCTGATCAAGGGCGGCTACCCCGCGAAATACGGCGGGCGGCTGTCTTCCGTGCTCGAGGTAGACAACCGCCAGGGCAACCGGGTCCAGCCTCAGGGCGTGGCCCGGCTTAGCCTCATCTCGTCTTCCGCCACTGTGGAAGGTCCGCTCCGGATCGGCAAGCAAAGCGGATCCTACATGGCCTCGATCCGCCGCACCTATGTGGAATTGCTCCAGCAACTGGTGGACGGAATCCCGGATTACTATTTCTACGACGGCCAGTTCAAACTCAACTGGGATCTGGACAGCCGCAACAAACTGAGCCTGAGCGCTTATTTTGGCCGCGACGACCTTTCATTCGACCTCGGCAGCGTCCTCAACCTGGACTGGGGCAACAAGACCTTCACCACCCAATGGGTGCATCTCTTCAATCCGCGCCTCTTTTCCCAGTTCATCTTCGCTGGCAGCGAGTTTCGCAGTAATCTCGTACAGACCAACACCGACGGCGACACTGCCAGCGAACGCCTCAACGGCATTCAGGACCTCTCTGTGAAGGGCATCCTGAGCTGGAAACCGGATAACCGGCACGAAGTGGAAAGCGGCTGGGACCTGAAATGGAACGACACCTGGCTGAAACAGGAGAGTTCCTTCCAGATCAATCCCAATTCCCTGCCGGACATCCGCGTTTCTTCGCTCACCAGCGCCCTATTCATCCAGGATACCTGGTCGCTGAACGAGCTGTGGATCCTGCAGCCGGGTCTTCGCGCCGCGTGGTATCAGAGTTTGCGGGCCAGGCCAGGGCACATCCCCGCCGCCTCCTATTTCAACCTCGAACCGCGCCTTTCCCTCAAGCGCAATCTGGACGTAGGCGAAAGCGTCTATGCCAATTTTGGCGCCTACCACCAATACCTCACGCTGATGACCATGGAGGTCAGCACTCCGCTGGACATCTGGTTTCCGCTCGACGGAAGCCTGGAGCCTGGCCGTTCCTTGCATTACACATTGGGCTACCAACGCGACCTCAACCGCTATTTCAGCTGGGATCTGGAGCTGTATTACAAGACCTATGCCAACATCCTGCAGTTCAACTACGCCTCGGATTATACCTGGAACAACCAGACCGGAACGCTTTCCGACACTTTCCACGTGGGCAAGGGATTCACCTATGGAGCGGATGTGATGCTGCGCAACGATTGGAAGGGCCTGCAGGGTTTTGTGGGCTACACCCTCAGCCAGACCCAACGCAAAATGGAGGGCGTCAACCTCGATCCCGTAACCGGAGAATCCGAGCCCTTTTATCCCCGCTACGACCGCAGCCATTCCATCTCGCTGGTGGAGACCTACAATCTCAGCCAGAACACGGGATTCCAGGTACTGGGCGCCGATTTCAAGCTGGGGCTCAACTTCGCCTACAATTCAGGCCAGCCCAGCGAAATCCCGGAACGCATCTATTTCGACGGCGACAACTTCCAACTCATCTACAGCTATCAGGACCGCGTGCGCCTGCCTGCCTACATCCGCCTGGACCTAAGCACCAAGTATGAGTGGATCACTTCCTGGGGTTCGATCGAGCCGTATCTGGAATTCATCAACGTCTTCAACCGGAAAAACGTATCCTTCCGCGGTTACTCGCTGATGCCCACGGAAACAGGGGGAGTGGAACTGCGATCGCGGGACGGCACCCAGTTTCCTTTTCTGCCCTTCCTGGGCTTGAACGTAAAATGGTGAGGCCAGGATGAAGCGTTTGAAGTACCTGCCCCTCCTGCTGCTGGCACTGCTGATTCTGCAATCCTGTGAAAACACCTCGCAGCCTCGCTTTGAGGGCGATACCTATTCCGTGGCCGGCTTGCTGGTGGCCAATCAGGCCATCAGCCTGGAGCACCCCGTGTATGTTACGCGCAGCTCCGCCATCGAGGATTTCGACCCCCTGCAGCTCTTCGTTTTTGATGCCGAGGTGCTGATCCGGGATTTGGATACTGAGGCGGAATTCCAGTTGCAGCCAGCTCTGGACGAAATGAAGATCAAATACATAGATCCCGAAGCGCACGTGATCCTGCCTGAACATCGCTACAGGATCGAGGTCCGGGTGCCTGGCTACGCGCCGCTGATCTGGGCGGAAACCACAGTCCCGCCAAGCGTGCAATTGCTTCCCGATCCCTGGGGCACCGACCCCGCCGGAACCGGTTATTCCTTCGATCCCGCCTCCACCAACGCCACGCCTTTCACCGCCGTGGATAGCCAGTATCCCATCGTGCTCAATACCGGAGCGGTGAGCGGAAACTTCAATTTCTTCGGCCAGATCTACTGCCTGGAGGATTTCAGCACCGATCTGGAGTTCACCACCACAGTGCTGGGCATCGAGCATCCGGACGAATCCCTGCGGGAAGTCTACGAGGCCGGCGGAGCCTTTCGCCGCATCACTTTCCTCTATCCCTCCACCACGCAGATTCTGCCCGGGTACGAAGGCAATTTCCTGGTTTTGGACGATTACGCCTTCTCTTTCGTTCTCTATGGCCGTTACAGCGTCAGCGCCTACATCGTGGACGACAACTACTACCGCTACACCTACATGCAGGACGGCTACCTGCACGGCGGGATCCACAACGCCCTGGGCTACTTCGGAGCGGCCAGCGGCGGTGTGATGTACATCAAGATCGTCAAGTAAGGATCCGCCAGCCCCAACGTTGTCATCCCGGGAATACGGAGTGTTACCCGGGATCCAGTCTTTTCTCTTTTCTTCTTGCAAAGCATGGCTGGTTTGGTTCTGATTTTGAGTTATTAGAAGATTGGATCCCGGCTCGCCACCCCATTCCGTGGGGACCCCGGCGTCCGGGATGACAGCGCTGGAACTTGCATATGAAGAGCCCTAACCCCTGGCCGTTAACCCTCGTTATGGCCTCTCGAACACATCCCTAACAATCTTAGGGATGTCTTGGGGAGGCCGTCCACAGGAGAGTGAGCCAGGCTCCAGGGTGTGCCGGGAAACGGGGATCGAATCCCGCCCCTCAACGTTCTTTTCCTCAATAAAAAAAACGGGCGGTCCGAAAACCGCCCTTGTTCATATCT
>CAYSAT010000034.1:0-30986 GCA_964429035.1 uncultured Candidatus Cloacimonadota bacterium | reverse complement strand
AGTTGCCCGAAGGGATTCTGGCAACTTCCGCGTCGCCCTTTGCCCTGCCTGGACAGGCATCGCTGCCTTTCGTTGGCGGCTTGGGCAGCTTTTCTGAGTTGGACTGGCACAGCGAAACGGGAAGCATGGCCGACAGCCTGCGTTCCGGGGTCCGGCTGTCCTTTGCTGATGGAGTGCGCAGTGTGGTGCTGCCCTACCGCATCGAGTCCCTGAATCCTTCCGGACAGGTCGTCCAAACTTCCGGAGCGCTTGAGCTGATCAACTCCTCCACTGTGCCGGAATGCCTGGCGATCATCGCTGGAGAAGGCGATTTGCACGACGAGGAAACTGCGGAATTGCTGCTATCGGCCAATCAAAACCTGATGCGCTCCGCTCAGGAATCTTATGTACTGAACATTTACTACAACGGCTCGCACAACCTGTCCATTCCTATCAGGATCGTGTACGAAGCCGATCCGCCCGGCTTCTACGACACCCCGCGCCTGGTCAGTTATCCCAATCCGGCCAGGGAAGCCACGGTTTTTGCCTATTCCGTCATTGAGGATGGCTTGACCACGCTGACCATCTACAATCTGCGCGGACAGAAGGTGAAAACCCTGGTGGACGGCGACCTGGACAAAGGGTTTTACAGAAACGCGTGGCAACTGGATGACGACCGGGGCGGACAAGTGGCAAGCGGCATCTATTTCTGCCGGCTTAGATCAGCGTCGGGCCAAATGAAGAGCCTGCGCTGCGCCGTTATCAAATAGGGTAGAACCCGCCTTTGTAAACACTCCCCAAAAGCACTCCCCGCGTGTTTCTCAATACCCATTGAAAACCTGGCGCATAGCCAGACCGCCGAGTCGATCTGCATGTATGGTATTACCTGTGATTGATCGGCTTTCTTGCAAACCGAGTGGGTAAGCCCGGAGAGCTTAGGATGGTAGGCGGGTGATATAGCGCCCCTGCCAGACGAGAAGCCACTATGCAATCAACCGGTTTCAACCGGTGCAGGACTTTGCAGATTGTGACCTTGAGAGCGTGTCAGTTGCTGGATGAATAATACCCGGAAATCCTGCACTCATTGAAATGAGTTGACTACAAACTGGAGTGGAGCTTGGTTCATGCCACACAGGCGATAAATCTCCCGCCGACCGTCCTGCACCCGCTGAAGCGGGTTTGCCAAAGGGCCAGGTTCACTAGCTTACCCACTCTGTTTGCAAGAGATCAGCTTAATCTACTATCAACATGTTACTTGCCAATATCTGCTGAACATAAATCGCCATGGCCAGATATAACCATATTTATAAAGAACATGCCGTTTCGCTCCCGCGGGTTGCAGTCAATCACTTGTCTATCACTAGTCAATCAAGCGTTAATAATAGACAAGTGATTGACTAGTGATAGACAAGTGATTGACTGCAACCCGCGGGAACGCGCCCAAGCAGCGTCCTGGAGTTGGGTGGCCAAAGTCCTCTTGGGTATAGGCTTAGGAATGTCCAGCGGCGTAGGGTAGGATTCCGATCCTACCACTGGCTGTGCAGCAGGGGAATGCTACACTAGCTGGGGTTTCAACCCAACGCCACGTCCAGGAGCATCATCACGGCAAAACCCAGCATCACGCCCAGGGTAGCCAGATGGGCGTATTTTCCGCGCTGCGATTCCGGGATCACATCCTCCGCCACCACATAGATCATCGCACCCGCCGCAAAAGCCAGCGCGTAGGGCATCAGGGGGCGCGCCAGCAGCACCATGCCCGCTCCCAGCAAACCGCCCAGCGGTTCCACCATCCCGGAAAACTGGCCCCAGAAGAAGCTTTTACCCCGGGACATGCCTTCCCTTCTGAGCGGTATGGAAACAGCCGCACCTTCAGGCAGGTTCTGGATTCCAATGCCCAGCGTCAGCGCCAGCGCAGCCGCCAGCGTTGCAGATTCGAGCCCGGCAGCAACGGCTCCAAAGGCCACTCCCACCGCCAAACCTTCCGGGAAATTGTGCAGCGTGACTGCCAGAAAGAACAGGGTGGATTTGCCCCAAGGGGTTTTCAGGCCTTCCCGGTCGGCCATATCGTGGCCGACGTGTAGATGCGGCAGAAGCAGGTCGATCCCGCGCAGGAACAGGCCTCCACACAGGAATCCGATCACTGCCGGCAAGGGATTTCCTTCGCTCATGGCTATGGCGGGATTGAGGAGCGACCAGAAGCTGGCGGCGATCATCACTCCCGCGGCAAAACCCAGCATCGTGTCCAGAGCCCAGGGTTTGATCGACTTGAAAAACAGCACGAAACTGGAGCCCAAGGCAGTCATGAACCAGGTGAACATCGTGCCCAGCAGGGCCAGCAAAACAGGGCTAAGATTGGTGTCCAACATCTCAGGAATAGAAGGCTTCGATGGCGTCCAGCATCATTTGGGTGGCGGCGGTTGTATCGTCCACGGAAAGCGTGCGCTTGTCGCCGTTGTCGAAGGTGACCACCACGTTGCCCAGGGCCTTGGATATTTCGCGGATCTTGGGTATCACGATGTAGGTTTTACCCAGATGCTCATCGTCATAGGTGAATATCGCTTTCATTATTGCTCCTTTGGGTTCCTGATCATATGCTGCAGACTATCCGCCGCAACTGAATCACACCGCATCAACAACAACCAGTCCGCATTAAGCCTTTCACAATCCACTGTGCCGCACTCATGCAGATGACCAGATCAGTAGCGTTTCAAACAGCAGGTCTGGCTGTAACGTTCGCCGGGTCGGAGATACTCGGCAGACTCGGGATCGAACTCGATGAGGGTGTAATCGCGGTCGTCGGAACCGCTGAAATACTCGTCAAAAAAGAAGCAGCGCCCGGAGGCTTCGGCTCTGAGCGCCGCATTGTTTACGATCGTGGCTATGCCAGTTAAGCGGATGTAGCCAGTGTGCCCTTCCTCGTGCAAAGGCACGCAGACCTCCACCCACTTGTTGTTGGCGATCTGGGCCACTTTGGCGTCGCCCGTGAAAGTGGCGAAGAAATAGCGCTCCTCATGCATGAACAGCACTACAGGGCGGACCCGCGGTTGTTTTTTATCCACTGTGGCCAGATAGACATACTGGTTTTGCCTGATCCAGGCCATGATCTCCTGCTGCAGTGCGGATTCAGAGGCGCGGGCCATGTGGAAACCCCTTATTCGGGGAAGCTGATGGAATCGATGAAGGCCTGGTTTTCTGGGTTGGGGTTGTCAGCTTTGTCGCGAGGGAGTTTTTCGATCTTGTGGACCACATCCATCCCGGAAACGACCTTGCCAAATACTGTGTGTTTCCCATCCAGATGAGGCGTTCCGGGTTTGCGGGTCACGATGAAGAACTGCGAGCCATTGGTGTTCGGTCCGCTATTGGCCATGCAAATGTAGGAATAGAGCACGGGGCTGTTCAGGATCTTGCGGTAAAGCGGATCGCGGAGTCCGGTGCGGCTTTGGTAGAAGTCCACCGTGTGCCCCATGATCGGATCCAGGGTCTGGGTTTCCTGCACTTTCTGCACGATCTCGAAGATCTCAGATTGGGGCGATTGCCCGGATTGCATGTAAGGAACTAGGATCTTGGTCCAGACGATGTTGGCCGCTTCCTCGTCGTTGATCATGCCGGTGATTTGGTCGCCATTCCGGTAGCATTCGTCTTCAAAGCGATAGCCGGGGCCGCCCTTTCCGTCGTTGGAACGGTCGCTGTCCTTGGTGTTGGGGTCGCCGCCCTGGATCATGAAATCGGGGATGACCCGGTGAAAATAAGTGCGGTCGTAGAAGCCTTCGGTGCCCAGTTTTACGAAGTTGGCGACGGTCTTGGGCGCCATGTCTGGCCAGAGTTCCAGCTCGATGTTGCCCTGTGTGGTGGCCATGATGGCTTTCACGACTTTTGGTGCGGTTTCCATATCCTCTCCCTTGGTTTCAGGTTCCTGTTGTTCCGCGGCGTTGGCCTGGCAACTCAGCAGCAGGAAGCTGAGCAGCAGCGCCAGCGCGGTCAGAGTGATCCTTGGTAGTGTGTGTGGCATTGGTTACTCCTTGTTTTTATAATAGTGCAGAGCAATCGCTCCGTCGATGATTTCCACGTAAGTGTGGTTCTCTAGCCAGTCGCCGCTATTCACGTAGTAGCCGCCCTCCAGCTTCTTCACCTGGGGTTTGTGGCTGTGGCCCATGCACACGAGGTCATAACTGCGCTGGCGAATCCTGGTTTGGGCATACTGGATCAGCCCGGTGGATTTCCGGGTCTGGAGTTGGCTGGAAATCTTGCGCAGCCTGCTGGAGCGTGACATTTTCCTGCCCAAGGACAAGGCCAGGTCCGGATGTAGCAGGTTGAACAGCCAGCGGATTCCTCCCAGCCTGATGAAACCGCGGAAGAGTTTGTAACGTAGGTCGTTGACTGTGTGCAGATCGCCGTGCGTGAAGAGGATCTGGTGGCCGTCGGCTGACAAAGTGAATTGGTCCGGATGGACTTCGATTCCCACAAATTGGGTGAGGAAGCCATTGAACCAGAAATCGTGGTTTCCGCCGATCAGAACCATTCTGCAGCCTTGTTCGCCGAGAGCCGCCAACCTGTGCAGAAGCGGGAAATATTGCTTGACGATCGAGTATTTCCATTCGAACCAGAGGTCGAAGATATCGCCGTTGAGCACCAGCAGGTCGTACTTTCCTGCCGCCTCACCCAAAAAGGCCAGCGCCAGATCGGCGTTCTGCCTGTCCTCAGCGGTTTCTTGCGCGTATTTGAAATGCAGGTCGGAAATCACGCAGATGCGCACTTCAACCTCGGGAGAGCAGGTAGTAGATGATGTTGCAGCCGAAACGCAGAGCCGCGTCACGCACTTCTGGGGGATCGTCGTGCGTGGAGGGGT
This sequence comes from uncultured Candidatus Cloacimonadota bacterium, assembly GCA_964429035.1. Taxonomy (GTDB): domain Bacteria; phylum Cloacimonadota; class Cloacimonadia; order Cloacimonadales; family Cloacimonadaceae; genus Syntrophosphaera. Next base: position 26,161 of record CAYSAT010000034.1, on the reverse strand, counting down.
CAGCCCAGCCGTCGCTGATATTGCTTTCGTAGGTGTAGAGGCACATCAGGCGGCCGTTGTCGTCAAACACGCCAAAGGCTTGGGGCGGTTTTTCGTCGTGTTTGTGGATCTTGGGCAGTCCGGAGGAAAAGTCGTAAAAACAAGTGAAGAGCGGGAAAGTGGCGTCCAATTCCAGCAGTTCGTACTCCGGGAAAACCCGTTTGATCTCGCGCCGGAAAGACTCGTCCATGCCATAATCGTCATCCGCGTAGAGAAAGCCGCCGCGCAGCATCCAATCCCTCAGATTGGCGATCTCCCGGTCTTCCCAACGGATGTTGCCGTGCCCGGTCAGATATACGAAGGGGTACTCGAACAGCTTGGCGTCGCTGGCTTTGACGACGCTCTGATCGATAGGAAAATCGGTGTTCAGCACGGAATTGGCGTAGCGCGCCAGGTTGGGCAGCACCTCCGGATCGTTGTACCAGTCTCCCCCTCCGTCATATTGCAGGCGGGCCAATCCGGTGCGGGAAACGGTTCCGGTTACGGCTGCCAGGCTCGAACCGAGGAGCAGCAAAGCGCACAGGAACAAAGTGAATTTCTGCATCAGTTCACTATCTTGAGCTGCACGCAGAGCAGGGAATCGCCCACCGCCGCGTAAAAACAGAAGCCCAGGTCGTCGTATTTGGAGAGAAATTTCAGCCGGTCCGGCAGTTGCAAAGAACTGAGCAGAGTGCCGTTCTGGCTGTCCAGGACGCTGATCTGGTTGGCGCCGGGCACCACCATGATGCTGCGGTCGATGCGTTTGTCGTCGGCCGGTGTGATCTCCAGAGGGCAGGTTTGGGCTGGCCTGGCGGAATTGGGTTCCAGGTTTTGCTGCCAGATCTCCTTACCCGAAAAATCCAATCCCAACACCGCGCCGGATTGCAGGCTAGCGACCAGGCTGGACTCGGTTTTTTGAAGGGTCACCGCCAGTTCCTCAAAGTTCTTCATCCATTTCCTGGCCTGGTTTTTCTTGCTATAGGCGGCCACGGTGCCACCCTGGGCAAGGTATAAGTTTTCCAGGTCGAACACAGGGCAGGAAGTAACGGCTGAGGGCAGGTCCATGCTCCATTTGACCTCCAGCTCGATATCACGCGCCGGAGCATTCAGCACCTTGACGATGTTTTCGTTCAAGTCCTTTTTCACTTCCTGCAGAGGGCCTGCGGAAACTTCTCTGCGCGCCCTGTGGAACAATACATCCAGAACGCGGTTGCCGTAGCTCATGTACAGGATTGCCAGCAGCGTGGCCAGGATCAAGACCAGCGAACTGATCTGCAGCTTGGAAAACTTGCGAGAATGCGTCTTGGTTAGTTGGGGCATGTTTTTCAGGACCATCCACAACGCCTTGTCGGACGCGCTGTAAGACTCGATCAGGGGCAGCAGGCTGGCGTTCTCAGTGCCGCTGTCCAGCACTTTGCCGGCGATCTGGCCGGAAAGGATGATCAGGCTTTCGTTTTCCGCCAAGCGCAAATGCAGTGGCCGGACCCGGATATCGTCTTCGGAAAGGCCGAAAAGGTTGAGGTCCTTGAGAGTCTGGATCTGGTAGTTTTTCCAGTTCTTGCCCACGCAATCCAGTTTCTTGCCACGCGTTACCGCGCAAAATATTCTGCCAAACTGGATCAGGTAGATCTCGCAGTCGTAGATAACCGCAAAGAACAGCGAGAGCCCTTTTTCGCGCAGGCTGGTCTTGAGCAGGCGGGCGTGCAGTTTCCAATGGAAATCCGCGAAGAAGCCCTTCAGCCAGTTTTCGATCTCCATTTTGCTTACTTCCAGCACGCCGGAATTCATGATCTCCAGTTTGATCTCGGCCTGGATCTCTTCCAGTTCGTGGCTTTTTTCCTCGTGCGCGGTGCACAGCAGCCAGCCGTAGCGGCCGTCTTTGGAGGCCTGGTAATCGCAGATGCTGGAGGGAAACTGGGCGAATTTACTAAGTATCGTGATCATCTTACTTCCACCATTTTACCTGGCTGCGCCAGAATACCCGCATTAAAGTTGGCAGATCCATCAGCATGTTGGTGTAGGCAGCGTTTGCCAGAGGGCACCAGCACTTCTTCTTGTGGATCTGGCGGCGTTCCAGCTCAACTTCAGGCTGAAACCACAACTTCCGGAAATTGTAGCCGCCCTGGCGCAAATTGCCCAAGCTGCGAGCTTTGATGCAGCAGCTCCAGAGGTCCCCATCCGGTGAAATCTGCACGGAAGCCACTCCGGAATAGCAAGGCAAAACCTGTCTTTCGTCGCGCAGAATACGCTTTACGAAGTTGTAATACTCGATGCGGAAGGCCATGGTGATCTTGTTCATGCCAGTGTAGTTCTCATTCTTGATGCGGTGGATCAGATAGTCGATGGCCGATTTATAAGCCACCAGGCTCGGTGTGATCTTGGCTCCAACGGTATCCAGTTCCACGCGTTCTTCGGCGATTTCCGTGATGTAACTATCCGGTTTGAGGCGCAGCAATTCGTTGGCGACGCTGGGAAAACTCTCCACGTTGAATTGCGAGATCACCGTGTGGATGCCCACGGCGAGGTTGGGCAGATTGAGCGCCTTGAGGCGGTTGAAAGTGGCGAGGGCCTTGGCGTAGTTGCCTGGCACTTTGCGGATCTCGTCGTGCTGCGCCTCGATCCCGTCCAGGGAAACGTTGATGATGATCTGCGCCTTGGGACAGGCTTTGGCGATCGCGGTGGTGTATTCCACAATGGCGCTGGTCAGCAATCCGTTGGTGGGAATGTTGATGATATGCGGCCTGGAGATGGCATAGACCTTCTCCACGATCTGCACCAAATCGCGGCGCAGAAAAGGTTCGCCTCCGCTGAAGGTGATCCAGTAGGGCGCTTTGCCGATGCTTTTGAAGGTCTTCGCGTATTCTTCCACCGTGAAATCGCGCGCCTTCTTCTTCCAGATGTTGCAGGTGCTGCAGCGCGAATTGCAGGTGTAGAGCAGGCTGACGGTATAGTTGATCGGCAGCAGCCGCGGAAATCCGATGTGCTTCATCAGCCAGAAACCCGCCATCCTAAACATTAAACTAAACATCTTTCTTCATACCCTTATCCCTTCGGATTCTTGGCTGAATGGGCGATATCCCAGGCAAAGGGATTCCTGCCCCGGACATAAAAATCGTAGCTGCCGAGCAAGCGGCAAAACAGTTCCAAACCCATCACTCCGGCGATTTTGAGGCTTGACGCGGGATTTTCCCGCAGCTCCGCTCCCAGGATCTTGAGCAGGGTTCCGCTTTGCTGGGAAACCACCTTGTAGCCTTGCTTGCGCTGCAGCCATAGATGCCCGTTTTGAATCCTGCGGCGTTGTTTGACAAAGTCCTTAAGCTGGCTGGGACCGCGGTTGTAGATGATGGCCTGGGGGATATAGCGCAGCCGGAAACCCCTTTCCCGCACTATCGCTTCGATGCTGGCTTCGTCCACGGCGGAATCGGCCGGAATGCTCTTCATCAATTTGCGGAAGGCGATCATTTCACCCAGTTTGGGCGAGATCAGCGCCATCCTGTGATGCAAGCGCCAGAGCAGATGTACGGCGTAGCCCATGCAGGTGGATTCATCGTTGAGCGGTATGGGTTTTCCGCCCGTGGCACCTATTTTGGGGTCGTCGAACGCCGATACCAGCAGTTCGATCGTGTCCTCAGCCGGCACCACGTCTCCGGAAATCACCACCAGGATATCGGAAACCGCTTCCGCCAGAAACAGGTTGATCGCCGAGGATTTGCCTTCCCGCCTGGCTTGACGGACCAAGCGCACCTGCGGATGTTTGGCCGCGAAATCCATCACCAGCTCGTCCGTGCGGTCGGTGCTGGCGCTGGAAACCACGATGATCTCCGCTACGCTTGCCCGTTTCAGCCGCTGCCCTACCAAGGCTTCGAGCAGTTTTACGATGTTGCCCGCTTCGTTGTAGGCAAACACTCCCAGCGAGCAGCTTAGCTCCTGCTTCTGCGTATCGTCCATGCTAATCCTTGCCGCCCGCGATCCGTTCTCTATCCTGCAGTTCCTTGTGTACGGCGTCCAGAATGCCGTTGATGAAGCGGCCGCTGCTCTCGCTGCAGTATTTCTTGGAAATCTCGATGGCTTCGTTGATCACCACAGCAGGCGGAGTGTCTGTGTACACCAGCTCATACACCGCCACGCGCAACACATTCCTGTCCAGGCAGGCGATTTGCGCCGAACTCCAATTCTGGCTGTGCTTTTCGATCTCGGAGTTGATGTCGTTCTGGTTGATGATCACGTTCTTGATCAGGTCGTCTGCGAAATCCAGAACGGAAGCGGAACTGTCGGCGTTCAAGACCTCGCCGAGCCCGCGTAGGATATCCGGGTATTGATTGAGCATCTCATACTCGGAAAACTCCGGGTCGATCACGGCGAAATCCAGCGCGTAAAGGGTCTGGGCCGCCAGTTCGCGGGCTTTACGCCTTTGGCCCACGCAGCTCCGCCATCAGGTTCAGCATTTCCAAAGCGGCAGTCGCGGCGGAGAATCCTTTGTTTCCGGATTTTACGCCCGCCCGTTCCAATGCCTGTTCCAGCGTGTCTGTGGTTAAAACGCCGAAGATCACCGGCTTGGCGCTGTTCAGAGCCACCTGGGCAACGCCTTTGCTGACTTCCGCGGCCACATATTCAAAATGCGGTGTGCCGCCACGGATTACCGCCCCCAAACAGATCACGGCATCGAAGTCCTTGTTCTTTGCCGCTTCCTGCGCGATCTGCGGAATCTCAAACGCACCCGGAACCCACAACACCGCGATGTCTTTGTCGGGCACGTCGTGCCGCAACAGGCAGTCAATCGCGCCATCCAGCAGTTTGCGGCTGATCAGTTCGTTGAATCTGCTCACCACGAGCGCGAACTTGTAGCCTTTGGATACCAGGTTACCTTCTATCACTTTCATTATTCTGCTCCTTTTCGCAAGGATTTTTCCTCAGATAACCAATTTAAAAAAGCCCCTGTTTCTTTCAAGGAAAATCTTTCGAACCCAGTCCACTTCCCACCGCTCAAGAACTCAGCCGTCACTGCGCGCCAGATCCGCAAACCAGTGCCAAAAACCAAGCCCCTGGCAACGACTCCGCTTCAGAATATTTTACCATTTTTTTCTTATCAACAATAATCCTGCCCCCTGGCTCCCGCCTCTAGCAGTCAATCACCTGTCTATCACTAGTCAATCACTTCTCAATTGTTGACTAGTGATTGACTAGTGATAGACAAGTGATTGACTGCAACCCCCAGGGTCTGCCAGGCAAGCTGGCTCTCCAGCAGGCTTGGCGGGCAAGTGGGAAGGTATGCGGGAAGGCCGGATCAAACCCTCAGGCGGCAACTCTGTCGCGAGGCCTGATTCTGGATCCAGATGTATTCTTGGCGGAGGTCCTCGCTATTCGAGGATAATGTCGTCTTCGCGCTGGCGTTCCTGTTCCCGCTGTTTTTCGCGTTCGGTTTGAGTTTCTGGATTCTGAGGCGTGGTGGTTTGGGGAATGAGGGTTCCGGCGTTGCCGTCCGGTTTGCATCTGCGGCAGGGTTCATAGCCTTCGTTGACGGCTTCCTGGCGCGAAATGGGGATCTGCTTGCCCAGCACGTACCTGCACTCGGAGGTATGGTATTTCTTGCCGGATTTGGTAACGTAAACGGTGTAATTCTGGGGGCTGACCATCCCCAGCAAATTGTTTGTGGTAAGTGCCTGGCCGCCCGTGCCCAAATCGACGAAGGGCTTGCCCTGGGCGTCCTTGGAATTGATGTTCACGCCGAAAAAGAGGGCGACGATGAGGGCAATCGCGCCTACTACCATCGAGATGATTTTCTTCTTGTTCATGGTATTGGTTCTCCCGGTTATTGTGATTTTTGGCATCATATCTGAGCGGAGTTTTATAGTCAAGCAGAATATTTGGTGATGCCCGCCGTGACGCAAAAAACCCGGATTTTGCGCTTCAGGGCTGCAAACGGCAGAATTTGGTTGACGGAATCCGGCAACGGAAAATCGTGTTACTTACTAAAAATATGGGGAGAAGATGAACAGGCTTTTCCAACCAGAATTGATAAAGATCGTGGACGGATTTGAGAGCAAGTCCGCCTGTCTCGATTATCTGACCAGGCTGCTGGCCGAAAGCGGCTGCCTGAGTTTTCCCGACCGGTTTCTGGCGGCAGTCAAAGGCCGGGAGGAGATCATGAGCACCGGCATAGGCAAAGGTGTAGCCATTCCGCATGCCCGGGATTTGACCGTCGCGTCGCTGCGGATAGCCGTGTGCATGATCCGCCAACCCCTGGAATTTCAGAGTGTGGACGACCTGCCTGTGCAGCTGGTGTTCATGATCGCCGTGCCCCAAAGTTCGAACAAAGAATATATGAAAATACTGCGCTCGCTGGCTGAATACCTGCGCCAGGACGATAACCGCAACCAATTGCTCAACTCAACCGATGAAGCGGAGTTATACACCCATGTTCAGAATATCGAAGATCTTGTTTCTCGCAGCCTGCGTTCTTAGCAGCACCTGCGCTCCTTTGCTGGCCGTCAACGACGATGCCGGCACCATTGGCTTCGCGTCCCTCAAAACGGTTTATTCCGCGCGGGCAGTCGCTTTGGGCCAGGCTCTCACCGGCGAAGCGAAGAATCCCGACGGAGTGCATTTCAATCCAGCCGCCATCCTTGGCATCGACGGCAACGAGATCGGCAGCACCTATGCCAATTCCTTCATCGGAGGACAGGGCGGTCAAGTGCAGTTCCTGTGGCCCAAGAACCGCTTTACGGCCTGGGGTTTCGCGCTAAGATACATGAACGCCGGCTCCTTCGAACGCACCGGCATCGATCCCTTCGGCGAATTGATCGAGACCGGCGAGACTTTCGGGGCTTACAACATCACAGCCAGCGCTTCCCTGGCCAAACGGGTCTCCGACGCCATCGACGCCGGCGGTTCGGTGAAAGTGATCCTGGATCAGATCGACAGCAATTCGGCCTCCGCGGTGCTTGTGGACCTCGGAATTGTACATCACCCGGCAAACGACAAGGTCCAGGTGGGCTTGAGCATCCGCAATCTGGGGCTCCAAACCAGTTATTACACGGAGAACAAATACAAGGAAAAACTGCCAACAACCTATGTGGCAGGGCTGAGCTACCAAATCACTCCGCAACTGCTGGGCAACGTGGAAGTGGGCAAGGCCAACGGGGAAAATGTGGCAGCCAAACTGGGAATGGAATATGCCTTGAACCAGTCGCTGGATCTGCGCGCGGGCTTCCGTTCGAACGCAGCTGAGGGCTACAACGGCGGCACTTTCTCCTTTCTCTCAGGATTTTCCCTGGGTGCGGGCTGGAGTTGGCGCAATTACACGGTGGACTACGGCGTGGCTTCCTACGGCGACCTTGGCTTGCTCAACCAGCTCAGTTTGAAATATGAATTTTAGCTCGGGCAGGGCGTAACTGGAAATGCGCGACCTGCTTCTGGAACTGGGCGTGGAGGAGATTCCCGCCACTCATTTGCAGCCGGCGGAAGATTTCCTGCGAGCCGCTCTGGAGAAGTTCTTCCGGGATTCCGCGCTCAGCTATTCCGGGCTAGAACTCAGTTCCACGCCTCGCCGGTTCTACGCTTTGGCAAAAGAGGTGCAGGAACAGCAAGCCGACGTTTGGGCCACCAAGACAGGCCCAGCCAGGAAGATAGCCTATGACTCCGAGGGCAAGCTCACACCGGCAGGATTGGGTTTTCTGAAAAAGAATGCCGCCACAGAAGAAGAACTTACCGTGGAAACCTCGGACAAAGGCGAGTTCCTCGTTCTGAAGCAACTGCAGCCGGGACGTCCCACCTGCGAGCTTTTGCAAGATTGGATGAAGGATACAATACCCCGCATCCCCTTTCCCAAAACCATGGTTTGGAACGCTTCCCGTCTGGCATTTTCGCGTCCCTTGCGCTGGCTGTGCCTGCTTTGGGGCGACGACGTGATCCCCGTGGAGATTGCCGGGGTTAGCAGCGACCGATATACTTTCGGAAACCGGTACCTGGGTTTGGGCAAGGCTTTGCAGGTGCGCAACCCGGGCCAGTACCTGGATGTTTTGCGCGCCAATGGCGTTCTGGCCTCCAGACAGGAACGCAGGGAAGCCTTGAACGCCGGCCTGGCAAAGGTTTTATCCGAACCGGCGCTCGGGGTTGTGCCGGATGAACGTCTGGCCGCTACGGTAACCGATTTGGTGGAGTATCCCACGGCAGTGGAAGCGGAATTCGCTGCCCGCTTCCTGGCACTGCCGGAAAAGATCATCACCTCCACCATCAGCCAGAATCAGAAGTACTTTTCCGTTCAAGACGGCAAAGGACGTTTGAGCAACAAATTCGTCTTCATTTCCAACGGCGATCCGGCCTGCTCGGAAACCATCAGCAGAGGCAACGAAAAGGTCGTCAGCGCCCGTTTGAACGACGCCCAGTGGTACTTTCAAGAAGACACGCGCGTTCCCTTGGAGAACTATCTTCCGTGCCTCGAAGAGGTTGTGTTTCAGGCAAAACTGGGAAGCATGGCCGCGAAAAGCCGCCGGATATTGGCACTGGCAAAACTCATCTGCGCCAAACTGGAACTTCCGCCCGAGCGGATTCAACTCGTTTTGCGCGCTGCCACTCTGTGCAAAGCCGACCTAGTGACCACCATGCTGGGGGAAAAGGAATTCACCAAGCTGCAGGGCTACATCGGCCAGCAATACGCTCTTGCCAGCGGAGAAGACCAGGAAGTGGCGGCCGGGATCTACGAGCATTACATGCCGAGGGGCACCAACGACGGATTGCCCCAAACAACAAGCGGAGCGATCGTGGCTCTGGCGGACAAACTGGACACGGTCTGCGGGATCATCGGCATCGGGCTGGTTCCCACAGGCTCCGCCGATCCCTACGCTTTGCGCCGAGCCGCCAACGGCGTGGTCCAGATCATTGTGGACCGCGGATGGGAGCTCGAATTATCTGGCCTGCTGGAAGCAGCATTGGGCGCGATTGCCCAGGACGCTGAATTGAGCGCCACCGCTTCCGAAGATGCGCAGAATTTCTTCCGGCAACGCGTGGAATACATGCTCAAGCAGATGGAGCTCGATTACGATGTGGTGGAAAGCGTGATGGGCTTCAGTTTGGGCAGCCCCACCCAGCTGGCCAAGCGTGCTTCGGCGCTGCAAACTTTCCGCCAGCGTGACGACTTCCTGCGCCTGACGATCGGATTCAAGCGGGCGGCCAACATCATCGGCGCCCAGACAGAATTTCCCCAAGTGGATTCCACGCTGCTGCAAGTTCCCGAAGAACAGCAGCTTAATGCCCGACTGCAGATTCTGAAGCAGGATATCGACCTGCGCCTGGCCAAGCTTGATTTTGCCGGCGCCATCTCCTTGCTGGTGGCGTTCGGAACCCATATCGACAGGTTCTTCGATGCCGTGCTGGTCAACTGCGAGGACCTTGCCCTGCGTGGCAACCGCTACGCGCTGTTGAACAACGTTAAGAGCGAGTTTTTGCGGGTGGCCGACATCTCCCGCATCATTATTGATAACGAAACATAGGAGAGACAATGGACATCATTGCCGAACTGAAAGCCAAGGCCAAGAACAAGGAAGGGCGCATCGTCCTGCCTGAAAGTTATGACGTGAGGACATTGCAGGCGGCGGATATCGTCCTTGCGGAGAATTTCGCCGATATCATCCTAGTGGGTAAGCCGGATTTTGTGCTGGCAGACGCCAGGAAACACAATCTGGATTTGAGCCGGGCCACGATCCTGGACCCCGAAACGCATCCGGATATCGACAAATTCGCCCAGTTCTACTTCGAAAAACGGAAAGACAAGGGCATCACCATGGAAGAAGCCTGCCAGACGGTGCGCAACGAGCTGTATTTCGGCGCCCTGCTGGTGAAATTCGGCCTGGCCGATGGAATGGTTGCCGGCGCGGTGAATACCACAGCTGATGTTCTGCGCGCTGCTTTGCAGGTGATCGGCGTGGTTCCTGGACTCAAGACTGTTTCCAGCTGTTTCATCATGGTGGTTTTGGACTATCTGTGTGAAGACCGCGTGTATTTCTTTGCCGATTGCGCGGTGGTTCCGAATCCCGATGCCGAACAACTGGCGGACATTGCCATCAGCACCGCCAACACACGCAGAGCCTTGGTGGGCGACGAACCCAAGGTAGCCCTGCTCTCGTTCTCCACGATGGGCAGCGCTCAGCACGAACTGGTGGAAAAAGTGCAGGAAGCCAAGGTTATCCTCACCAAGCGCAAGGTTGATTTCGAATTCGACGGGGAAATGCAGCTGGACGCAGCAATCGTGCCCCACATCGCCAAGATGAAGGCACCGCACAGTAAAGTGGCAGGCCAGGCCAATACGCTGATCTTCCCTGATCTGCAATCGGGAAACATTGGCTACAAACTCACTCAACGTTTTGCCAAGGCTGAAGCTATCGGACCCATCGTCCAGGGCTTGGCTGCTCCAGTATGCGACCTTTCGCGGGGTTCTTCCCGGGACGACATCGTCCACACTTGCATCCTGGTGCTGCTGATGGCCGAACAAAACAAGAATCAGGGGGCATGACGTGGCAATCGAACTCTCCAACCGGATCAAACTGGTCAAACCCTCGCCCACGCTGACTCTTTCGGCGAAGGCCAAAGAGATGAAGGACGCCGGGATCGATGTGGTGAATTTCGGGATCGGCGAACCCGATTTCAACACTCCGGACTATATCAAGACTGCAGCCCACTCCGCAATTGACGCCAATTTCACCCGCTACACAGCCAACGCCGGCATCATCGAACTCCGCCAGGCGGTTTGCGCCAAATTGAAACGGGACAACGGTCTGGACTACGAGCCCAAACAGGTGTTGGTCTCGCCAGGCGCCAAAGCCTCAATCCTGAACGTGTTGATCGCCGTTTGCGACCATCAGGACCAGGTTCTGATGCCCTCGCCCTATTGGGTCAGCTATCCCTACCAGGCAATGCTGGCAAATGCGGAGCCGGTGTACGTCCCCACTCACGAGTCCGATTCTTACAAGCTGACGCCGGAAGCGCTGGCCAAAGCCATTTCCGCAAGCCCCTGCGCCAGGGTTCTGATCCTCAATTCGCCCAACAATCCCACTGGCGCCGTCTATACAAGGCCAGAACTGGAAGCCCTGGCGGAACTCTGCGTCCAGCACAATCTGCTGGTGATCTCGGACGAGATCTACGAACGCCTGGTCTACGACGGGGTCAAGCATGTCTCCATCGCTTCTCTGGGCAAGGAAATGCAAGAACGCACGGTGGTCGTCAACGGCGTCTCCAAAGCCTATGCCATGACGGGCTGGCGCCTTGGCTACGCTGCGGGTCCAGCGCATATCATCGCAGCGGCGGGCAGGGTTCAGGAACACGCCACCTCTTGCGTGAACTCCATCACCCAGAAAGCCTGCGTGACCGCCCTGGCCGAAGAGGACGACTCCATCGAGAAGATGCGGGCCCAGTTCGAAGCCCGGCGCGACTTCCTTTATACCGAACTCTGCAAACTGCCCCACATCAGCTGTTTCAAGCCCCAGGGCGCTTTCTACATCATGCCCAACATCAGTTGGTACCTTGCCAACAACAAGCAGGGGATCGACGACGCCGATAAATTCTGCACAGCGCTTTTGGAAAAGCACCACGTGGCCCTGGTTGCCGGCGGTTCCTTCGGAATTGAAACCAACGTCCGCTTCTCCTACGCCAACAGCATGGCCAACCTGGAGAAAGGCTTGAGCCGGTTCGCGGACTTCCTGCGGGAATTGCGGGGCTGAGGGATATCGATGAACGACCTGGACGAGAAATACCGCGAACGCTGGCGGGACCGCAGAAAACGGGCTTACAACTGGAAGAAACTGCTGATTATGGTGTTGGCCCTGGCGGCTCTGCTGATCCTGATGAACAGGCTGAACCGGGTTGCCAATTCCGTTCCGCAAGCGCCGACTGAATTCATCGATTCAACGGCCGTCTACGGCGATTCACTGCCCGCAGCGGTAACGCCATGAGTTTGGTGATCGTCGGTTCGATCGGCCTGGATACGATCGAGACGCCTCAGGGCAAGGTGGTTGACGCCTTGGGCGGTTCGGCCAATTACGCCGCCATTTGCGCATCCTATTTCGGCCCCACCTACATTGTGGGCGTGATCGGCGAGGACTATCCGGAAGCCGGGATCGAACTGCTCAAAGCCCACAACGTCCATCTCGACGGCCTGGAAACCAAGCCGGGGCAAACCTTCCGCTGGAGCGGAAAGTATCAGAACTGGAACCAGGCCGATACCCTGAGCACGGAACTCAACGTGTTCGCCGATTTTTCCCCACAGTTGCCGCCTTCCTGCAAATGCTGCCGCAGCCTTCTTCTCGCCAACATCCATCCGCGTTTGCAACTGCAGGTGCTGGATCAGATCGAATCGTACAAATGGGTGGCCTGCGACACCATGAATTACTGGATCAAACTCTGCCCGGACGAACTTGCCGAGGTCATCCGCCGCGTGGACATCCTCTTCATCAATGAGCAGGAAATCCGCCAGTACACAGGCCTGGAAAGCATCTATGCCGCAGCCCGCAGCATCATTGAAAAGGGCGTCACCGCCGTGGTGGTCAAGCGCGGGGAGTATGGCAGCGTCACAGTCCTGAAGAACGACCTCTTTTTCGCTCCGGCCTATCCTGTGGAACAAGTGAAAGACCCCACCGGAGCTGGAGACTGCTTTGCCGGCGCTTTCATGAGCTATCTGGCCACCCGGGAAGAATTGAACAAGGACGCGCTGCGCAACGCCGTCCGCTTCGGATCGGTCCTCGCGGCGCTGAACGTAGCTTCCTTCAGCGTGGAAGGCATCGTTAACCTCGATCCGCACTCGCTGCAAAAGAAAGTGCACCAATTGCGCAACTGGGCCTGACCTCCAATGCCTCCCGATCCGCTCGATTACCGTAGCTCCGGTGTAAACGTCCAAGCCGGAGAACAGGCTGTGGATTCGATCCGGAACATTGTCCGCCGCAGTTACAACGCCAACGTCCTGAGCGATCTGGGCAGTTTTGGCGGTTTGTTCCGCTTTCACCAGCCCGAGCTGCTCGATCCGGTTCTGGTGGCGAGCACCGATGGAGTGGGCACCAAGCTGCGCGTGGCGATCATGGCTGGCAAGTACGACAGCGTGGGCCAGGATCTGGTCAATCACTGCGTCAACGATATCCTGGTCCAGGGCGCCGAACCCCTGTTTTTCCTGGATTACATCGGCCTGGGCAAGTTGCAGCCCCAGCATGTGGCCACTTTGGTGGAGGGCATGGTAACAGCCTGCCAGGCCAACTCCTGCGCTCTTATTGGCGGCGAAATGGCGGAAATGCCGGGGTTTTACCAAAACGCCGATTTTGACCTTGCCGGCACCATCGTCGGAGTGGTGGACAGGCACAACATCCTGCCCGCCGAACGAATCCAAGAAGGCGACCTGCTCGTAGGCCTACCCAGCTCTGGATTGCACACCAACGGCTATTCCCTGGCCCGGCAAATCGTGTTTGAGATCCTGAACCTGGCTCCGGATTCCTATGTGCCCGAATTGGGTGCAACCGTGGCAGAGAGCCTGCTGGCTGTGCACCTCAGCTATCTGGAAACTTTCCAGCCCTGGCTGAAAAATCCCGGACTGCATGGCCTGGCCCACATCACTGGCGGCGGCATCCCGGGCAATCTGAAACGCGTAATCCCCACCGGGCTTTCCGCCCGCGTGAACAATCCCCTGCACCACCTGCCTCCGCTTTTTGCCTGGCTGCGCGATGCTGGAAAACTCAGCGACGACACCATGCTGGAGGCTTTCAACCTGGGCATCGGCATGATCGCCGTCCTCGCGCCGGATACAGCCCCGGAGTTCCTGGCCGCCAATTCCGCGCAGCTCCTGGGCGAGATCCAGGTTGCCGGACCCGACGAGCCCAAAGTCAGTTTCCGCGCCTAGAGCCAAGCCCAGCTTCCCGCGCCATGCGATCAAACCCCCGCCAGAATTCACCCCGCCCCCTTGATCATTGCGCGGTAATTGCGCGCTCATTACGCGCAAAGCCCGCAATGAGCGCGCAATGACCGCGCAGTAGTCGCGGGAGCCAGTCAGCTTTCCCTCAGAGTAGGCAATCTCTCCACAGCGGGGAGTTGAAAGTTGTATTTCCCACGGCGCAAAAAATATAAGCCAGGGATTGTGAAAAAATACTTGACGGTTTTGGGAGAGCCAGATATTCGCATCCTACGAAGAAATATTGAGAGTCCCAAAACCCTTGATCCTTGATATAAAGATTTAATCGATATTAATGCTTAATTAGAGAAGGGAGGTTACTCGATGCGAAGAACAGCATTGATCCTGCTCATGATGTTAATTGGCGGCATCGCCATCCTTAATGCCGCTACAACTGGAAAACTTGCAGTTAGGGTACGCGATAACCAAGGCAAGCCCATTGAGTTCGTAAACGTCGTAGTGATGCAGGGTACGAAACGCGTCACCGGCGGCCAAACGAACGCCAAAGGCAGCGCGATCATCATCAACATCCCCCCTGGCAACTATACTGTCAGATTTTCCATGATCGGTTATGACACCTACACTTACAACGATGTGCGCATCCAGGTTGACCAAACCACCAACCTCACCAACGTGGTGATGAACAAGGCCGGAGTGAAGCTGGCCACGGTTGTGGTGACCGTTGAACAGGAAAGGGTGGACCCCAACCGCGTGGGTTCGGCCCGGCAGATAGAAATGGAGCGCATGAGCGACGTCTCGGTGACCGACGTGGCGGGCATCGTATCTCTGCAAGCCGGCGTTACCAACATCGGCGGAGAATTGCATATCCGCGGCGGACGCTCCAATGAGATCAACTTTACGGTGGACGGCATGTCCGTTTCCGACCCTGTGGATGGCGGCAGCGCCCTCCAGGTGGATACCGATGCCATCAGCGACATGAAGGTCATGACCGGCGGATTCCCCGCTGAATACGGAAACGCCCAGTCCGGCGTGATCAACATCGTCACCAAGGACGGCGATTCCTTCTATTCCGGCAAGGTGGAATACAACACCGACCATGTGATCACCTCCGGCCGTAATTCCGACGTCTTCAAGTTTGCCTTCGGCGGACCTTTGTGGCCTCTGGCCAGCGAAGACTTGCGCGAACGGCTAACCTTCTACGTGAATGGCGGCGGCGAATGGCTGGACGGAAGATTGAAGGACTATTACATCGCCGATCCGATGTCCGATTACAACTTTTTTGACGAACATGCGGGCGACTACCGCCAACTGCTCGAATACAACTATGAAAAGAACGATCCCTATGCCGACAGAAGCAATTTCCTGGGCTTTATCGACACCGGCAACCGCAACTATAATTCCTACAACATCAACCTGAAGACCAAATATGTGCTCAGCCCCACCCAGCGCATCACTTTGGCGGCACGCGGCGATAGATCCTACAACCTGCCGTTCGCCTATGCCTGGCGCTACGCCCTGGACCACTACGCCTACGACAAGACTGAGCAAAGGCAGTACATCGCCACCTACGACCACGTGTTCAACTCGGCGATGAACCTCAAAGTCAAGGCCAGCTATTATCAGAAGGACAGCAATTCAGGTCCGCGCGGCATCGACCGCTCCAACTATCTATTCCAGGTTCCAACCTGGTCCTGGGAAGATCCGACTCAACTGCCCTTCTACGTGGATGAAGTCCTGCAGGGCAACTATGGATACGCGAGCGTGGACTGGAACCCGCAGGACGGCGTGTATGACATGGGCTATCTGGATAGCTCCTTCTGGACCTACCGCATCGCCAGCGTGGAAGATCCCCGTCCCATCTCCGGCTTCAACGCCCCGGGCAGCATCTACCAGCTGTTTGTGGACGACCAGACCTCCAGCATCAACGCCAGAGCCGACTTCGAGTATCAGGTCAATGAAACCCATGCCGCCAAGACAGGCCTGGAGATAATCAAACATATCATCAAGAAGAACCAGCTGCAGAATTTCCTGACCATCTACGAAGACCGGTTTGAAGCCAGTTTGGACCGTGTCTGGAACGATTCGCTCCTGGTGTTCTACCAATCCGGAGACCCGATCCCGGATGGCCTGGCCGCCATCTTCGAATCCGAAGACGGGACCTTTATCCCGGTGTATAAGCCTGAGGATTATTACAAAGCAGCCCAGGAAGCTTCGGGCAAGAGAGACGGCTATCAGGCCGACCCCTGGCAGATCGCCTATTATCTGCAGGACAAGATGGAGTGGGAAGGCATGATCGTGAATGCCGGCCTGCGCCTCGACCTCTGGTACCTGGGATCTGAATACAAAGTCCTTTTGGACGACGGAAAGTACCGCACGGTGAGTTTTGATCCCGATGAGCGCATGCAGATGATGGTTTCACCGCGTTTGGGCGTTTCACATCCCATCACCGACCGCGATGTGCTCCGCTTCGCATACAATTACCAGAACCAGCTGCCCCAGATGCAGTTCATCTTCACCTCCAAGACTCCTGCCGACGCCAATGTGTCCGACAACGTGATCACGGTCGGCAACACCGAGCTGGAGCCCCAGATTACGGTCACCTACGAAGTTGGCCTGTCGCATCAGCTCTCCGAAGACTACGTGATCGATATGACCGCTTACTACAAGAACCTTTACAACTACGTGAGCACGGTCCAGGAAAGCAACCCGGAAGAACCCCAGATCACCTGGTACAAGTTCATCTCCGAGGATTACGGCTCAGCCCGCGGTATCGACATCCAGCTGGAAAAGATCATGTCCAACTTCAACACCTGGTCCATCGCCTATTCCCTGGCCTGGGCTCAAGGCAACAATTCCAGCACCGTGATCCAGGACGAAGCCACCAATCTGCGCGAATTTCCGCTGGATTGGGATGTCCGCCACAACCTGAACCTGAACTACACGTTCCGGATCGGGCGCGGCGAGGAATACTTCATTCCCTTTACGGACCTGATCCTGCCCTTTGACGATTTCAGCGCCAACCTGAACTGGTCCTTCGCCTCCGGATCCCCCTACACTCCGCAAAGCGTAGAGGGCACCCAGTTCCTGGATACCAACAGCAAGCGCAAGGATTTCACCCATCAGGCCAATATGCGCCTGACCAAGGGAATCACGCTTTCTGAAAAGATGAACGTCCGCCTCTGGCTGGATATTGAGAACCTGTTCAAGACCAAGAACATCCTCACCGTATATCCCAAGACCGGTTCCCCCTACTCCACAGGCGCCGATATCTCCGATTCCAACACCAACTACACCTATCCCGAAGTGGAATACGTGTACAACCTGGGCATCCGCAACCCTGCCTTTACCAATAACTACCGCGGTTTCACCCTGGGCTTGTCCTTTAACTTTTAGAAAATCCCCTGGAGGAACAATAAAATGAGAAAGAGATTCTCGAAGATCCTACTGCTTGTCATAGTGCTGGGAGTGCTGCTCACCAGCTTTGCCTACGCGCAAACCACCGAACCTGCGGCCCAGCAATCCTCTGGATTGAAAGCCATAGCCGAGTTCCTGTTCGGCCGTTCTTTGGTTAAAACCTTTATCGACGGCGGCTGGGCCATGTGGCCGATCCTGGTCGTGGCGATCTATGGCATCGCCTACATCATCTGGAAATTCATCGCCCTGATGTATGCCAAGATCAACCTCAACGATTATCTGAACAAGATCGTTCCCCTGATCAAGGAAAAGAAGATTGCTGAAGCCACCGAACTTTCCAAGAAGACCCGCGGTCCAGTTGCTGCGGTCGTTTATGCCGGCTTGCTGAAAGCCGACCGGGGTATCGAAGCCGTGGAGAAGAGCATGGAAAATGCCGCCATGGTGGAAATGTCCTATCTGGAAAAAGGTTTTGTGGAAATGACTACGACCATCACCCTTGCCCCCATGTTGGGATTCTTGGGTACGGTTAATGGTATGATCGTCGCGTTCGACGCCATCGCCAAGGCCCGTTCGGTTGACGCCACGATCGTGGCCGACGGTATCAAGATCGCGCTAATCACCACGGAAGCGGGACTCGTCGTCGCCATTCCTGTGCAATTCCTGTACAACATCTTCACCACCATGGTCGATGGTCTGGTGATCGATATGCAACGCGCCTCAGAAAAGGTAACCGAAGCCCTGATCGAGTCCTGAGAGGGGGAAAAATGAAAGTCACCCGTAAGAGGCGGCGTAAAGCCGAGATCCCCACAACCTCCACAGGGGATATCGCTTTCCTGCTGATCGTCTTCTTTATGTCGACCACCAAATTCGACGTCAAGGAAGGGGTCAAGGTCCAATTGAACAAGGCGGTCTCGCAAGAACAACAGCAGACCACCGAGATCAAGCTGACCGAGCAGGAAATGACGCGCATCGAAATCACCGAAAACGGCTATCTGAGCATCAATAACCAGGAGCCCCGATTCTTTACGGACGCCGACCTGGATAAATTGATCAAGGAAAAAGTGGAGATGCGCGAAGAAATAAACAGGAAAAGCTCTGATCCGGCAGTAAAGAAAGTAAAGATGCTTTTTCTGGTGAAGACGAACACCGAGGCCAAGTACAACGAAATGGTCCGGGTGGTCGACCACTTGGTCTCCTATCGGGATAGAGCCATGATCTCTATTTCCACCCAGATCTAGGAGTTAAGAATGGCTAAGATACAGATATCCAAACGCGGGGAAGCCAATATTCCGACTACCTCCACTGGCGACATAGCCTTTCTGCTCCTGCTGTTCTTCATGGTCTCCACCGTGTTCGTGCAGGAAAGGGTTTTTTGGGTGGCCAGGGATCGGTTCCCCTATGCCACAGAAAACATAGAGCGGGTTTCACGCAATGAATCCGCGACCATCTATATTACTCAGAAAGAAGAGATCCTGATCGACGATTTTCCCCGCTACGTGGACGATAACTCGATTATCGACGCCATGCAGGCCAAAAGCAGGGAGATCCCGACACTCCAGGTTTGTTTCCGCACCGACAGGGATACACGCTATCAGGCTGTGCGCGACGTGATGATGCGCCTGCAGGACGCCGATACCCGCAACGTGGTCTTTGAAGTGCAGAGAAAAGATTAGGAGGTGAGTCATGACAGAACGTACCTATGACTGGAAAGACTATGCCAGCGGCCAATTCAGCAAAGCTCTGGCCCTGGCGATCACGATAATTCTCTTCGCCTTTCTGGTAACTCCGCGGATGGACTCTCAAAGGCAAAAGAGCACGGTGGGCTTGGCCGAAATCGCCGAAGCGCCGCCAGACACCCGCGAAAAAGAGGAGACTCCCCAAGATCAGGAGATCCAGATCGATATCCCGGTGATCAGCGAAGAACTGGCCACCGAGGACACTCCTGAACTGCAAGCGGAAAGAGCCCTGGCCTTGCAGCAATTCGGAGACCTGCAATCCACAACCAGCTCCAGCTTAAGCCAGGGTGACAGCGACAAGCCCTTCGACTTCGTTCCCTGGGACGATCCGCCCGTACCGATTGGCGCCATCAAGCCGGTGTATCCTGATTTTGCCCGCCGGGCAATGGTACAGGGCACGGTGATGCTGGAAGTTGACGTATACAAAGACGGCACCGTGGGCAACATCAAGGTCCTGCGCTCCGTCCAAAGCGGATCCGGAGGACTTGACGAAGAAGCCATCAGGGCAGTGCGCGCGATCCGCTTCCAACCCGGCAAAAGCAGCGGCAACCCGGTGGACACCACCGTTATAGTTCCTGTTGAATTTAAGATAAATTAGAATACTTGGGAGTATTGAATGAAGCTTAGTAAGATTGTGTTATGCCTGCTGCTGGCGCTGCTGTCATTCGGCGTGGCGTATGCGGCAATGGCGGAATCTTCGACTGGCACCAAAAAACTTGACCTGTCGCTATACCATAATGTGGGCAACATCTGGCTCAGGGTGAGTAACTACGGGTTTTTTGGCTCCGGCGACGATGTTGTCCCGCAATATCCGTCTTTGGAATATCCAGGCGGTAGCGGGATCGACTATCTCTATCAGGGAGCTCTTTGGTTCGGAGCCAAGATATACCGTCGCGACGACGCCGGCAGAAAACTCTATTGGCGGGCTCTGAACCCCAGCGCCGACAGCACCGGAACCGTTGCCGAAGGAACGGCGGACTGGCAGCCCTGGATGAAACCTGTGGTGGACACCCTGGTCACTGTGGGTTTTGACGGGGACAAGGACCTCTATGAGTTTTTGCCAGCCTACAATCCTTTGGTGGCGGGCAACGCCGCGGCCAATGCCCTTTACAATGAAAACAACGGGATCGACGGCATCGCCAGCGCCAGTTCCCGGCACCAGAAACGGGCCGTGGACGATGATGGTGATGGCAAGGTCGACGAAGACTTTGTTGGCTACACTTTCCCTCTGCGCCGGGCTTCGGAATTGCCCAGCCAGTTCCAGGATTTCGGCAGCCAGTTCATCCACCAAACGAACAACTACAACATCATCAACACGGGAACGAACGGGGAAATCTGGTTCCCGCTCGGTTTCATGGATCTTTCCGACCGATCCTACACCACTTACGCTTTCTCCAAACCGCACGACGACGATGCCGACTTGCGCACCGATGAAGACGGGGCTCCGGTATCCGAACAGGACTTTGTCTCTTTCTATTACGACTATTGCCCCTTCGGTACCACCGGAGACCGCGATCTGGGCGGCTCCCGCAGCACCAACCGCAACTACCCCCTGAACGTAAGGGTCCGCCAGATGTCCTACCAGTGGAGTTACGACTACATCAAGAACCTGGTGTACGTTGAGTTCAACATCACTAATATGAACATCGCCACCCAGGACACTCTTTTCGATTGCGCCATGGGTATCTACATGGACTGCGACACCGGTCCCCAGAGCATGGGCGCGGAAAAAGCCTCCGATGACCTTTCCGGATATGTGAAAGGCACCGGATACGAGTTTGCCTACACCTACGACGCCGATGGAGATGGCGGTTTGACCACCGGACTTGTCGGCGCGCGCGTTTGCACACCGAGCCCCGAACAACTGCAGTTCCATTGCTGGTACTGGAAGGTCGGCGACGGCCCGGACGATTTTAACCCCTATTCCTTCAGTTACTCGCCACGCCGTACGGCCAACGAGAAATACTGGCTGTTGACGGGCAAGAACCCCAACGAAACGAAATTTGCGCCACTCAGGCCAGCCCAGGACGACGTAACGGAATACGTGCAGCCGTCACCCAACGACACGCGGTTCCTGTTCTCATTCTACGGAGACATGAACGGATTCACCTCTCCCTCGGAAACCTCCTGGAACCTGGCACCTGGCCGCACCATGAAGATCGTCGTGGCCGTGTTTCCCGGAGACAACAAGCAAGACTTGAAGCGGACTGCGCGTTGGGCGAAGGAAATCTACGGAGAGGCGCAGACCCTGGTCAACGTCGTCCTGCCGGATACTTTCCCGCACTACAATCCGCCGGAACCCCCCGAGATTCCCAAGCTCTATGCCGAACTGGTGGACAATGGCAACCGGATCGACCTCTATTGGGACAACCGCAGCGAATTCTCATACGACACCAAGACGGTCAGCAGCGCCATCATCGGCTGGCAAAACCCCAACAGCCCGTTCCTCAAAGCCGGGCTGGACAGCGATCCCACGCCCTATTTCCCCAATAACTGGGGTTCCATCCCCGAGGAATTCAGGGTGCAGACCGATGGCCAGGGCAATTACATCTGGAATATGAATGCCATCGTCAATCCCTACACTGCTTACAGGCTGCGGCACGATTTCCAGGGTTACAGCAATTGGGGCAGAAGCGGCAGCGGCTCTCAAGAAGATTGGGTATTGATGGACCGTTGGGACAAGGTGGACACCGCCCAGGACCTGGCCGATTACCAGGTCAACATCAGCAGCCAGCACGACTCGCTGTTCGTGGACTTCGGCGGTTACATGGGCATCGATAAAGCCCTGCCAAACAAGAACGCCTGGGCCGAGACCGCCAGCTATGCCCAATTCACCAGGCTGGATGCCAATTACAGCTATGAAGCCAACCCTGCCGACACTTTCTACGGCTGGCCGATTTATGCTTCCGACGTCGACTGGACCCCCGCCCTGCAAACCCAGGCCGAGCAGATCGCCACGGATTATTCCGACCTGCCCGACTACATAATCAAAAACATGCAAGCCCGCTTGTTCAAGCATCCCCAGATGCGCAACGAGATCTTCGACGAACTCTACGACTCCAAAATGATCCCTCTGCCAGGACATGGCGGACAAGTCGACCTGCCTCAGAATGGCGGAACCCCGGAAGATCTGGCCGACCTCAAAAACCAGCGCCTGGCACGCAGATACTACTTCTCCTCGATCATGTATCCGCGCAAGGGCATCGAATACTACGCCGCCGTCACAGCCTACGACAGGGGAATTCCTTCCAACAACCTGGACTTCCTGGAAACGGGCCGCGACGCGGACGCCAACATGAAGATCTTCTTCCCCGGAACCACTGCCAAGTCCAATATGGACAACATCTATGTGGTCCCCAATCCCTATCTGGGCAGAAGCAAATTCGACGGCCGCCGGGATAAGGACCTCAAGGGCGACAAGAGCCGCCGCCTGTGGTTCATCAACCTGCCGGAACGCGCCAAGATCCGCATCTATACCCTGGCCGGAGACCTGGTCGACGAGATCGATCATAACGGCGCCTACGAGGCTGATATCATCAACGTATCCAAGGCAGCCCAGCTAGGCATCGCCGCCAGCGGCATGCACGATTGGAACCTGCTTTCCAGGCACAATCAAATCATCGCCCCCGGAGTGTATCTCTACTCCGTGGAAAATAAGGCCGACAACAAAGTGAAAGTCGGCAAGTTCGTAATCATCAAATAGGGGAGGAATTGTGAAAAAACAACTAATTCTGGTCATCGCCGTCAGCCTGCTGCTTTTACCAGGTTTGCTATCCGCCAAACCGTTCGGCAAGGTGGGCACCGCGGCCCTGCAATTCCTCAAACTGGGTGTCGACGCCCGTGCAATCGGCATGGGAGAGGCCTATACCGCTGTTACGGACGACATCTCTTCCGTATATTGGAATCCCGCTGGTCTGGCGCCGGCCTATGAAAACCAGGTCCTCCTCTCGCACACCAACTGGCCCGCAGGCATCATGCACGAATTCGTGGCCGGAACCTATACCACCGGCGTATCCACCTTCGCCCTCTATGGCTCGATGCTGCACATGGACAAGATCGATATCACCGACGAGGATACCTTTGGACCCACCGGTGAACAATTCACCAACAGCAGCCTGGCCGTCGGCCTGGACTACGCCCAACAATTCACCAACAAGTTCTCCGCTGGCATCGGCGTAAAATACCTGCGCGAAAACCTCTACGAATTCAACGTCAACAGCTATGCCTTCGATCTCGGCTCCACCTACAACACCGGCTGGAGAAACGTTAAGATCGGCATGGCCCTGCGCAACTTCGGCCCGGACATCCGCTATCTGGTGGACGACGACGAAGACGGTGGAAACGACGAGGATCCCTGGGACCTGTTTGACAACGACGGCGATGGCTTGATCGATGAAGACGGGCCCGAGCTCGATTCCAAGATACCCATGAGTTTCTCCCTGGGTATCAGTGGAGACATCCAACGCACCGAAACCACCCACTGGATCGCCTCGCTGCAATTGGACAACGTCATCGACCGCATGGAAACCTGGAACCTGGGCACGGAGTACAAACTGGGCAACCTCTTCCTGCGTGCCGGATACCAATTCAATTACGATACCAACGGTTTCAGCGCCGGGGTCGGTTATCAGATACCCACCCGCTTTGCCATCCTCAACGTCGATTACGCTTACACAGACATGGGCGCCCTGGCGGAAAACTTCCTCACCAGCGCGCATCGCCTGTCGCTCAAGATCAGATTATGACCTATGACCTGATAAATATATGGAGGTAATAATGAAAAAACTCTTACTGGTCGTATTAACGCTCAGCTTCCTGCTGACCCTGGCTTTCGCCAAGGAAATGCTCCCGGCTGACAACTTGAAACCGCTGGATTCCCCTCAAGGAATCAGCATGCCCAGCAACCGCGAAGTGCCGGAATACACTTTCACCAAGCTGCCCACTGCCATCATCACCAGCTACTATGATTACATGATCGGCAGCTACAACGGCTTGCCCCTGAGAGTGATCCCGCAAGTCGCAGGAGGCGGATATTTCATGACTTATCATGGACGCCGCCAACCCACTGCCACCCGCCGCTCTTTCTACACCTACATCGACGCCGCGGGCAATGTCGTGAGCAACAACGAGATCACCAGCGTGCAAAACAATGAAGGCTACGCGACCTGCTCCGTCGATCCCGTATCCGGAAAGCCCATGTACGCCTGGCACGCCAATGCCGACGCCGATGGCGACCTCGAAGTCCAGTTTACCTCGGACGCCTTCATCGCTGGAATCGCCGGCCTCTTCAACGACATCCAGGTCGCTGTGGACAATCCCATCACTCTCACCTCACCCAGCGGCACCACGTCCAACAACAACGAGTTCATCTGGCCGACCGCTCAGATCGGACCTTCGCCGATTGCTGGCAAGAGAAGGATCTATGTGGCTGCCCGTAATGGACAAGACTCCTACGTAACCTACGGACCTTCCGAAAACCTGTATCTGGCTTATGCCGATTTCAGCGGTGACGACATCGAAAACGGTGTTTCTTTGGTCTGGAACGCCGTCACCATTCCTGAAATGAACAACTGGAACGTCGACACTGCGGAATGGCGCCGCCCCTTCCATGCCCTTGCAACCGATGACGCCGGAAACGTATATTATGCCGGATACCACTTCGCCACTATGGCCGATGGCACCACCGACATTCCTGAAGCCGACATGGACGTCTTCGTGTGCCCGAACTATGGACAGGGAACCTGGACCCGCATCAGCGAATACAGCCACCTGCAAACCTGGAATCCGCCTGCCACACCTGGTGGCACCACTGGTTACTACACAAATTCCGACAATGGCGACCTTCCCTATGCCGACAACGAGCTCTACTGGGCGCTGGCCAACTCCGCGCACATCAACGCGGTGGTGGATAGCGACGGCAAGCTCCACGTCATGGGAGTCTGGGCGCTGAGCACCTTCAACGGTTATTACTACCCCGCCCTGCAGTTCATCAAGGAATTCATCTTTGATCCTGCCACCCAGGATTTCTCGATCAACGAGATCTATCCCCAGAAGGATCCTGACGATACCTTCAACGCTTGTTTCCAACCCTGGGATCTTGAAGCCCCTTGGGGTCAGGTGGACGAATACGGCGGAGACGCCACCAATGGTTACTATCCCCTCATGGTTACCGACTGGCCTTTCTGCCATTGGGATCAAGCAGCCCACACCGATGCCATGCTCTTCCACTACAACAACACCAAGATCAGCGAATCCAACGATGAAGACATGATGGTGGCCCTCTGGCAGAATAGCGACCGCGCCCGGATGTTCAATTACTACTCCGACACCACCTATTCCGCCTATGCCAATACCCCCGAGATCTGGATCTCCGTGTCTCCGAATAATGGCGATCTTTGGAGCGAACCCATCATACTGAACAACGTGGAAACCACGCAATTCGCCGGACTCAAGCCCATGTGGACCTATCCGGCTGACAAGGTCATCTACGTCAGCACCGATGGCCAGGGCCGCAAGATCGGCAAGATCGGCGTGATGTTCTACAACGACTTCACCTGGGGCGCCAACGCCATCTCCCCGCCCTACCATCCCACTCCGGATGGTGGCGAAGTGATGTTCATGGAACTGCAGATCACCTTCCCTCTCGGCACCTCCAACTCCGATCCCTCCACGCCTTCGGTTTCCAACATGCTGAATCAGAACTACCCCAACCCCTTCAATCCGGAAACCACCATCAGCTTCGACATGCCCGTGAATGGCCACGCCAACCTTTCCGTTTACAACGTGAAAGGCCAGCTGGTCAAGACTCTGGCCGACGGCAAGCTGGGCTATGGCAAACAGACCTTCGTGTGGAACGGCACCGACAATAGCGGCCAAAACGTCACCAGCGGCCTCTATTTCTACCGCCTCACCGCCAATGGCAGCACCGAAACCAAGAAAATGATGCTGATGAAGTAAACTCAGCAGCAGATAAAACCACTGTGAACCCGGGTGCCAGCCACCCGGGTTTTTTGTTTAGCGCCCTTTCTGATCAAGTGGGAAAGGATCCGTGATATCGCAGAATTGGGGTGGTACATCCCAGGTAGTGTAGCATTCCGATGCTACATATCCGTCA
>CAYSAT010000033.1:0-33013 GCA_964429035.1 uncultured Candidatus Cloacimonadota bacterium | reverse complement strand
ACTGCATGGGCAACTGTGTGGGAGAGTAGGTCGCCGCCATCGCTGACGCCTCTTTTTATGCTTGAGTAAGCTGTTCTACATCTCTTCTCTGCCGTAGTGGCCTGCTCATCCGCGTTTGCAGCGGATCCAATCGCGGTTACTATATCTGCAGATACTTTAGGAGCCACCATGTCAAAGAAACTAGACGAAATTTTCTCTGAGATCAAGCTGATCTCGGAATGTAATCTGAGCAGCAGGGCTTGTTCCGATTCAGGAGCAAAACGCAAGCGGAACGAAGAGCCGGACGACATGCGCACCCAGTTCGCCGTGGACCGCGACCGCATCCTCTACAGCGGCGCTTATCGGCGCTACCATGGCAAGACGCAGGTTTTTTCCTTCACCAATCTCATCGACGAGGAAATGACCAATCGCAACCTGCACATCGCCTATGTTTCCCAGATCTCGCGCACGATCGGCAAATACCTGAGCTTGAACCGCGAATTGATCGAAGCGATCGCCCTGGGCCACGACCTCGGACACCCTCCCTTCGGCCACGACGGCGAAATGGCGCTATCCCAAGCCTGTGTGGCGCATGGGATCGGGCATTTCCACCACAACATCGAATCTCTGCACATCGTGGACCACATATCGCGCAAGGGAACCGGACTGAACCTGACCTTTCCAGTGCGCGACGGCATCATTTCCCATGACGGGGAAGTCCACAACACCGTTCTGAAGCCGGAGACGGGCAAAACTGAAGAGCGGATCGAGGAGTACATCCGCGTAAAAAAGAGCGGCAAGAACTTCAGCTGGATGCCCGCCACGCTGGAAGGCTGCGTGGTCCGCATCACCGATACGATCGCCTACATTGGCCAGGACATCGAAGACGCCATCCGCTACAATCTGCTCAAACGCGAAGACCTGCCCGCGGAGGTCACCGCGCGGCTGGGCAACACGAACAGCCAGATCATAGAAACCTTGATCAAGAGCGTGATCGTAAACAGCTACGATCAGGACTGGGTCGCCTTCGACGAGGAGACCTCACATTACCTTCTGGAACTCAAGAAATTCAATTACAAGCACATCTACACCGACGACAACGTCAAGAAATCCAACAGCATCATTTACCGCACCATGGGCATCATGTTCGACAAATACCTGGAGGACATCGGCAAAGGCAACCGCGAATCCAAGATCTTCAAGCATTTCCTGGATTACAAAGCGCCGCAATACCGGGATGTATTCTCGCCAGCCGAGCAAGTGCGGGATTTCATCGCCACCATGACCGACCGCTATTACAACGAAGAGATCAAGGATTATCTGCTGCCCTGGAAATGGTGACCGGCTTTCCGCCCGCCTTGAAATCAGCAGAGCGCGCCGCAGCCCTTATCTTACCGTGTCCTCGTATTCTTCCAGTTTTTTATAATGCCAGGCCAGCAGCAGCCGGTCCAGAACAGCCACCAGGCCGAACATCAGCAGGCTGAGGACCACGATGGCAAGGATGGCGGCAAACACGTGGGCAGTGCGGAAGGATTTGGTGGATCGGGTCAGGTAGATCCCCAGTCCGGCGTCTCCGCCCAGCCATTCTCCGATCACCGCTCCCATCACGCTGTAGGTGGCGGCGAGTTTCAAGCCGGTGAACAAGTTGGGTAACGCGGCCGGAATTTTCAGCAGCCTGTAGATTTGCCAGGCGCTGGCGCCCATGGATTTGAGCAGGCGGATCTGCTCTTGCGAAACCTGGCGCAGTCCGTCGAACAAGCCCAAGGCGATGGGGAAGAAGCAGACCAGCACTACCACGAAGATTTTGGCGGAAATCCCGAACCCGAACCAGAGGATGATGAGTGGGGCGACGGCGATGATGGGCACGGTTTGAGAAACGACCAGGTAGGGATAGAAAAGCTGCTTCAGGATGCGGGAACTGTGCATCGCCATGGCAAAGCTGACGCCCAGAACCGTAGCCAGAACAAGCCCGCCAGCGCTTTCCCACAGGGTCGGTTTCAGATGCGTCCAAATCAGGCCGGGTTGCTCTTTAAACACCAGCAGGACATCAAAAGGGGTTGGCAGGACCCAAAAGGCGATTTTGGCTTTTGCGCCGATGATCTGCCACGCCGCCAGCAGTGTAAGCAGCAGGAGCGAAGGCCAAAGGTACTGCGAGACAGGCTTTTTCATGCCTGGCCAACAAAGCGGAGCTCGGTTTCCAACACCACTCCGAAGCGCTCAAACACATGATCCTGGACGTGCTTGATCACCGCGAGGACATCGGAGGCGGTCGCTCCGCCGAGGTTGACGATGAAGCCGCAATGCTTGTCCGAAACAGCCGCGCCGCCGATCTGAAAACCACGCAGGCCGCATTCGTCGATCAGTTTCCCCGTGAAATGCCCGGGCGGACGTTTAAACACGGAACCAGCGCTAGGCAGGTCCATCGGCTGCTTGTCCCAGCGTTGTTTATCGAGGTCCCGCATACGCTGAGCGATCTGTTCCGGAGCGTCAGGAATGAGGCGGAACACGCTGCTCAGATGTATGTATCCGCTATTTTGGAACACGCTGCGGCGGTAATCAAACTGATGTTCCGCGGCCTTTAGATGCCGTACTTTGGAGCCGGTTTCCAGAGCGCTGAGTTCCGGCACCAGATACTTGCTGCAATAGAGGACGTCCTTGATCTCGCCGCCGTAAGCTCCGGCGTTCATGAACACCGCGCCGCCCACACTACCAGGAATTCCGGAGGCGAATTCCAGCCCGGACAAACCCAAGCCCGCGGCATAATCGCATAGGTCTTTCAGCAAAACCCCGCACCAGGCACTGACGCAGTTATCGTCGTGGCTAATCTTGTTAAGACCGCTGGTGCTGATGACCAGGCCTGGCAGGCCTTCGTCGCTGATAAGCAAGTTTGATCCCCGGCCAAGGATGAAGTAAGCTATCTCATTACGCAGCGCAAAGAGCAGCAGGTCATTCAGTTGCGCCAGGGAAACGGGTACGCAGAACGCTTCCGCTGGACCGCCAATCCCAAAGCTGCAATGCTCTTTCAGAGGTTCGCCAAAGCGGATCGCGCCACTATCCACAAGGGCGGGCAGAGACACGCGGAGCAGATCGCTGAGCATGTTCAAACTCTCAGGATTGGTTGAAGAAACGGCTGATCTCGCTCAAGAGTTCCAGTTCGCTGCGCATTTCCAGGCACTGGGCCGGCAGCACCTGCTTGAAGTATTCGCCGTAAGCCTTGTTCGAAACGCGGGAATCCATGATCAGCACAATACCGCGGTCGGCCTTGCTGCGGATCAGGCGTCCGAAACCCTGGCGCAGTTTGAGCAGCGCGTTGGGGAGCATGAAATGCATGAAGGAATCCTTGTTTTCCCGGTCCAGCTTATCGATCAGGGCTTCAACCACTGGATCGGTGGGCACCTGGAAGGGTATCTTGAACAAGATCAGGAGGGATAGTGATTCGCCCTGGATGTCCACTCCTTCCCAAAATGAGTTGGTGCCCAGCAGGACGGCGTTTTTGTGGCGTTTGAATTCCTCGAGCATGGATGAGCGGCTGACCGCCTTGCCCTGGGCGAAAAACGGGCGTTTGCTGTGATACAGAACATCGGCGAGGTGGTCGTAAACGCTGTTCAGGTCTTTGTAACTGGTAAACAGGATCATGGTGCCCACATTGGTGGAGGTGACGATCTGTTCGACGCAGGCCAGGGCCTGGTTGATGAAGAATTTGTCCTTGTGTTCGGGCAGGAAGGATCCCACCATGAGGCTCGATTGGGTGTGGTAATCGAAGGGCGAATCCACGATGCTGGTGCTGATGCGTTCCGCGGGAACCAGGCTGAGGCCGCTTTGGGAGAAGAAATACTTGAAGGAACCGCGCAAAGCCAGGGTGGCGGAAGTGAACACAATGCTGGGCACCACTTCATAGAGCATGCGGTTCAGATGCGTGGAGACGTCCACCGGGGCGTAACAGATTTCCGAGGCGGGGGATTTTCCTTCGGGGCGGAAGCTATTCTCGATCCACAGGGCATAGTTGTCCAGATCCGGATTCTCCACGGCCAGCAGATTGTTTTCCAGTTCCACGCCGCGCAGCACGCTGGACGCCAGGTTTTCGCCGAGGGCGTCGTAGTTGGGCACTTGTTTGCTGTTGTAAGAAGAAAAGACATTGGAAAGAGCCTGGAGCTGCTTCAGGAAATCCTTCCAGCTGGCCAGGAGGCCGCTCAGCAACTGGTAAAGGCGGGGTTGTTCGCGCGGATCTTTGATGCGCAGTTTGCCATAGCTGTCGGCGGCGGAACAGCGTGCGGCGGCTTCGTTAAAGAGGTCGAGAACGAGCTTGCGCAGCCCCGTCAGTTGATCCGTCAGATTCCGGCACAGCAAGGCGCCCTGGTCTTTTCCGGCTTGGGGGACCACGCTTTTACCGATGGTGAATTCCAACTGGCTGAGGAGGCCGGTGCTTTTGCGTTTCTGCATGTAAGCCAGATGGTTGAAGAAGTTGATGATGTCGGCGTAGCCAAGATTGATGCCCAGGTTCCGTTCCGCCGCCGCCATCAAGTTGTGCGCCTCGTCCACCACCAGATACTGGTATTCCCCCAGGGTGGAATTGTCCATCTGGATGTCGGCCAGAAGCAGCGAGTGGTTCGTGACCACCACGGAGGACGTTTCCAGATGCTTGCGCAGGGTCATCACATAACATTTTCCGGCGTGGGGGCATTTTCGCCCCATGCACATGAAGCGGTCGGAACAAACCTTGCGCCAGGCGATGCTGAACCGGTTGCGGTCAAACGAGGAGTTTTCGCTGACGTCGCCGGACTTGGTGAGATATTTCCAGATAAAAAGATAGAGCAGGGCGGAAGCTTCATAGGGACTGATCCCCCGGGTCTGTTCCATCAGGAATTCCTGCCAGCGCCTTTCGCACACGTAGTTTTCCCGGCCTTTGACCAGCGCGGCTTTGAAGGGCAGGGGCAGCATTTCCTTGAGTTGGGGCAGATCCTTGTAGAAAAGTTGTTCCTGGAGGTTCTTGGTGTTTGTGGAAACCACGATCCTGGTCTGGTGCTGATTGGCGAATGTGATTGCGGGCACGAGGTAGGCAAAGGATTTGCCCACGCCTGTCCCAGCTTCCACCGCCAGGTGTTTGCCCGCGCGGAAACTTGTCTCCACAACGCGCGCCATTTCCAACTGCCCGGAGCGGAATTCGAAATTGGGGAACAAGTCCGCGAACAACCCCGCCTCCGCAAAAACCTGGTCTATGTTCAGCCTCTTTGCTTGCGCTACGGAGTGGTCCACCACGTTCGGCCTGGCCACGTCAGGAGGTTGGGGTTTGGCGCCGGTGAGCGCGAAGCGGCGCTGATATTCCACAATCCCGTGCAGGTAGTGATAGAGCGAATCCGTAAGCTGGGCCTGCTTGCTGAGGTCGAGCAGCCGGGCATTGACCAGCAGCGGGAAATGCCGGAGTATGTACTCGCTCAGTTGGACCAGCAACAGTCCCGTGGCTGTGGCGTCCGCTGCGGCGCGATGCGCGCCGGTGAGTTCGATTCCGAAAAACTGGACCAGCGTGGACAGCTTGTGGTCGTTGGTATAGGGCAGATAAACGCGTGAGATTTCCGCGGTGTCCCAGGCCTTGCCGGTGAGTACGCCGCCACCGTTCAAGGCGGAGTAGTGATTGATGAAGCCGGTATCGAAGCTGACGTTATGCCCCGCCAGGATGTCGTCGCCCACGAAAGCGAAGAATTCCTTGAGCGCCACGCGCAGATCTGGAGCGGTGCGCAGGTCTTCAGCGGTGATATGGGTGAGTTGCGCGATGAATTTGGGCAGGCCTTTGCGGGGCTTGGCCAAGGTTGTGAAGCGTTCCTTTTCCCGTCCCGCCACAAAGCGGATGGCGGCCAATTCGATGATCTCGTCGGTTTTGTAGTCAAGCCCGGTCGTTTCGATATCTATCGCCACGAAATTGAGGCTGTCGAAGATTTGGCGCGGTGATTCGTTATCCATGGTTGCCCGGGAGGCCTAATCTTCTTCTTTGAACAGGTTGTAACGCTTCAATTTCTGGATCAGGCCCTGCCGCGAAACGCCCAGTTCCCTGGCGGCCTGCGTCTGGTTCCAGCCCTGGGCTTCCATGGCCTCCACGATCATCTTGCGCTCCAATTCGTCCATGGCGTCCTTGAGCGATTTTTTGCCCGCCAGCATGCTGATCGTCTGCCGGTTTTCCATGTAGCGGCGCACCTCGTCGGAGAGGTCTGAGCTCTTGATGAAGGCTCCGTTTTCCACGAAGGTGACGGCCCGTTCTATCTCATTTTCCAGCTGGCGCACATTGCCCGGCCATTCGTATTGCTCCAGCGTTTTCATCGCTTCATCGGAAAAGCCCGCCACGCTCTTGCCCATGCGGTTGTTGTATTTGTCCAAAAGATGGATCGCCAGCAGGGGAATGTCGCCCTGGCGTTTCTTGAGGGGCGGGACCTCGATGCGGATGACGTTGAGGCGGTAATAGAGGTCCAGCCGGAATTCGCCGGATTTCACTTTCTCTTCCAGAGAAACGTTGGTGGCGCAAACCACTCGGACGTTCACCTTTTCCGTCTTGGTGGCGCCGACCCGTTTGATCTCGCCTTCCTGCAGGAAACGCAGTAATTTGGCCTGCGTGCTCTGGCTGATGTCGGCGATCTCGTCCAGGAAAAAAGTCCCGCCGTCGGCGATTTCGAACAGCCCCTTTTTATCGTAGGCGGCGCCGGTGAACGAGCCTTTGACGTGGCCGAAAAGCTCACTTTCCAACAGTGTTTCCGGCAGAGAGCCGCAATATTGGGCCACGAAAGCCTTGCCGCTGCGGTTGCTGCTGTAATGCAGGGCCCGGGCGAAAAGTTCCTTGCCCGTTCCGCTGGGTCCTTCCAGCAGCACGGTCGTGGGCGTGTCCTTCACTTTGTCGATGATCTCAAAGATCTTCAGCATTTCCGGGCTCTTGCCGATGATGTTGGCGTAGATGTTGCCGGCGTTCAGTTGTTCGCGGATGATGGCGTGGGTCTTTTCCAGACTGGCGGAACGGATGTTTTCGATGATCACGATCGCCTGGTTGCAGAGCGCGCTCAGCAGGTTGACGATGCGTTCCGAAAAATAGTGCGAACCGCTTTTGCAGAAGAGCAATACTACGCCCAGGACGTCCTTGCGGATCGATAGGGGCAGGGCCACGATGTTGTTGTAGGAAGGCGCGAAGTGCGGCTGTTTGTGGTTTTGGATGGCATTGGACTCGTACACTTGGGAGCAGATGTTCAGAAAGTTGTCATAGTACTTGTTGTCGGCGGAGAAATTGCTGAAGATCTTGTAATCCCAGGAATCCGGAACGGGTCCGCTGGTATGCAGGCACAGGATGCCGCCGTCGGCTTCCGAGATGTCCACGAAACTCGCCAGGGTCTGCTCGATCAACACATCCAGGTCGGAGATCGTGTTCAGGTTCTGCGTGATCTCGTAGAACTGGTTGAGGAGGTTTTCTTCAAACTTGACGTCCTTCATCTGCACGGAATATTCCCGGCTGATCTTCTGCATCAGGATGTCGTTTTGCTCCAGGAGTTTGATCGAGCCATACTGCTGGATGATCTTGATGTTGGTCTTCAGGATCTGCAGCGCGCTTTCCCATTCCTGCAGGTCGAAAAGCACCTCGGCGAGGGCATAATTGGCCAGCGATAGCTCGTAGTTGTTGGCTGTCTCCACGAAGATCTCGATGGCCTGATGCAAGTGGTCCTTGGCGGCGGCCAGGTTTTTTCTTTCCAACAGCGCGCGCAGATAGTGGGCTTTGCCGATCTCGAACTGCAGGTTTTGCTCGGTGGCGAGTTTTTGCGCCTGGCTTAGATAGTAGTCGGCGCTTTCGTAATTGCGGGTCAGAATGAAGTAATAGGCCTGCTTCTGAAAGCCCTCCACGATCTTGGCCCGGGCGTTGATGGATTTGAAAAAGTCCAGGCTTTCCACCAGGTAGGAATAGGCTTCCTTAAACTTGTGCAGTTTGGTGAGCACGCTGCCGAGGTTGCCGTACAGCTCGGCCTTGATGTAATCGTCGCTTACGGTGGGCAGCAGTTCCAGGCCTTTGAAATAGAGGTCGTAAGCCAGGTTCAGCTCGTTCTGCTTTTCATACACTTCGCCCAGATTGTTGAAAGAACGCAGCAAGCCCTCGGTGAAGTTGTTTTCCTGGCTCTTTTCGATCGCTTGTTCATAGAGGGAGGTCGATTGGGTCCAATCCCCTTTCTTGAAATACAGCGCGCCCAGGTTGTTCAGCGATGCTACCGTATTGCGGAAAAAGCCGAAGTCGATCGCGGTCTGCAGCGATTTTTTCAGCGCGTCCTCGGCTTTATCGTATTCGTTGTGATCCATCCAGGTCACGCCGATGTTGTTGTAGATATTGGTGATGTTATAGGGCTCGTTGAGCATCTTTTGCAGTTGCAGCGCTTCTTCCAGGTACATCAGAGATTTGTCCTGGTCGCCCTTGTCGTCCATCAATCCGCCCAGGTTGTTGTAACACACGGAAACGCCGTTGAGGTTGTAGTATTCGCGTTCCAGGGCCAGGCTGCGCAGGAAATACTGCTCGCTTTTATCCCAATCGCCCTGGAACATATAGAGCACCGCGAGGTTGTTGTAGATGGCGGCCAGGCCGTTGTGGTCATTGGCCAGGGTGTAAAAATTCTCGGCGTCCCGGAAAGCGGTTTCGGATTGCTCCCACTCATTCACGTAGTAGTGGATCTTGCCTTTGATCTTCTTGGCTTCGCCCTGGATCAGGTAGCGCTGGACTTTTTCCTCGATGCTTGCCACAGAACGCAGGACCTGCTCCAGGACCTTTTGGGCCTCGGCGAATTCCTCGCTTTCGGCCAGAATATCGGCCTTCAGCAGTTGGATCTTGGTTTTCCAGTAGGGATCGATGGTCGCCGGCGAGTATTTCTTGATGATTTCCAGAGCGAAGGCGATGGAATTCACCGCGTAGAGGTTGTTGGCCAGCAGATGGACGATCTCTTCGGCCGGCAACGCATGTTCCGTGCAGAGATGCAATGCCTGCCGGAAGTTTTCCACAGCCTCGTCTTTCCGGTTCAATCCAGCCAGGGCGATGCCCATTTGTTTGTGGATCTGAACCAGGTTGGCGGGTTTTTTGGCGTGTTTCAGCTGATAGGTGTAGATCTCCAGCAAGCTCTCATTGTCGCTCAGGGTTTCCAACTCGGAGACCAACTCCGCGAACAGCTCGGCGTTGCTTTTTTTGGCGGAGATCAGTAATTTTACCTGGGTCTGGCGGTGCAGATCGTCATCGGAGAGCACGCCCAGAAGCCTTTGCATGAAGCCTTGTGGTTTTTCCGCCTGGTTTTGCCGCAGGTACAGCAACAGCGAATTCTTCTTCTGGACCACGCACTGGGTGTCCGCGCATTTGACCAGGCCGTTGGCAGCCAAATGCTTCATGTCCTTGCGGAATGTCTTGCCCAGGCCCAATTGTTTGGCGTGTTCCTGAGTAAAATCCTCGCCCAGGATGAACAGCCCCAGCAGCAGCTCCTTTTGGCTGTCAGTAAGCGCGGAGACGGTTTCCTGGTAGATCTGGCCGGGGTCGAAGGTCTTGTCCAGGAAAGGGCTGAGGTCAAACTTCCCCTTCGGCTTGGCGGCCAGCATTTCGGAGAGGATCTTTTCCACCACCAGCAGGTTCCCGTCGGAGATCTTTTGCAGGATCTCGCTCTCCTTGATGTAGCCCAGATCGGCGTCCGGGAAAGTCATGTGCAGCAGTTTCTGCAGTTCGTCGACATTCAGGAAGGGGATGAACTCCGCCTCCGAAAAGGAAAACAAGCGCCGCTGCGAGAAAATCACGATCTGGATCCCGCTTTCCGAAGCATATTGCACCAGGTACTGCAAATAGTCCAGCGTGTATTGGTCCAACACGTCGCCGTCGTCGATGACCAGGGCGCGCGGACGCAGCAGTTCCAGCTTGTTCAGCTGCGCGGTCAGGTAATAAAAGAAATCGTATTTGCGGCCGGTGCTGTAGGATTTCCTGTTTTCGGCGAAGAGCTCCTCCAGCGTCTCAGCATCGACGTCACACAGCAGCTGCAGCACTTGCACGAACTGGTTGAAATAAAGCGGATGGGGTGTAAAGAATTCAACCCTGTCAAAACTGGCGTTCAGAATCTCGATGAGGGGTTCCGCCAGATAGGATTTTCCCGAGCCGGATTTGCCGTTGATCTCCACCAAATGGCTGTAAGAACTATCTTGCAGCACTTTCAGGACCCTTAGCTGAGCCAGCCGTTCTTTCACAAAACTGTGCATTTTGGGATACAAACTGTCGGTCATGTTATCCTCGATTGTCCCGTTTGCTTGACATATATGCTGTAAATTTCATTTACACCATACTGTCAAGCGGAAATTTGAGTTTTCCCAGGTACGCGGTGCGAATACGGCAAACCAGCTAAATCCCGGCCGGCAAGATTGAAGAAGTGGTTGACTAAAAAGTGACACTGGAAATGTCAAATCATGTCATATGTTTGACAGAACCGCAGAAAAGCCACCAGTTTATGACACCCTTATGTCAAGCCATCTGGATCTGAAGCTCATCAGAAGTGACAGCTATATGTCAAATCATGACTCGAGTTTGCAGGTTATAACACCGATTTGTCAATAGCCATTAAACACTATAAATGATTGCCCCTATATCCAAATCATTAATGAATCAGTTTTGATATTACTACCTGTCTATAAGCACTATAAAGATACGATAAGAAAAACTATCAGCCCAATAATGAAGGCCAGAATAATGATAAAACCAGCTATGTTAGTTTTTCGGGTAGTTTTGCTATCCAACATTACTGCATTACGTAGATCTTCAATTTTCTGAGAAGATGATACCTCAACTGATTCAATCTTTTGCTCTAGAAGACTTGCATGCTCTTCAACCTTCTCCATAAGGATTGATTTTACCTTTTCTCTATGGTCATCACTAGTATTGTGCAATTCTCGATTGAGATTCATCAATTGGGTTGAGCTATCGCCTAATGATTGGATGATATTGCTAACAAGTTCTTGTTTGATTCGCTCAATTTCAGCTACTTGTTCTTTAGAGAATTGCTGCAAAAACTGCTCAATCGAGGCGGCTTCTTGCTTTGCCTGAAGAGATATCTCAGCCACTGCTTTGTTCAATCTATCATTGTAATCCGTTCTCAGATCGGTTATCGAAGCCGACACATCACGAACAATGCTACCAATAGCCTTACTCCATTCATTGTGCTGGTTCTTAAGGTTGGTTAATGCACTATCGTAATCCGCCGAAAGCACTTTCATCTGTTTCGAAAGGTCAGCATGTTTCAATTCCAGGCCGGACAATTTGTCGAACAACTCTTGTCCCCTCAATTCCGAGTGTTGCGCTTGCAGATTTAACTGATCCAACTCAGTAATAATATTGCCAATATCGGCAAACCTATCCTTCAAATATTCCAGATTTTGCCTGTATTCGTCAATAGTCTGTTTCAGGTCATGTGCAATGTTGTCATAGTTGTCCATCAGTACCTCTAAAAGTTTTTAGATATTCGTTATGGTTTTTAAGTAATCTATTAGCGTAAAGTGCGAAATTGACACTGTGGCAGACCTGGTATTCGTGGTCTGTTAGATCTTGGTGTAACACAGCCAGAAAGGGAAGGCATACCTGATTATAAACCCTTTCCATACCCTCTTCATCAATGCTCTCGAACAATGTAGCCCATCCTTTCCTGAAATAGTCCATACCACTGCTTATCATTTTATCAGTATTGTTTGCGAGGCATAGAAGTGTCAAGGAACGCAATATCAAGAGGACGTAGTTATCCGGATACTCTTGCAGTAAGCGGGAACATGCCCCCTCCATATGTTCGAGGTTCTCGATCCGGGAACCATTGGCTGGATCGGCTACCTCATTTAAGTACTTGAGCAGTGTTTCCCATTTCTCTTCTTTACCCCCGTCGGTATCAGTCGTCAGATCGCTGATAAACTTCGAATTAAAGTAGTGATCAAGCAGATCTCTGATTTCTTCCTTGCTTTTTTTCTTCCCAAGATCGGCTGTCTGGTACATCTCCTGCAATGCCTGGTTTCTTTTTTTCTGAATGTTTTCATCAAAAAAACCAGAAAGATCATCAAAGATGCGAGAATAATGGTCAAACAGATTTTCTGAGTCAAGCAGATCTTTAAGAGCTGATATCTTTTTGTGGACGAATGCCTTGGAGCGATATTTTTCAAGATATGCCTCGTAGATTGTGATAATAGTATCAACATCAGGTACCTTGAATTCGACCTCGAAGTCCCCGCTTGAATAGTTGTTGGAATAGTTCTCAATAACGCCTAACAATTGCAGGCGATACAGCACAAACTCGCATTGTTTCTGCACTTCATCAAAGTTGATTTCCAACTCAATGCTTCTGGCATATTGGCAATAATCTGGGTTGTTCTTCAGGGAGTTGAACATCAAATATTTGGATATTTTATGGTGATAAACAAGGCTGTTGTTGAGCTTGATGATATCCAAGAGGCTACGTTTCTTGAGTGGAACAAGAATGTCTGTAAGAATAGTGCTATGCTGCAGCGCAAAGCGTACTGCATCAAACAAGCCATTATCAACTGGCTTTTTCGGGTCATTAACTAACTGTTTCAAAGCTAGGTCGAAATAGCAAGCACGATTATTGTTATTGGCTTGGTTATTGTCGTAATCTTCATTGATTGTTTGATTAAAGTAAATCCTCTTATGCTCGGGCTCTTTCGGCCATTTGCTATAATAATCGATCCCCGATATGAGTTTTCTGATATCAAGTTTATTCTCCTCTGATTTGATCCCAAAGATTTCATTTAGTATAATTGCGGCTAGTTCCTGCGACACATGGGACTTTTTCATGAGTTGTAGTTTGAAATCCCGGTCTCTCTCATTATAAAGTAAATAACTGCTGGATGATGACTTATCGCGGCCTATGCGCCCTGATTCCTGCACCAAAGACTCAATGGATTTAGGTAAATCTACATGAAAGCTATAACGGATGTTAGGTTTGTTAAAACCCATCCCAAAGGCCTGGGTCGCCACCATGATGCCTATCTGACTTCTTTTGAACATGTTCTGATAATTGTTCATTTCCTCAACGGATACTTGAGCATCTTTTTCATCTGCCCCGCTAAAGTAGCCCACACCGATTAGATCATTGTATCGTCTTTTTAGAGAGTAGTAGAAACCATCGTTGCGGCTGCCAAACACTCCTGTCAGTCCCTTTTTGTAAGTACAAAAGACCAGTGCGGCGTTCTCTTTCGAGATGGGGATTTGGCAGGAATCGTCGGTAAGAGAGCTGAACAACTTTTCCAATTCCTCATGTTTTTGTGTAGCCCTCAGGAAGTAGTAGTCGATCTCCTGCCTCTTGATCGGATCGGTTACTATCTCAGGTAGATCTGAACCATTGATGGTCATTTCTTTCTGAACGTCATGCTGCACATCAAGAGAAGCTGTAGCGGTAAGCGCTATCAGTGGTAATGGCTTGCCAAATTTAGGCTTGAAACAGTCCACAGCGTTTTTTGCCAGGCTAAGGTAACTGGGACGGAAGTCGTGCCCCCACTCTGAAACGCAGTGAGCCTCATCGATTACAAAGTAAGAAGCGTAACGCCGTTGGTTGGACATATACAGCAAATCAATCTTGGTTAGCGGCATCTGCATGCGTTCCGGAGACATAAGCAGGAACAAACTCTCTCCAGCAACAAACCGGGTCAGCCGGATCAGCTTCTCTTCCGGCTTAAGATCTGAATTGATGTAGATAGAGTCTATCTGCAGGTCTGAAAGTTCTTCATGCTGGTCTTTCATCAGCGAGCGTATGGGCTCTATAACGATGCAGAATCCTGGTTGCATCAAAGCGCTGTATTGATATATAAGGGATTTTCCTCCCCCAGTAGGAAGTACACCCAGTACTGAGTTCAATTCCATGATTTTACTGATAATCTCTCTTTGCCTGGGCCAGAAATCCTGTTTGCGGAACAATGATCTGAGAAAATAGTGCAAGGAATCGTCAATCAGTTTTTCCCTTGTGGGATCGCCTTGATCTGATAGGGAATAACGGATGTGTTCGTTACTGTGAAATCTATGAGTAACTGCCTCCTCACTAGTGGGTCCTACAGTTATTGCGTTCTCGATGTCTTGATTTGTAATGGTTTTGGGGATCTCACCGCATATAACCAACACGTCTTCTCTATTTAAAGATGCGGTATCAAGCGAGGCCAGATCGCTGATTGGAAAGCCGAATTTTGAATTACACGAGGCCAATAAAGAATCGTGGGTGTCACTATACACCACATATTCGATCTCGGGGAGCTTACTTTCTGGGATCAGTGCTGATAGCTTTTGTATCGTGTTAATGAGACTTAGCATACAGAAGTGGGCATAGAATCGTTCTTTTTCAAGCAGTATAAAACGAACTCGATCTGCAGTGTAGTTTAACTGTAAATACTGTATCAAGGCGTATTGTGTCTGTGCCATATAGATCAGTGCATCAACTGCGATAGTCTTCAATTCTTGGCTATTCAGGACAGGCTTGGATGGCAACCCTCGATATGTTCCAAGCATTTCTTCTGCTGGGAGCGTGAACTTATCTTCGATGTTTCCATTCTTGATATCTCTCTCAATCATCCCGGAAAAGGCTTCAACGAGCATATCTTCGATCTCAATCGGGACATAGCTTGGCATACCTCTCACAATATGGTTCATCAGGACACCCAATACCGATTGCTCCAGATCCGGAGCATCTTTTCTCTGATGCGGCAGCTTGAATGTGAACTTTGCTTCTTCTACCGGGAAAATAAACTGGGATTCCCTGATTAACCTAAGTACTGGATCACATACATATGAAACCAATGCCACATTGGTGACTTCCAGGTCCTTTTCAAAATCCTGGGGAGGCTGTGCTAAAAATCTGATTTGAGATTGTTTGGCTGTAATCAGGGCAATCCGTTCGATCCTTTTTGTGCCTCTGCTTTTTATGCTATCAGAACAGAATTCTTTATTGAATTTACAGTTAGCGCAGGAGTTATCTTTGGTGCAGTTACGCTGGGATACTAATACTCTATTGCTCTCAGGAAAGTTGTTAATAAACCTGTCCAGTGCTGATGCTCTATACGGGCTCAGCGCAACCAAAGCGTAGTCTTGGTGTACCTGTGATTCGATGATCAGTTTTGATAAGTAGTCTATAGATTCCCAATTGAGCATGTCGATAAAATTGGATACATAATGAATGCGGAGGGTATCTTCAGTCCTGATCAGTTCTTTCTCAGATATATCGTTTAACAGCCTGTTGATGGTCGTAAGCTTTACGTTTTTATCGATGTACCGAATCAGGACCTCGGCTCTTTTCAAGGCGATGGCAGACGGCTCAATCAGTATGACCTCAGTCACTTTGATCTTAAGTCTGCGCTCAGCCAACTGATTTAGAAACAGCCAGCTAACCAGTCCCTGACCGCAGGCCCAGTCGTACAGTATAATACCCCTACCGCTGTATTCATGAATCTTATCGTAGCTTAAAAGCTTGGATATGCTGTCGATAATCTTGAAGTAGTGCATTTGAAAGAAACGCTCGATGTATCTGTTACACTCTCCAGGAGTTTCTAGAATCTTTTTTCCCCTATCAGTATAGGCAGTGTAATCCTTATGCTTGCCTGCGATCTCCACAATATTCTGAAATGTGACGGCTTCCAGTTTGTTCAAATCCTGCACGAAAGGATCAAGTGCCGGATCATACGATGGTTTCAAGATCTTTCTCCAACGCCTTCTTCCAATTCTTTAAGGCCGTTTCATGGTCCGTGTTAGCGTAGCAATAGACGCAACCGTGAGGACAGGTGTTGTATTGCCCGATATCCTTGCTTTTTATGCAGCCACAAGCTTTACGTTGTCCCCTGTCTTTGATTTTAAGATAATTGTATTCCGCGGCATGATCTGCCAGAAAATCGGTTTGATCATTAGTGGTATAGCCCAAGTAGGCCATCAGTTCTTTATCATGAGAAAATAACCTTATGATAAGTCTATCGTCAATGCATCTGTTATGCTCGATACCATATTGCTCCAGGTCGATTTTCTCTGCACATGTACCAAGTCTCAGACCCCAACCTGTGTTTAGCTGTGAGATGCCTTTTGCCAGTATCTCCATGGTTTGGGTATCA
This sequence comes from uncultured Candidatus Cloacimonadota bacterium, assembly GCA_964429035.1. Taxonomy (GTDB): domain Bacteria; phylum Cloacimonadota; class Cloacimonadia; order Cloacimonadales; family Cloacimonadaceae; genus Syntrophosphaera. Next base: position 16,933 of record CAYSAT010000033.1, on the reverse strand, counting down.
ATCTCATGTAGCTGGTCCGGTAAAGAACAGAGATTGTGCTTGACTTTTCTGTAGTTTTCAATGTCGATGTAGCTGAATACAAGTCTTTCAGTATGGTAATGGAGCCTATTACCTATCCTCTCTATGCGACGCAAAATCTCATCTGGACCCAGTTTATCGCTTAATATTATCGGGTCAAACCTCCAGATTACCTTTTCCTTTCCGATTCGCTCAGAAAGCCCGATAAAAGTCTCAATTCTCTCTTCCAAGCACGGCAAGCCGAATTCCCATTTTTCATATTCATAATCGTTCAATGTGAATTGATAATAGTAGCTGAATCCACAGTTATCAAAGAAAGTAAGATTATCCAGCATGGGAGCGGGATTCTTAGTCCAGAACACAAACAACCTGGCTTGCTTGAAGGATACATTTGTTAACTCGCCGCTGAAGGGATTCTTCCACTTAACATAGCCCGCTTTTATCCTTGAGATCAGCCAATCTGAGTAGAAAGCCGGGATATCGGTGGAGCGTGATGCTGAAATGATCACTGGTCTTAACTTTGTATCTTCAGCTCCGATAAGTTCTGAAGGGCAATCATTGATATTGAACCTAGTCATTGTCCGCACATTTAGCCCCATGTACTATTGGATTGGCAGTCATCTGATTTCAACAATGTTAATGGCTTCAGATTCGAAGAGATTTTCCTTTTTTTATACCAGATGACAAAATCCGAGGTTGCGGGTTCTTCCTTTTTGAGGTTCTTTGATCGTACCCCATTTATAGGCCAGATTGTAATGGGCAACATGATTTTAAGTTGTAGGCATCGAGAAACTCGGAGGGAGCCTTGGAATTCAGAGACCGATGCGGTCGTTCTTCATGGTAGTGACTGGCCCAATTCATAATTACTTCCTTTGCTTCAAATATATTTAGGGATATATGCCTGTCAAGATATTCCTTTCTCATCCTGCCATTGAATCCCTCAATATAGCCATTCTGTGTCGGCTTACCCCTGGCTATGAATCCTAACTGAACTCCTGTTTCATCAGCCCATATGAGCATGTCCATGCAAGTGAATTCAGAACTGTTGTCGCTTTTTATTGCTTGTGGAAGTTCGCACTGTTCTGATAATTGATTAAGCTCTTGGACTCACAATCTTCCCTGTATGATCTTTCGTTGATCTGATGGGGGCTCTTGATTTCTACATGACTTTTGGGGTTTCACTTTACAAAATGGTTGACAGCAGGAACCACACTAAAAAAGGAGTGAGGAATCTCGATAACCTGGACCAAGGAAAGGGAGGAACTGATGACCAGGCCGAAAGTCGTGCTCTATGTTGGCGCTTCTGTGGATGGCAGAATCACTATGGGATCGAACACAACCATGTTTGACACTTTCAAGCAGCCGGAACTCCATGCGATGTTTTTCACCCGCGAAGAATGGGAGGGATTTTCCCGGGCTGTATTCGAGATTTACAAGCCGGACATGTTCCTTGAAGGAAGTAACATGCTGGTGGCAGAAAATGAAGAATTGGCCGAGCTTCCCCCCTTTGAAGGAGAACCTGGTGAACTCTATCAGGATTTCCTGCCGGATGGCATTCTGAACAATCCCGCGAGGAAAACCTGGACCTCGGTTGTGGATGGCAGAGGAAGGTTCAGAAACGGCTATACGGCTGTTTGCGATGACCCGGAAACCTATATGGTGCATCTGACCACAGAGACCGCCCCGCCAGAATACCTGGCCTTTCTGCGCCAGCGCGACATCCCTTATCTGATCGAAGGGCGAAACCGCGTGGATCTGCCCCGGATGTTTGAAAAAGTGCAGGCCAAACTCAGGGTAAAAACGATTGCCACCAGTTCCGGAGGACGTTTGAGCGGCGCGCTGATCAGAAGTTCGCTGCTGGACGAGGTCAACATCCTGATTAGCCCGATCGTTATCGGCGGCTTCACAATTCCCACGCTGTTTGCCTCACCGGAACCGCAATGGCCCGCGATCTTGCCTGCAAAACTCCAACTTCTGGAAGTGAAGAACTTCATCAACGACAAACTTTGGCTCAGATACAAGGTCCTGTGAGCGTGTAACACGCCAAATGCCGTTGTAACAAGCATCCACAGGCATTCTTCAACTGCTCCTTCCCAGATCGAAACAGGCGCCTGTTTGATTGTCTAAGCAGTCCTGAATCCTTTAGAACTATTTCAAGTCTTATTAAGAGCATTGCACATAGCCAAAACACTACGTTTACCGGGGGCATCGACAGACAACGTGTTGGCTGTTGGGGTGGTTCAGCGGTCGGTTCGCTGCCTTCAGGCGGTTTTTATCCGTATAGGTTTCATGCCTTTCCAAACTACGAGCCAAACTGGAGGGAGACTAGCAAAACCGCGTAAACGCGGTGGACCGACCGCCTGAAGGCAGTGTTCCGAGTCATTCAATGGTATCTTATCATTTTCCTAGAACATCCAAGAACAAACCGCTCCGTTTCCGCATTTCGCTCCCGGTGGTTAGCCTTAATCAAGTCTTAATCAAGCCTCAATCAAGCGTCTATTATTAACGCTTGATTGAGGCTTGATTAAGAAGTGATTGACTGCAAGCCGCGGGAACGGTTCCGGAAAGATCCGGACCTTCCATGGCAGCCAGAAGTTTGTGGCGCACGTTATAAAACCATTCCCAGCAAGAGGATACATTATGAAAGTGCGCTACTTTCGAACAGGTTTTCTACCGGAAATAAGCACTCCGCTCACCTGATTGCCAATTTTTCTTGACAATCCGGCCGCCACGTTTATCTTGTCCATAGAATCATTATTAAAGCATTACAAGGAGCAGAACATGCCTGCCAAAAAAACCGAGAAAGGGACTCTCAGCATCCACACCGAGAACATCTTTCCCATCATCAAGAAATGGCTGTATTCCCAGCATGACATCTTCCTGCGGGAATTGATCTCCAATGCCGTGGACGCGATCAACAAACGCAAGTACGCCGATCCGGATTACAAGGCCGAGGATATGAAGATCGAGGTGAAACTCGATGCCAAGAAGAAGACCATCGAAGTGAGCGACAGCGGGATCGGCATGACCGCGGACGAGATCCGCAAGTACATCAACCAGATCGCCTTCTCCGGGGCTGAAGAATTCATCAACAAGTTCAAGGACGTGCAGAGCAACATCATCGGCCATTTCGGGCTGGGTTTCTATTCTTCCTTCATGGTGGCGGAAAAGGTCACCATCGATTCGCTTTCCTACGCTCCGGACAGCGTTCCCGCCCATTGGGAATGCGACGGCAGCACCGACTATTCCATGCAGGAAGGCAAACGTGGCCAGGTCGGCACCACGGTGACCATCCACTTGAACGAGGATTCCCAGAACTATGCCGAGGAAAGCAAGCTGCGCGAGATCCTGGAGCGTTACTGCAATTTCATGAGTTACCCGATCATGTTCAAGGGCAAGCAGGTGAATCAGAAGGAAGCCCTCTGGAACCGCAAACCCAAGGACGTGACCAGGGAAGAATACATCGAGTTCTACAAGAACGTTTTCCACGATTACCGCGATCCCGTGTTCTGGATCCACCTCAACGCGGATTTTCCCGTCAATCTGCGCGGCATCCTATATTTCCCCAAGCTGCGCAACGAGCCGGATTTCTACAAAGGCGAAGTGAAACTGTATTGCAACAACGTTTTCGTAGCGGACAACCTGGAAGACCTGATCCCGGAATTCCTGCTCTTGCTTAAAGGCGGAATCGACATTCCGGACATCCCGCTCAACGTCTCGCGCAGTTTCCTGCAGAACGACGCCCAGGTGCAGCAGATCAGCAAATACATCGTCAAGAAGGTCGCCGACCATTTCGCCGATACCTTCAAGAACGACCGCAAGAAGTATGAAGAGTACTGGGAAGACATCAATACGTTCATCAAATTCGGGCTGCTGCGGGACGACGACTTCTTCGCCGCGCTGAAGGGCCAGGTGATCTTCAAATCCGCCTCCGGCGATTATGTGACGGTGGAGGAATACAAGACCCGCAACCAGGCCACAGAAGGCAAAACCCGGATCTGGTACGCTTCCGGAGAAGACACGCAAGTGAGCTATCTGCAGTTGATGAAGGACCAGGGCATCGAAGTAGTGTTCCAAACCTCGCCGCTGGATACGCATCTCTACCAGCAGCTGGAAACCAAACTGGAAAACATCGAATTCATCCGCATCGACAGCGAGGTGAACGACCTCCTCGTCAACAAGGACAAGAAAGAGCTGGTGGACCTGGCCAACCGCGCCGATTCGGACAAACTGAAAGAGATATTCTACACCGCGCTCAATCAGAGTGTGGAAGCCTCATTCAGCAAGGAAAGCTACGCCGAGTTTTTGAAAAAACACCCCTCCGCGGCCACCGCACTCACGCCCTATCTGGTGCAGAATGGCGAGCAAACGATCATCAAACCTTACGAAATCCCCTTCGCGGTGCGGGAATCCCTGGACGCGGATACCCGCAAAGACCTGTTCGAACACGTGTACACGGAACTCACGGTGGAGGTGAAAAGCCTAAAGTCGCCGGATATTCCTTCCATGATCGTGTTCAGCGAGCAGATGCGCCGCTGGCACGACATGGACATGCTGAACCGATCCGCGGATTCAGGCATGCTCAAATACCATACTCTGGTGGTGAATCAGGAAAACCCGGTGATCAAGAAGATCCTGGAACTCGCTGCAGCGGGTAAAAAAGAAGAGGTGAACACCCTCTGTTCCTACATCCACGACCTTTCATTACTGGAGCAGAAAGCCTTCAGCGGGGATGAATTGAAGGATTTCCTGGGCAGGGCCAACAAGATCCTGAATTATCTGTAAGCCTGAGTCCTCCGGGACCGCTGCGCCGGGATTCCGGTCAATGCGGACGCTTGCGCATGAAGAGCAGTATAAACAGCAGGAGCAGGGTTCCGGCCGCTGATAAGATTCCGGATAGGCGCAAGGCGGAATAAAAGTTCCCGGAAGACCTGTGCAAACAGGCTCCGGCAGGGATGGCCAGCGCGGCGAAACCATAAGCGCTGAACAGCAGCCCGTAATTGACACCCAAGTGCATCACCCCGAAAAACTCCGAACAGAGAACGGGGTAGAGGGCCAGGGTTACGCCTATCCCTATGCCCAGGATCACGGCCGCGAGATTGAGCAGGGCCAGGCTGTTGATACAGGTCGGCATTATCAGGTACACCGCCGTCTGCAAAGCGTAAACGAGTACCATCAATTGCAGCGAGCCGATCTTATCGCTGAGCAATCCGGCCAGGGGACGGCTGAGCCCGTTTGAGAGCGCGAAAAAGGAGAGCGGGATGGCTGCGTGCAATGGAGAGAGTTTTAACGCTTCCTGGCCAAAAGTGGGGAGGATCCCGATGATCATCAAACTGCCAAAGATCACGCAGAGAAAGGAAAGCCAGGTGAACCAGAAGAGTTTTTCCCGCAGCATTTGATCCGGGCGGACGTCTTCCACGATACTGCTGGTGTGGCCGGAAAGGTGCATTGTGCCGAAGAGGTGGGTAAACCAGTCGTTCTCTGGATTACGGACCAGGCGGGAGGCGATCCAGCCCACGGAGAAAGTGACCAATCCAAGCAGGATGAAGGTTCCGGGGATGCCAAACTGCGGCAGCGCGACTTTTGCCTTGAAGGGCGCGAAGAAGAATGAGGCCAGGCCAAAGCCCATTACGCCAAGCGATACAGCGAGTCCGGGATGGTCGGGAAACCAGCGTCTGATCGGAGGCGCGATGCAGGAATAGGTGATCCCGCAGGCTATGCCGCCCACCACTCCATAGGAAAAGACCAGCCACCATTTGCTGAGCGTGAAATGCACCAAAGCGCTGAGAAAATAAGCCACCAGGAACAGCGCCGAGCCATACCGGATCTGCTTGCGCGGACCTATCCGCTCCTGTAGTTTGCCGCCGGGGATCATCATGACCGCGAAAAACACCATGAACACCGAGAGGGGCAGAGTGGCGTCGGCCTTGGTCCATCCGAACCTGGCTTGCATCGGTTCCACGAAAACGCCCCAGGAATAGGATAACCCGCCCACCATGGCAATCAGAAATCCGCCGGCGACTACTTTCCAGCGTTCTTTCCAGACGATTGGCTGCCCGTTTCTACTCATATATAGCAAAGGCCATTTTCCGCCGGCTCAGGCAAACAGCGTTGAAACGGGCAGGCCTGGAAGTCGCTGGCGGAAAATGGCCGGGTTCGATGATATGTACTGATACTCAGGTATCCGGTGTCAAGGCGTCGAGCAGGCCGCCCAGCGTGTTTCCCAGGGAGGATTTACCGCCGGTGAGGTTGGCCTGGACTTTGTTGAGCACGTATTTGGCGATCAGGTCCACCACGAAATCCTTGATCGTGGCGGCCAGGCCGCTGTCTGCTGAGAGGTTGCTGGCGGACGCCCTTGCTTTTCAGCACGCTTTCGAGGATGTCGCCAATGACACCCTCGCCGCCAATCGCGTCGGTGATCATGCCCATCAGGCCGCGGTCTTTTTCGGACTTATCTTTCTGACCTCCGCCCAAAACGGAGCCCAGGATGTCCATCAGGCCGTTACCGCTGGATTCTTCGCTTGCGGGTTCCGCTTTGGAAACTCCGCCCAAAATCGCGCCCAAAGCGTCCATCAATCCGCCGCCGGAAGATTTGGCTGCCTGCTCCGCTTCAGGTTCTTCTTTCGAGCCACCGCCCATAATGGAACCGAGGATATCCATCAATCCGCCCCCTGAAGATTCAGCGCGTTCAGGTTCTTTTTGGGCAGCTCCGCCAAGGAGGGAACCGAGGATATCCATCAAACCACCGCCGGAACCGGAATCGCCGCCGGCAGAAAGAGCGTTGGAAATCAGCCCAATAATCCCTTCTTCCTTTTCCTGTCCAGGATCCAAACTCCTTTTCACCAGGCCAAATATGCTTTCGTCATCATCCGGCGTATCGTCAGGTGGAGTGATCGATCCCTTGACGCGATCCAGCACGGAACTTAGTATCGAGTCGGTCAGGTCTTTAGAAATTGCCATAACAATACCTCCTTATGTATTTAAGATCATGCTTGCCGCTGCTTCTGCAGGGGGCAAAAGACGAGACCTGCCCAAGTTTTCCAGGACAGGTCTCAATCCTGGGTATTTATCCCGCCTAAGCGGTTTTATCAGCCTTTCTTGGTGTCGTCGGGTCCAACAACGTCTTTGGCCTTGTCGACCACATCTTCGATCTTATCCTTTGCTTTATCGACCATTTCGCCGATCTTGCCGCCGATATTGGCCTCGTCCAGTTTTTCTTTGGCTTTGTCCACCATGCTGTCGAATTTCTCTTCAAGATTGGCATCATCAATCTTGGTTTTGGCCTTTTCGACAGTTTCTTCGACCTTGTTCCAAGCCTCGGATCCTGCCGCGATAACGCTGTCCTTGGCTTTGTCAAAGGCGTTTTCCACTTTGTCCGGGATGATGTTGGAGATCTGCTCCTGGGAAATCAGTTTCTTGTTTTTGCCTGCCAGATAGGCGAAAACCGCTGCGCCTATGAAGGCCAATAGCGCGAGGACGTAGCCAAATTGCATCTTGATCTTGATCATATCCGCCACTTCTTTACTTCCAGCGGCGGACATGTCGCCCGAAACACCTGATTTTATCAAGAGCATGGCGATGAATCCGACTATCGCCACAACCAGGGGAATGATGTATTTTTCCTGGCTCATGATCAAGGCTGTGATCAATCCGATGACCGCCATCAGCAGCGCGATTATGGCAAAGGCGTTGGGTTTGACCTTTTCGCCCTTGGCCTCCTGCTCATCTTCTTGGGCTTCCTGAGTCGTGTTGTCCATGTTAAACGCGTCACCCAGCCCTTTCATCATGTTATCCATCGCAGGGGCTTTGACCTCGCCACCAGTAACCAACTTGAAACCGGTGAACGTGGCCAGCTTCGTGTCTCCGCATTTAACTACCATAAAAGGCAGTAAGAAAGCGATAATGACTATGGCGAAAAAGACACCTGATATTTTCACGGTATCCTCCCTATTCTTTAGTGGATTCATAATAATCAATGTTTGCCTGTGCTGTCAAGGAAAAAAACCAGCGCCCTGAGCAGCTGAACTGCTGGAATGGGATTCCTGGGCGTTGAAATCTCTTGACGCGGCAGCTTCCTTGGCTACGCTGGCGCTATGAAAAAGATCATCCACGTGGATATGGACGCCTACTTCGCCGCCATCGAGATCAGGGAAGACCCTTCCCTAAGGGGCAAATGCGTGATCGTGGGCGGACCGCCCAATAGCCGGGGAGTGGTTTCCACCTGTTCCTATGAAGCCCGGAAATATGGCGTCCACAGCGGAATGAGCTCGCATCAGGCGTGGAAGCTGTGTCCCCAGGGGGTATTCGTCCACAGCCATTTCCAGCTCTACAAAGAGGTGTCGGAACAAGTGCGCGCCATCTTTTGTTCCTACACGGACCTCGTGGAACCGATGTCTTTGGATGAGGCCTATCTGGACGTGACTGAAAACAAGATCGGAGAGCCCGACGCGGTCGAGATCGCCCGGCGCATCAAGTCCGACATCCTTGAAACCACGCGGCTGACCTGCTCCGCTGGCGTTTCCTTCAATAAATTCCTGGCTAAGATCGGCTCCGAACTAAACAAACCCGACGGACTGAGCGTGATCACGCCGGAAAACGCGCGGGAAATCCTGTTCCAACTGCCCATCGAGAAATTCCACGGGATCGGCAGGGTCACGGCAGCCCGGATGCGCAAGCTGGGCATCCAAAACGGGGAGGACCTGTTCAATCAGGAACTGAAGACCATGCTGCGCCACTTTGGCAAGACTGGGATGTATTACTACCAGGTGGTGCGGGGCATCGACAACCGGGACGTGATCACGGAATCCGAGCCCAAATCCATCAGCTGCGAAACCACTTTCGACACCGATCTGAACGATATCGACGAACTCCTCAGCATTTTGCAGGAGCTGGTGGACCGCCTGGTTAACCGCATGTCCTACAAAAATATCCAGGGCAGAAACGTGGTGCTCAAGATCAAGTACGACAACTTTGAATACATCACCCGCTCCTGTCCTTTGCCGGAAACCAGCTCAGATAAAAGCGTCCTCTTCGACTACGCGCAAAAACTGATGATCGCCAATTGGGACGCGGGCAGGAAAATCCGGCTGTTGGGTGTGGGAGTGGGGAAACTTGAGCTGGGAGAACAACAAGATTGCGCGCAACTGGAGTTGCCAATCTGAAAAAGAGAAGGAGGATTCCCAGGAAAAAGAGGATTTGAAGATTCGATAATCAAAGGGACAGGATGGCAGAAGCCGGTCTAGAGAATGCTTATGGCAGGCGGATTACGCGGAGCGAATGGATATGGTCAGGCTGTGATCCTCATCATCTTCTTGTGCCTATAATCTGCGTTCTTTTTGCTTCTGCCACCAATTGCTTCCCACGATCACCACCAAGCCGGCCAGCGTGGCGGGATGGATGCTTTCCCGCAAGATCAGCGCGATGAAGATCAAGGAGATGAAGGGCGTCAGGAAGATCAGGTTGGCCACGGACGAGGTGCTGCCGCTGGTTGAGAGCGCTTTTTGCCACAGGATGAAAGTGAGCCCCATTTCAAAGATGCCCACATACAGCGCTCCCAGAAGGCCCCACTCCCAGCTTCCCGACTCCGTGAACAAGCCCGCCTGGTTCATTTTTCCGCGGAGCAGGGCGTAAAGCACTGTCGCCAAGGTCCCCCACAGGAAATTGCGCAGCAGCCTGCCCACCACCGGACTCCCATCCCGCATGTTCAAGATCCAATAGCCAGCCCAGACCAGGGAAGTCGTCACAGCCAACGCGGAACCCAGCGGATCGGTGAAAGTGAGGCTGAAGATCCTCCCTTGGGTGGAGATCAGGATCACGCCCAAAAAACTGAGCAACAAAGAGCCCAAATCCCGCATTCGGAAACGTTCTTTGAGGACGAGCACCGAGAGCAGCGAGAGCACTATCGCCCAGGTGTAGTTCAGAACTTGCGCTTCCTGGGCGCGCAGCCTGTCGTAGGCCACAAAGAGCATCAAGTAGTACACAAACGGATTCAGCATACCCGCCGGAAGCGAACGCAGCCAGTCTTTGCGGGCAGTGCCTCCAGCCCGGAATCCTCCTTGCGCCAGGTGAACCACTGCCAGAAACAGCGTGGCGCTAAGCGCGGAGAACAACAGCAAACCCAGCGGGGTCAGCTGCCTCAGGGTCAGTTTGAAGGCCGTGGAAACGGTGGACCAGGCCAGCACTGAGGCCAGGGCGTAGAGGTAGGCGGTCTTCTGTTTGGTTCGCATCAAAGTTACAAAAAAGAGCCTGTCCACTGTGAACAGGCTCTCCTAAACCATCAGGCTTTTAGTTCATTCTTTTCAGAATGGTCTGATACTCGGTTTCCAGTTCCTTGTTGCCGGTTTTCTGGGCGCCGAGGATCACCAACAGCACGGCGTCCTTGTTAAGTTCGTCGTAAGCGTGCCACTTTTTGGCATAGGTGATCATGTCTTCGTAATTCTTGAGTTCGTTGAGCAGGAAGCTGAGCTCCTGGTAATCCTTATCGTCGTCGCGTTCGTTCAAGAGCCGCTTCAGATATAGGACCGCCGTCTCCTTGTCGTCCAGTTTGTAGGCGATCAATTTGGCGTCGGTGAGCGCGTATAGGTTATTGGGTTCCAGGTTTAGCACCAGTTGGTTGTTGATCCTGGCGTTTTCGAACTGATCAAGTTTAAACTGGCTGTAAGCGAGGTTCATCAGGTTGTTGGCGTTCAAAGGTTCGATCTGCTTCACTTTTTCCAGGAAGGGGATGGCCGCGGCGTAGTCCTGCTTGTTCATGTAAAAAATGCCCAGTTCCTGGAGCAGGATGGGATTGGTGGAGTCCTTGGCATAAAGGTCGAGCAGGATCTGCTCAGCCTTGGCTTCATCCTTCAGATCTTTCATGTAGATGTCTTTCAGTTTCACCAGCGGTTCGATGCGCGTGGTATCCATGTCGCTCACGGTTTCAAAGATCTTGATCGCTTCCAGGGTGTTTCCAGCCTGCTGCTGGGTTTCCGCGGCCTTGAAGACCCGGGTCCAGGAGCTGGTTTTGCGTTTCTTGATGTCGCGGATCTCCGCCAGTTCCTTTTCTTTGGGCTTGGCGTACTTTTCCATGTTGAGCAGGGCTTTGGAATAGCGCTCATAGGCCGATTTATTCAGTTCCACGGCGCGGTCGGCAAATCTCTCCGCATCGTACATATCGATATCGGCAAGGCGCCGCAAGGCCAAAGCGTGGTCGGGATTGTCCTGCACCACCAGGGTGTAGTATTTCCTGGCTTCCTCAACGTTCTTCTGGGCGTAATAAACGTTGGCGGTCTTCAGGTTGACGTTGCCCTGCGCGCTCAGTTTGTGGCGCTGGACTGCGCAAGCCGAAAGGGTTATCAGCAAGGCCAGGATCACTATGATCGATTTCTTCATGGTCTCTTCTCCTGTGGGATTTTCACTTTCCCAGACCAAAAATTAACCTGACGATATCAGTCAAGAACTTTTGCAGATCATACCCGGACCCTGGGGGCTTAGCCTTAATCACTTCTTGATCACTAGTCAATCACTTCTCAATTATTAACGCTTGATTAAGGCTTGATTAAGAAGTGATTGACTGCAATCCCCCAGGGCAAATCCTGAATCCGGAAGACAATGAAAAATGAAAAATGTGGATTCCAATATGGATTCCAGATCCGCACTGTAACGGAAACATTCCATCTGTTGACAAGGGACATCAGTAGGCATCACATTGTCATTCGTTATGTAAAGCATTTCCAGCTCGAGTTGGCCTTGTAAAAGGAAGACCATGTTTTGTGGATGCAAAGCTTCGACCAGCGCCTGGGAGAATCAGGGCCAAACAAATCTCTTGACGAAAATCCCAGCGCTCTAGGCTGGCCACAAAATCTAAACCTTTAATCCGCGCCAGTGAGCCGGAAAGGAGACTGAATGACCTCTACGCCTCAATTCCTCGGTCGCAACGTCTATGACCTCGACGACTATTCCGCAGAAGAAATCATGTATATCCTCGATGCCGCCAAAGGCATGAAGGAGATCAACCTGCGGGAATACAAAAAAATCCCCACGCTGCGCGGTAAAACCGTGTGCACCCTCTTTGTGGAGAACAGCACCCGCACCAGGATGAGTTTCGAACTCGCCGCCAACCGCCTCAGCGCCGACGTGGTAAGCTTCCAGGCCTCGATATCCGCGCTCCAGAAAGGCGAAAGCTTGCAGGATACCGTGTATACGCTGGACGCCATGGGCATCGATCTTTACTGCATCCGGCACAGTTCACCGGGCAGCCCGCAAATGGTGCACAAATACTCCGGCAAACCCGTGATCAATGGGGGAGACGGGCGTCACGCGCATCCCACGCAAGCGCTGCTGGACATCTTTTCCATCTGGGAAAAACTGGGCGACCTGAACGGCCTCAAGATCACCATCGTGGGCGACATCCTGAACAGCCGTGTGGTACGCTCAAACCTGATCGGGATGAAGAAACTGGGCATGGAGGTCACGGTCTGCGGGCCGCGCACCCTGATGCCCGGAAATATGGAGGAAATCTATGGCTGCCGCGTGGAGTACAACCTGCGGGAAGCACTCAGGGACGCCGATATCGTGATGGGTCTGCGCATGCAGATGGAACGCATGACCGACGGCCTGTTTCCCAGTTTGGAGGAATACAGCAAGCACTATGTGCTCTCCAAGGACACCATCAAATATGCCAAGAAGGACGCTTTAATCATGCATCCGGGTCCCATGAACCGCGGGGTGGAGATTTTGCCGGAGATCGCGGACAGCAACCAAAGCCTGATCGTGGAACAGGTAGCGAACGGCGTGGCGGTGCGCATGGCGCTGATGTTCCTCATTCTGGGCGGCAAGGCCTAAAAGGAGCGCGAAATGACTACACTCATCACCAACGGAACGGTTTACCTGGACGGAACCCTCAAACCCCGCGACATCCTCATCAAAGGGGGCTTGATCAAGAAGATCGCCAAGCATCTGGAAGATAAGGCGGAAAGAGTCATCGACGCTACCGGAATGCACGTATTCCCTGGCTTTACGGATATCCATGTGCATCTGCGCGATCCCGGCCAAACCTATAAGGAAGACATCGTTTCCGGCACCAAAGCTGCCGCTCATGGCGGTTTCACGAGTTTGTGCGCCATGCCCAACACCGACCCGGTGGTGGACAACATCGCCACGGTGGACTACATCCAGCGCCGGGCCAAAGACCTTGGCTTCGCCAGGGTTTACGTGATCGGAGCGATGACCAAGCAGAGCGCCGGATTGGAGATCAGCGAAATGGCGACCATGAAATCCGGCGGGATAGTGGCAGTTTCGGATGATGGGCGCTGCGTGCAAAACTCCAAGCTGATGCTCAATTGCATGCGCTACGCCACCAATTTCGGCCTGCCGCTGATCGTCCACGCCGAGGAAGAGTCACTGAGCGGCAAAGGCCAGATCCACGGGGGGAAAGTGTCCTCGCAGCTAGGTTTCACCGGCATTCCCGCGCTGGCAGAAGAAGTGATCGTATCCCGCGATATCATGCTTGCTGAAAACACCAAGTCCCGTTTGCACATCGCCCATATCAGCACCGCGCGGTCGATCGAGCTGGTGCGTTCGGCCAAAGACCGCGGCCTGAACGTGACCTGCGAAGTTACGCCGCACCATCTGCTGTTGACCGAAGAAGCCTGTTTGAACTTCGATACGAACACCAAGATGAAACCGCCGCTGCGGACCGAAAAAGACTGCCTGGCTTGCGTCGCGGCTCTGAAAGACGGAACCATAGACTGCATCGCGACGGATCACGCGCCCCACGCTGATTTTGAAAAAGTGCGCGAATTCGACCACGCGCCTTTTGGGATCATCGGATTGGAGACCGCCTTCCCAGCGCTCTACCACAATCTGGTCAAGCCCGGGATACTAACGCTGGAACGCTTAATTCAAGCTTTGACTTCCGCGCCAGCCAGATTACTCGGCCTGCCTTCAGGCGTTCTGAAAACCGGACTGCCAGCGGATTTGACCATCATCGACCTGAACCAGAGCACTACCTTCGATGCCGATAACATCCTTTCTAAAAGCAAGAACACCCCCTGGTTGAACCAAACCCTGTCCGGCAAAGTGATCTGGACCTTGCTGGAAGGAAAGGTCACCTGGCAAGCGGAGCAATGATTCGCTACCTAACGCTTCCAGTGCGCCGCAGCGAAACGATGAGCGGAAATTACCGCCTGCTGGCAGTTCGCGATGCTGAACTGGCCGCGCTTTGCCGTCCGGGCATGTTCTTTGAACTGAAGTCCGGAGCCTCTGAGCAGGATCGCCGGCTGTTCAAACCGGTCAGCATTTATCAGGTTCAGGGCGACGAGATCGCTTTCCTGATCAAGGTTGTGGGGCCGGGAACCCAATCTTTGCGTGATCTGGAACCGGGCGCTCCTCTAAAGCTGACGGGTCCGCTGGGCAACGGGTTTCAACTGGTTAAGGATGCCCGGGTGCTGTTGGTGAGCGGGGGAGTGGGCTATCCGCCGCTGGCTTATCTGCGGGATTATTTGGACGCTTCGAACGAGGTAACCTTTCTGCACGGAGGAAACTGCGCGGATGACGTCTTTCCCTGCGATGAAGTGTGGACCGTCGATGGAAGTTCCGGCAGGAAAGGACTGGTCACTGAGGGAGCCGCCCAACTCATTCGTGACAAAGGAATAGAAGTTGTTTTCAGTTGCGGGCCGCTGCCCATGCTCAAAGCCCTGGCCCGTATCGTCGAGCCCCTGCGGCATTACGTTTCCCTGGAGGCCTACATGGCTTGCGGTGTGGGCGTTTGCCATGGTTGCGCGGTTCCGGTGGGGGAGGGCTATCAGCGCGTGTGCAAGGAAGGGCCTGTGTTTAATGCCAATCTTGTCCGCTGGGGGCAAATGTGAACTGCTTGGCGACATCCCTGGGACGCATGGCTCTGCAAAGCCCGGTGGCAGTGGCTTCCGGGACTTTCGGTACGGAGTATTTTGAACTGATCGAGCAATCCGTATTGGGGCTCTATGTCTCCAAAACGATCACCCTGCAAGCGCGCAAGGGCAATCCGCCTCCGCGTCTGTATGAGACCGAGGCCGGCTTATTGAACGCCATCGGCTTGCAGAATCCAGGTTTGCAGGGCTTCATCGCCGAAGAATTGCCCAGGCTGAGGGAAGCGCTCAAAGTGCCATTGATAGTCAGTTTTTCAGGCGCTTCGATCGACGAGTTCGCCCATATCCTGCTGGCCTTGGAGAAAGAAGAGGGCATTGCCGGCTATGAGGTGAACGTTTCCTGCCCCAATGTGGAGAAGGAAGGAATCGCCTTCGGAGCCGATCCAGACGTTGTTTTCGCTTTGACGCAACGGCTGGCTGGACTCACCCAGAGAGAGCTGATAGTCAAGCTCAGCCCCAATGTAACCGACATTGCCGCCATTGCCCAAGCCGCTGAATCAGGCGGGGCCAGTTCCCTGGCTCTTATCAATACGCTGTATGGGATGGCGATCGATTGGAACACGGGAAAATCCCGCATCTCGCGTCCAGTCTGCGGTTACAGCGGGATCGGGATCAAACCCGTGGCCCTTGCTCTCACCTACAAAACGGCGCAAGCCGTGCGCGTACCCATCCTGGCGATGGGCGGCATCCACAGCTGGCAGGACGCTGTGGAGTTCTTTTACGCGGGAGCCGCGGCGATCGCAGTGGGCACCGCGCAGTATTCCGATCCCCTGTCGGCTGCCCGCGTCCATAAAGGTTTGCGGGAGCATTTGAAGACGCGTGGCCTGAGCCTCAGAGATATCATCGGCACGATGCAATAGACTTCATCAGAACGCCCGCGATATCTCCACAGGGCATCACAAGAGCCATTCCCGGACCAGAAGCCCAAACTGGCTTGTAGCCCGGAGCGAGAGGTCCTGAAGGCCTCCGGACGTAATTAGGGCTTGACACGGGAGCCGTTTGCGCTAGATTATACACGGATCTTTTAAAAGTGCATAGGGGGTGACTTGGTTTCGACAGGGAATCAGAGTGTGAGAGATGCATGCCGGAGATGTTGTCCACTCCGTTAACAAGCAGCAAACAAATCTAATTGCAAATAGCAACTACTCCTTAGCAGCGTAAGCTGCTAACGTTCAACTCTTCCGGACCGCCGGGAAGGGCTTGGGCGTCGAAACAGTGCGGCCGCTCCGGATTCGAGCGCTCATAGGATCCGGCTAAGATAATGAGCTGGGCCTTGGCGGGTCTGATTGTCTTTCACCGCCATGGCTGAGATCAAAGACAACTAAGCATGTAGATTCACTCATGGGCGGTTCTTTGGACGCGGGTTCGATACCCGCCACCTCCACCACTTTTTCTGGGTTAACCAGTGAGCGGGTTAACGGGTGAGGGTAAGTGACGTAACTGGGATATCTAGTGTTTTGGAGTTCATTATGATGCATACAGATCTTGAAGTCTATAAATCCAGCATGGCTCTGGTCAAGCAGATTTACATTATAACTGGAAAATTTCCCCGCGAGGAGATATGGGGTTTGGCATCCCAGATGAAACGAGCTGCTATCTCAATTCCTGCAAATATCGCTGAAGGCTGTGGAAGACGGTCTACAAAAGAACTACTCAACTATTTAAACATCGCGTTAGGTTCTCTGACTGAATTGCTGACTCATATCGAAATCTCAGAAATGTTGGGCTTTGTAACTGATTCTTCCGATCCTGCATTGGCCAGGGAAACGGCCTTGTCAGTCAAGCGTCTGCTGTTATCTTTGATCAGGTCAAATGAAAACAAGCTGAAGACATAATTCTTCACTTACCAGGTTCAGCGCTTGCCCGTCACCCGTTAACTTGTTAACTCACTAACCCGTTAACCGAAAAAAACTCTTTACAGATTCCATCCCCCCAATAAGCTGTCCCCAAAATACCACTGGAGGCTTAAATGCCACTAACACCTGAGGCCAAAACGGCTATCATGGCAGAGTTTAAACTCCATGAATCAG
>CAYSAT010000032.1:0-33193 GCA_964429035.1 uncultured Candidatus Cloacimonadota bacterium | reverse complement strand
TGCGACAGTTTGCAGTTTTCGCTGCACAATTTGCAGTTTTCATTGTCACTTATAAGTAGACCTAATAATAGTAATACCGGCCCCTTTACCGATCTTCACCGCTTCCTGGCGTCACGGCGTTAATCAAGCCTTAATCAAGCGTTAATCAAGCGTTAATAATAGACAAGTGATTAAGGCTTGATTAACGCTTGATTGACGCTTGCCCGCCAGAGCGCAATGTAAACAAAATGTTCAACCGATTGATATAGATAGCATTGTGACGTTGCAATGAATCCTGGCGGGTTACGCTGCTACGCCGGAGTTGAGCGAGCCTGCGGGATATGACTTCAGCAAGGCCTGGCTGAAGTTTCCAGATTTACTGAAATGAGGGCAGAAAAGCCCCGGAAGGTTCGATAGAACATAGCCCGGGGTGCAGCTTTCGGGGTCCCCGACTGACAACTTGTTGGCCGATGGGTTGAAGGCGGAACCCCCGGGGATAAATCTGCTGGACAGGAAAAGTGGCGCAGGAAGAGTGGATTCATCAGAAAAATACGCCAGCAAGGAGAAGCAAAATGCTGCAAGTAAACGAATATTTCGAGGGCAAGGTCAAATCGATCGGATTGGAAAACGCGCAGGGCAGATCAACTGTGGGCGTGATGGAGCCCGGCGAATACGAGTTCGGAACCTCCACGGTGGAATACATGACCGTGATTTCGGGAATGCTGACGGTGCTGCTGCCCGGATCGAATGAATGGAGGGTCTTCAAGGCCAGTGAGACCTTCATCGTTCCCGCGAACGAAAAGTTTAAACTGAAGGTGCTTGAGCAGACGGCGTATCTGTGCAGATACGAGTGAACCGGGTTAACAGGTGAACGGGTTAGACCCGTAAGTCTGAAGCAGGGATTTCCCAGCGATTGAGGTCATGATTGAGTAACAGCGACCCCTGCCTCTCCTTCAACTTCGAGTAGATATACTGCTTCGCCTTGACCGTGTCTTTGCGGCAAACATCATAGGCGGAGGTGACTGCCAGGGCGGTGTGAAACATGGTGGGAACAATATCCGCGGGATAGATGCAGAAGCCTGAATCCGCCTGGATCTCCACGATCTGGCTGCCGTTGGTATGCCCTCCGGTATGGGTCAAAGTCACGCCCGGCGCGATCTCACGGTCCCCGTCGATAAGCTCGTATTTCCCGGAGTCTGCCAACAGCGCCAGTTGCTGCTCGAATGCGTAAGCCGCGCGGTTCAAGCCATCGGGATTTCTGGCGGTGTCCCATTCCACTTGCTGGATCCAGTGCCGCGCTTTGGGAAAGGTGAGGCGGTCGAAGTCCCCAAATCCCGTCACAATGCCGCCCGCGTGGTCAAAATGCAGATGCGTGAGCACGACGTCGGTGACGTCGGAATCGCAGACCCCCAATTCGGTGAGCGAGGCGGGAAGCAGGAAGGATGAGGGTTTATAGATGTCGCGCTGTTTGTCCGTGAGTCGGTTTCCGAGGCCGGTATCCACCAGGATCACGCGGCCTTCGCTAAAGATCAGCAGCAGATTGAGGGCGAGGTTTTTGCGGTGGCGTTCGTCGGTCGTGACGGTTTTGCCCCAGATAGCGCGCGGCAGCACGCCGAGCATGGCGCCGCCGTCGGTCCAGTAATCACCGGCGGAAACCCGGTGCAGTCTGGCGCTCATCTCAGCTCTTGCGGTCGTTGGTTTTGCGGGCTTCGGGCTTGCGCTCGTCCGGTTTTCTGGGGGGACGGCGGTTGGGCTGTTTGCGGGCCTGGTTGAGGACTTCCGATTCGCTTTGCTTGGCGGAGAAGATCACGATGCGCTTCTTTTCGCCTTCGCCGATGGTGAGGGTGCGCAGGCCGCGGTCCCGTTCGATGTGGCGGTGGATCACACGGCGGTCGCCAGCGTCCATGGGCTCGAGGGTAAAGGGTTTGCCTTGTTCCCGCACTTTTTTGATGATGGGTAGAAACTGCTTGAGGAAGATGGCTTCGCGGCGTTCGCGGTAGCCCTCGGCGTCGATGTAGATGCGGTCCATGCTCTTGTCGTTCTCAAAGATGCGGTTCACCAGGAATTGCAGCGTTTCCAGCATGGAGCCGTTTTTGCCGATCAAGAAGCCGGTGTCCTTGCTGCCCTTGATCTCCAGATAGATGGTCTTGCCTTCGGTCTTGGCTTCGATGGCGTCGAAGGGCACGCCCATTTTGCGCAAAAGTTGGTCCAGAAAGGAAGTGGCGCGGTCGCTCACTTCGGGAAGGTGGAAGCGGATGCTGGCGGTTTTGTTGGCAAACAGGCCCAGAAATCCTGAGGAAGGCTTCTTCAGGATGTCGTATTTCAGTTCCCAGTCCTTGATCTTGTATTCGGCCCGGAACTCCCGGATGATCGCTTCAATGCTGGTTCCGGTCTTGTCGATGGTAGTCATGCGGTTTCCTTTTGTTTAAGATGTTTTTGCAGGTAGTATTGCTGCGCCACGCTGAGGATGTTGAACACGGTGTAGTAAAGCACGAGCCCGGAAGGCAAACCCATAAAGATGAAGAACATCATGATGGGCATCAGCCAGGTCATCATCTTGGTGCTCTGCTGCATGGCCTTTTGCTTTTCGTCCATTTGCTCCAAAGCCGCTTGGGAAGGACGCATCATCAGGCTCTGTAGGATCATGAAGCCGGCCATCAGGATGGGCAGGATCCAGTAGGGATCAGGCTCGGAGAGGTCCTTGAGCCAGCCCAGAAACCGGGCGTTGCGCATGTCCATGGTGTAACGCAGGACGTTGTAAAGCGAGATGAAGATCGGCATCTGCAAGAGCAGGGGCAGGCAGCCGGACATGGGGCTCGCGCCGGCTTGCTTGTAGAGTTTGGAAAGTTCCAGTTGCAGGGTCTTGGGATCGCTTTTGTACTTGGCTTGCAGGGCCTGGACCTGCGGCTGGATCTTCTGCATTTTGAGGTTGGCGTCCATGCTCTTTTTGGTGAGGGGATTGAGGACGATCTTCAGGATGATGGAAAAGATGATGATGACCAGGCCGTAGTTGGGTATGAAACTGTGCAGGAACTTGAGCAGCCAGGCGATGGCGTTGGAGAGCCACCAAAGCCAGGCCGGTCCGCGCTCCGGGATCTTTTCGAGGCGCGCTCCCGCGTAACTTTTCAGGATGTCGTAATCCGCGGGTCCGGTGTAAATGAGGAATTCCTGTTCCCAAGTGCTGGAAGGCACGCGGTCGTAGGAATCCAGCACCAGCGAGGGATTGCCGGTATCGGGATTGGGCGCGGCCTTGAAGTTGCGGATCAGGGAAGCCCCGGTTTCGTGCACGGCGAGGGTGAAATACTTGGTGCGCAGGGCCGCCCACTTGAAGGCATTGAGCGCTCCTCCGGGCTGTTCCTTGGCCATCTTGCCCAAGGCGATCTTCTGCAATTCGTTGCCGGCGAAAAGCAGCAACTTGTAGTCCACGGCCTTGGATTTCGGCTTGACCTTCTCGGAATCGGCGATGCCGGCGGAAAAGTCGTATTCCACGCCGTTCACCGGCACGCTGTCCTGCACGCTCACATGCAGGCGCAGGCCGTATTTGCCGTCCAGGGTAAAGGTTTTGCGGACCAGCGGAGCAGTTTGCGGCCCCAGCCAGAAGACCAGGCTGTCTGGTGCAGGCTGAGCGTGGAACCAGTTCAGGGCCTTCAAATCCGGACCGGCATTGGCGCCCAGAAGTTTGATCCCGGCCAGGGTTTTGCCGGGCGGAACCAGGTTGACGAGGCTGCGATGATCGGCTGCAGTGAACTTCTGCAACTCCAGCGAACTGATGCTGGCGCCCAGAGTGCTGAACTGGACCTTGATCAGGTCGTTGGCGAGGCTGAGGGTGCGGGTGGAATCGGCGCTCAGAAAGCGGCTGGGAGTTGCGGTGCTAATGGCTGCGGGGGTTGTGGCAAGGGAGTCGGAAGCGGGCTTTTGAGCCTGCGCAGCGGGTTGGGCTTGAGCCGGCTGCTGCTGCGGCTGTTGGGGTTTGAAAACGTAGGTTTGCAGGACCATGAAGATCACGACGACGAGAAACATGGCCACCAGAGTGCGTTTGTCCACGGTTCCTCCTTAGGGAAGTGGGTCGTAACCGCCCTTGCAGAAGGGGTTACAACGCAGGATGCGCCAGGCTGTGAGGCCCAGCGCCTTGAAAAAGTTGTACTTGCGGAAGGCTTGCAGGCCGTAGAGGCTGCAGGAAGGTTCAAACCGGCAGGTTCGAGGCAGGATGGGCGAAAGCAGCCTGCGGTAGAGCGTGATCAGCAGGATGAAAGGCTGGTTCAGCAGAAACAGCGGATTGCTCACAGTTTTTCCCGCAGCAGATCCATGAGCGCGTTCAATTCCTGGCAGAGTTGCGGCCATGTCAGTTCTCCAGCGCCCTGTTTGGCGATGAGGTTGAACTTGCAGCCTGCAGGCAGGCAGGTTTCGGGAAGGCGTGCCCAGGCTTTGATCCGCCGTTTGAGCAGGTTGCGGACGTGCGCTTTGCCGATCCGTTTGCTGACCGTGATGCCCAGCGCGGATTCAGAGGGCGAAGACAGTGCCGCTGCATAGAAATGGGCTGTCCGGAGCAGGAAGGACGGGGAGCGGAACTCCCCATATTCCCGGTGCTTCGTAATCAGACGAAGCATGGCTCATACGCTGAGGGTTTTTCTCCCTTTTGCGCGGCGGCGTGCCAGCAACTTACGGCCATTGTGGGTGGCCATGCGGCTGCGGAAGCCGTGAGTGTTCTTGCGGGAACGGTTCGAGGGTTGGTAAGTCCGTTTCATTTATCTAACTCCTTGTTTATCAAGCATTTTTACCAGAGAAGCCATTTTTTCCGGACGCCCGGATATGTCAAGCCCAAATAATCGGGACAGTTCCCAGCCCCATTCCGCTTGACAGAATCGCGGCCTTGCGGCAAGCGGAAAATAGCAGTTGCCGCCTGCGTTTGGAAAGGCGGCAGGCTCGATTGGGGAGGAAAGCGATTTGAACCTGAATTTATGGTCCTGGAACGTGAACGGCCTGCGCGCCGTGCTGAACAAGGATTTCCTGGGCGTTCTGAATCGGGAGCGTCCGGATTGGCTGGGCTTGCAGGAAACCAAACTGCAGGAGCACCAGATACCCGTCGAATTGGCTTCCGTGGAGGGTTACCAGAGTTTCTGGTCGCACGCCGAGCGCAAAGGTTATTCCGGCACCGCGGTTTTGACGCGCGTCGCGCCGCATTCCGCCAGCTACGGCTTCGGCGATCCGGAGTTCGATTCCGAAGGCCGCATCGTTTGCTGCGAGTATGCCAGCCTCATCATCTACAACATCTATTTTCCCAACGGACAGCAGGGCGAGCAACGCCTGGACTACAAACTCCGCTTTTACGACACCTGCCTGGAGGTGTTGGAAAAGCAGCGCCGCGGCGGTAAAATGGTGCTGGTGACGGGCGATTTCAACACCGCGCACAAGGAGATCGACCTCGCCAACCCCAAGGAAAACGCCCAGACCAGCGGCTTCCTGCCCATTGAACGCGCCTGGCTGGACAAGATCGTGGAGCACGGCTGGGTGGACACCTTCCGCCTTTTCCATCCCGAACCGCAAAGGTATTCCTGGTGGAGTTACAGGGCGGGAGCGCGTCCGCGCAACGTAGGCTGGAGGATCGACTACTTTTTCGTGGACGCCGAGCACCAGAAATACGTGCTGGACGCCGATATCCGCGACGACATCATGGGCTCGGACCACTGTCCGGTGACCCTGCGCGTCACTTTACCCTGAAGGAATACAGGTCCGGATAAAAGAAGCCGCCCCAGCCGAATTGCAATTTGTAGGTGCCCGGGCCGTAGCGGAAATCCAGCTTGAGCCGGAAACGCTGCGCGCCAAGCCATTCTACGGTTACGGGCATCAAGCCTTCGTAATAGGTGCTGGCGTCGATCCCGATCTGGGTGCTGGGATCCGGAGTGGCAACCAGGCAGCGGAACTCGTCTTTGGGCTCCGCGGAAAGGTACTCGAACTCGATGGCGTATTCCTTATCCGGAGCGAATTTGGCGGGCAGCGGCGTAAGGATTTTGCACAGCGGAGTGGCAAAGACCTGCGTGGAATATAGTTTATCCCCGCTGAGACAGACCCCGATGCCGATGTGGGTGTATTCCGCGTCCAGGATGTTGGCACGGTGGCCCGGCGAAGCCAGCCAGCCGTTTACCACGCGCTCCGGTTCGTAAACGCGCGCGCTGTTTTCCAGCAGGTAGAGGTTTTCCCCGATGCCCACCTGCAAAAACTCCGGATAATGGTCCAGAGCCCTGTCTTCCACGCTCCTGCCCTTGCTGTCCACATGGTCGAAACGTCCGTCACTCGCCATGTTGCGGCTATGCAGGGCGGCGAGTTCGGCCAGCCCGGATTCCATCTTCAGCGGCTGCAAGCCGTTCTCCGCGCGGGCTTGATTGGTTAGTTCCCAGAGGCTGCGTTCGAAGGCTGCTGCGTCAAACTCTTGCGCAGCCAGCGTCCAGGCCCAAACCGCCACTAACGCCAGGATCAGGATGCGCCGCACGAACTACCCCTAAAACCGGCATTCCAGGCTGATCTGGTCGCCCTCAAAACGCAGGCGGAGCTTTTCTTTCTGGCTTTCGAAATCGGAGAGGTGCGCGTCCACATAGGCGTCGATCACAGAAAGCGCGGCAGTGATGCCGATCCACCAGATATCGTTGTTCACCCGGTCTTTGTAGTCGTCGCTCCGGGCCTGGTATTGCTGCGCCAGGGCGGAATTCGAGGTGCTTTGCGCCAGGCGCTGGAAATCCGCGCGCTGGCCGTCGTTATAGATCGCCGTGCCGATCAGGTAGCCCTGGATGCCGATCACCAGGCCAGCCTTCAGATAGGCGTGGTTGTAGATCTGGCCGGCTCCCGGCACTACGAGCGAATAAAGCGCCGCGCGGTTCGGATCGCGCCTGGCTTGGGCTCCCAAACTGGCCAAAACCAGCAGGAACAGGAGGACAAGGGTCAGGTTCTTCACTATTCTTTCCATGATGTGTTTGGACTCCAGACTGCGAATGCCCCTGCTTGTCAATGTTTTTCTCGCGGGTGAAGCACGGCAGGGGCGTTTTTTCACGGCTTTGTTTCCAAACCAGGGAGTAGCCCGCAGGGCGTAGGACGGTAGGCGGACGCTTTATCGCCCGGGTTGGATGATCAACTCAGTGTTTGCTGCAAACCAATTTCAATGGGTGGAGGACTTCACAAGGACTGTTGTTGTTTCAAAGCGGATGAAGCCCTGCACCGGTTAAAACCGGTTATGGCTGGGAGCGTGTTACCATTGGAACAGGCGATAAATCGCCCGCCTACCGTCCTTCGCCCTCCGGGCTTTTCCATCGGGTTAGATTCGGCGTTTCCTGCGGAGTTTGCAAGAACGCCCATTAGATCCAGCGCAAGACCAGGCGGAAAGAAGGCAGGAAAATGAGCCCGGTCCGGTTTGGCTCCCGTGACCATTGCGGGGTAATTGCGCGCTCATTACGGGCAAAGCGCGCAGTGAGCGCGCAATGACCCCGTAGTGATCACGGGAGGGCTGCGACCTCTTTGTTAGGGTACGAGCCGGCACACCCGTAAACCGATGTTGATGGCGTAGAATCCTGGATTGGCGCCGCCTCGCCTGGTTATACGGCTGAAGGTGCTGCTCGCGCTGTAATGTCCGCCACGCCAGGTCCGCACGGTTCCCGTGTCCGGTCCCGTGGGATTGATCGAGGGACTGACGCTGTAGTAGGTGCTCAGATACCAATCCCAGGTCCATTCAAAGACGTTTCCGCTCATGTCGTAGATCCCCAGGCCATTCGGCATTTTAGTGCCCACAGGTTTGGTGCCGTTGGGCGTATTGTTGCCGGAATACCAGGCTACGGCATCCACATCGTCGCTTCCGGAATAGAGATAGTCCGGATCGTTGGTGGCGCCTCGCGCCGCGTATTCCCATTCGGCTTCCGTGAGCAGCCGGTAGCCGTTGGCATTCCAGTTGCAGCTTATGGTGCCAATGGTGGTATAGGCCGGGGTGAGGCCTTCGGCAATGCTGCGCGCGTTGCAGTAATCCAGAGCGTTGTACCAGGAAACGTTATAGACCGGGTAGTTGGGCCCTACGCCGGCACCACTGGCTGGATAAGAGCCCATCGTGGTAAACCATTCGCCCTGCGTGACTTCGTACTTGCAGACATACAGGGCGGAAATGCTTACGCTGTGTACCGGCAGTTCGTTGGTTTGTCCGCCGCCACGCGTATCGCCCATCAGAAATGTGCCCGGGGGCACATAGGCAAAGTTTTCCGGCGGCATCCCATCATCCGCCGTGACCTTGAATTTGAAGGCGTTTCCGCTGATGTCAGGGTGCTCGGTCAGCACGTCCCAGACGATGTGTTTGCCAGTGCCGGGGCTGATATTGGCGCCCACGTCTCCGCTGACCAAAGCGCAGGGGAAAGCCCAGGTGGCGCCGTCGTCGTTGGATACTTGGAGGGACACGTTCATCGTGTAGGGATTGGCCACATCGTAGTAGACATCCACCAGTTTGGAAGCGTCGGCACGCTGTGCGGCAGTCAGGTTGGAGACGACCGGAGCGGCGTTCAGCAGGGAAAACGCTAGCAGGGCGATCAGGAGCAGCAATGCTTTCATGGCGTGCCTCCTCTTAATAGCCAACCGCCGCAACGCGGTAAAACATCCTGTTTCCGGTTGGCGCTTCCGCATCCAGCCAATTGAGGTTGAAAGTCTGGCCCAGGCAGGCCATCGCTCCAAGCGCCGCGTAGGGATCGGAGGAACGGTACACCAGATACGACGTGGCGCCGTAAACGGGTTCCCAACTGAGCAGAAAGCCGGTGGGGCAAGGCGTGACGAGTGGCTCCAGCGGAGCCTGCAGCTGGGGCTGCGCCGTCAGTTCATTGGAATACGCGCTTGGAGTTCCGGACGCGTTGAGCGAAACGACCGCCACGTGGTAGTTTTGACCATTGGCCAGGCCAGTAAGGGTATAGTGGTCCGTCTTGCCCACGGTGATCGGGCTGTCGGAGCCGCTCACGTTGGAAGTTCCGGTGTAAGGCGGCCCGGAATCGAGGTCGTAAAACACGCGGAAGCCCACTATTCCGGGATCCGCAGGCTGCTGCCAACTGAGTTTGATGGCGCGGTGTTCCGCCTGCGCGCTGATCAGGATTGGCGCTGCTGGAGGTGTTACGGAACTGAGAGGCAAGGCCAGGCTTCCGGAAGAATAGCCCGCTAGGGAAGAGACGCCGAGGTCGATGGGCAGGGCGATCTGGTCGCTTTGCAGGGTGAAACTGATAGACCCTCCGTAAACCGCAACCTGGATGCCGAGGCTGGCTGGATCGGCATCCGCGGTGGTGATGGTTCCCCGGCTGGCGGAAACGGTGTAGAAAGCGCCGTCGGGCACCGTGGTTCCGTCGTTGTTGTGCAGCGTTCCCGAGGAAATGAGCGCGGTGGAAACTCCGTCCGCGTTCAAAGTCGGGGGCACGGAGGAAAGCCCTATATTGCCCTGGGGGAGCCGGGGCGCCAGGGTGTAAACACAGAAATAGGGGATGTAGGCGCGCACGTAGTTGGAATCGGGCACCGCGGTGGAAGCCAGGTAGTGCCAGGCGCCCTGCGCGTCCTCCCAATACATGCCCAGACTGCCTTCGCTGATGCCGGCGACCTCCGCGTCCGTGTACTTGATGGTCAGCAGCGGGTCGTCGTTCCATTCCTGCACGGCGCCCGCCTCGAACTTGAAGAAGCCGCCGATGCCGTATTGCAGCCCGGACCGGGTTTGCCGGATCTGCTTCAACTCGCGCCCATAGTCGGCCATCCGCTGCCTCTTTTCCGCGGAAACGTCCAACCCGCGGGGCGCTTCGCCCCATTCCCAGGCCCGCACATACACGGAATCGACCCCTGCGGGAACGGAGTTCGCAGTCAGCGCGAGCGTCGATCCCTCGCCATCCAGCGCCGCCACGTTCCGGGCTTTGAAGGGCAGATACTTGACCCAGGAACTGACGGTGTTGTCCACGATCAGGTCGCAGAGCTGGTCGAAGATGTCGCCGGAAGTGAGGTGGCCCCAAATCTCGTCCAGCACGTCGGAAAAGGTTACATTGGGCTGCGGAGGGTCGGGCATCTCGGTCTGCAGGTAGGGATAGCCCTTCGCCCAATAGCCGTTGCCGAGGTCGTAACTGCGGCAATCCGAGCCTTCCAGGCCACCGCCCACTTTCACCACGATCACGGGGAACACGGGTATGGGAAATTCCAGGCCCAGGTCGATGTTGAAAGAGGAGCCGTCCTGCAAGGTCGCGCCGTAGGGCAGCACGATCGGGGACAGGGTGTTCTGCTGCGTGGCGGCCGCCTCCAGGAAGTTGGTCAGGTCTTCACTGAAGGAACCGTTGTCCGCGACTACGTTGACCGCTGTCTGGCCAATGTTCAGCATTTGTTCCGGCAACGCGGTCGCGTTGATCAAAGCGGCCCTGGCCACGGAGTTGTCGATATCCACCCAGGCGCCGTATTCCTGCACGGCACCCGGCAGATCGTAAACGTTGAGGGCGGCGTTGTCGGAGATGATGGAAGCGCTGAGCTGGATATCCTGCCAATCCAGGCCCTGCCAGGTGCCCAGGGCTTCGTAGCCCACGCCCTTGATCCAGGCGGGATTGAAGTAGTTCAGCCTCTGGGGATAGAATTTCCCCGCGTTCACACTGGATGCCGAAATGCTCACCGGACCCAGGTTCAAGGAGGCGTCCCAGGATCCGGACATGCCCAAGCGGGCCTGGATCTTGCCCCCTTCGTAAAACTTCAGGCTCGCGCCGGTATGCGTTTCCACCCCCACTCCCGCTCCCAGATCCAGGCCCAGGGGCAGGTCTTCCAGGCAGTTCACGGAAAGTTCCAGGCAGCCTTTGATATCCAGGCCAGCTTCGTCGGCGTAACGCGAAACCGCCAGATTGTCCGCGCCATCGCTGGCGATCAGCAGGTCCACCACCCAATCCAGAAAGGTCGTGGTGACCTGGCCGACCTGATTGAGGTTCTTGATGATCGGTTCGCTGATCAGGTAAAAAGCCATCAGGGCTTCCAGGCCGTCCATTTCGTCCACGTCGAACTCGTAGGAAGTCTCGTAGGGGAAGCTGGCTTCAGCTGTGACTCCGGCCTCATAGACGTCGAGCAGTTTGGGCGGCCCGACGCTGGCCTCTTCGCCGATGAACACGTCGGTGCGCCGGCTGATGCGCATTGTGGGCCAGTCCGGATCCGAGCCCGTGCCTTCCAGATCGAGGAAGATGGAGGTTCCGGATCCGCCGCCGGCATAGGCTGTGGCGGTCACCGCGTAGGCTGTGGCGCCGGCCCCGGCGTAGGAATAGATCCGGTAGCCCCAGGACGTGGTGTAGGCGTAGGGCACGACCTTGCAGTCTACGCTGCGCCGGTTTTCCGGCAGGATGGTCAGGCCATTGGCGCGCATCACGGTAACCGTTTCCGTGGCGTCCGGAACGCCGCTGCCGATTTGGCTGGCGGGGATCTTGACCGCGAAGATGCCCGCGTCGTCGAAGCGGAGCGCGGTTTCCAGAAACTCGTAGGGCAGCTTGCGCGTCTCGCAGGCGATCACGTTCGCCTGGGCGTCCTCCGCCTGCAGCGTCGCGTTCATCACCGGGTACCACTGGCCGTTGTAAAAGCCCTCCAGCACGAACCAGGCGTAGCCGTAGCCGCCTTCGGGAATCTCCAGCGGGGAGGGATTGGGCGCCAGATTAAAGGGAACGACCCGGTAATCCGAATAGATGGTGACGATCGTGTTGATCGTGATGGGGCCGCAGACGGCGTAACCGCTCATCCGGTCTGGCGGATCAGCGGACAGTCCTCCGCGCAGGCCAAGCAGCGCCAAAACTCCGAAGATAAAAAGAAAACGCTGGCGGGCATTCATAAATCCTCCTTGGTCAAGGTGGTTTACTAATGTGCCAGAAATGGCATTCTTTCCGAATCTGTCAAGATATTTCTTGAGGAGGCGGAACCCTTTTTAGCACAAAGCCAGGCCGCGCGCGCAGAAACCCCGAAACACCCTCGGAACGCCGCCCTACTTGCCCTCGTCCTCCTTGGTTTGATTGTCCGCTTCTTTGCTTTGCGGGATTCCGCCAGGACCTCCAGACATAGTGATCAAGCCCGCGGCTTCACGCAATTGAATCTCTTCCCTCATATTTTCCCCCAATGCCAAAAAGATGGAATCGTACCATCCCTGGGCGGCTCGTAAGGCCTCCCGGAACGCGAACGCTTCCTCTTCGGTCATGACGCGAGGACCGGATTTGCTGGATTCAGACACAAATACCTCCAAGGCATGTTTTAAGATTGGTTCTGAACGCCCGGCCCGGGTTCTTCCCTGCCGGCTCCAAATACAGGTAAAATATAAACGCTGGCAGGCAAAAAGCAAGGCAAAATCCTCGCTAAGATGCAGAATGGGACACAAATGCCGCTCTGGAACCCAAGACATCCCCAACTCATTCTCCTGAAAAGAGATACTGGTTCCGCCCTCGGGGCTTGGCGTCAATCAAGCCTTAATCAAGCCTCAATTAAGCGTCAATAATAGACGCTTGATTGAGGCTTGATTAAGGCTTGATTGACCGCAACCCCCCAGAGCGGTCTGATCATCCAGGCTGGTTTACCCCTCCGCGCTCCACTCCCTCCGGATAAATTGCTTTGACAAAATCCGAAAGCCCAGATAAGCGGATTCCAAAGCCAAAACCCCAATGGAGAAGCGCATGAACACAGACGTGATCCAGTATTTCCTGGAATTGATCGGCATCGATAGCGAATCGCGGGACGAACGCGCCATGATCGACCGCCTGAAGATCGACCTGGCAGCACTCGGAGCCACGGTCGAGGAAGACTCCGCCCACCACAAAACCGGCGGCAACGCGGGCAACCTGTACGCTCTGATCCCAGGCCAGATCAAGAAACAGCCGATCCTCTTCTGCGCCCACGCCGATACCGTGAAACCCGGCAAGGGCATCAAGGCCACGCTGCAGGACGGCGTAATCCGCACCGATGGCACGACGGTGCTTGGCGGCGACGACAAATCCGGCATCGCGGAGATCGTGTGGGGCATCAAGGAAGTGCTGGAAAGCGGCGCGGACCACGCCCCCATCGAGGTTTTGATCACGGTTTCCGAGGAAGTCGGGCTGCTGGGCGCCAAGCATTTTGACAAGGGAAGCTTGAGTTCAGCGCTCGGCTACGCCCTGGATTCGCACCGCGTGGGCGAACTGGTGGTAGGCGCTCCGGCGCAGAATTCCATCAAGATCGGCATCCTGGGCAAGGAAGCGCACGCCGGGGTCGAGCCGGAAAAAGGCATCAACGCCATCAGGGTGGCCAGCGAAGCGATCGCCGCCATGCCCATGGGCCGCATCGACCACGAAACCACCTGCAATGTGGGCATCATCGGAGGCGGCACCGCCACCAATATCGTTCCCAACCGGGTGGACATCAAAGGCGAAGCGCGCAGCCACAACGCGCTCAAACTGGAACAGGTGACCCTGGACATTCGCCACGCCGTGGAAAGCGCCGTGCAGAGGCACCAGTTCGAATTCGGCCAGGCTTCCTACGAATGGGAAATGCAAACCGAGTACCAGTCGTTCCGCCTCGACGACTCCCAACCCGTGGTCCAGCTGGCTCTGGACGCCCTGCGGGAGATCGGATTGCCAGCCGAAGTGACGGTGGGAGGAGGCGGCAGCGACGCCAACATCATCAACGCGGTCGGTTTGCCCATGGTGATTTGCGGCACCGGGATGAACAAAGTGCACACCGTTTCCGAAGACCTGGAAGCCCAGGAACTAAGGCGCGGCGCGGCTTTCATCGCCGCCTTGATCCGCAAATATTCCTCCGCGTGAGGCGCGTATGCTGAATATCACTTTGATCGGCTACGGCAAGATGGGGCGCATGATCCAGAGTTTGGCGGAAGCCCACGGCTGCCGGGTGCAAAACGTGATCGACCCCACCCAGCCTGGCTGCGAACCGCAGATCACGGATTCCAACCTGGCCGAGGTCTGCCTGGAATTCAGCCATCCGGATGCCGTGATGGACAACATCCGCAAGGTCGCCGCGGCCGGAAAGCACCTTGTGGTGGGCACCACGGGCTGGAACAAGTGGCTGCCGGAAGTGGAGGAACTGGCCGCCAAACACAATATCGGCCTGATCTGGGGCGCGAATTTCTCCATCGGGATGAACATCTTCGACCGCGTGATCCGCCACGCCACTCAGCTTTGCGCCAAATTCCCCTGCTACGACGTGGCAGGCTGGGAAATCCACCACAACCAAAAGGCGGACAGCCCTTCCGGAACGGCGATCCAACTGGCCAACACGATCCTGGAAGCCAGCGACGTAAAACAAACCGCGGTTTACAACAAACTGGAGCGCCGCATCGCCAAAGACGAGCTGCATTTTGCCAGTGTGCGCGCGGGTTCCGTGCCCGGCACGCACAACGTGCTCTTCGACAGCGAGACCGATTCCCTGGAATTCACCCACCGGGCCAGGTCACGGGCCTGTTTCGCCGTAGGAGCCTTGCAGGCCGCGCAATGGATCTCGCTGCGCAAGGGCGTGCACAGTTTCAACCAGATGATGGAAGATTTGCTGTGCTGATCCCCTTCACCAAAATGCAGGCCCAGGGCAACGACTTCGTGATCCTGGAACTGCTGCAAAACACCCATAGCCAGATAGATATAACTGCTCTGGCCATCGACATTTGCGAGCGGCGCAAAGGTGTGGGAGCCGACGGTTTGGTGCTGCTGCTGGGCGATCCGGACTGCGACGCGCGCATGGTGATATTAAACAGCGATGGCAGCGCCGCCGCGATGTGCGGTTCCGCGCTGAGATGCTGCGCCTGGCTGCTGCACGGACTTATTGGAAAAGCCGAACTGCGCGTTAATACCGCTTCCGGGATCAAGTCCGCGATGGTCGGAAACGCCGGCGTGGAAGTGAATCTGGGCGTTCCGCGCCTGGTGGAAGCGGGCATCCGGGTGTTGGAAACCAGCGGCACTTTGGTGGACGTGGGCAATCTGCACTACGTGGCGTTCGGCGATATTCAAGCCGGGCAGGAAGCTGGGCTGGGTCCGCTACTGGAGGTCCATCCGCGTTTTCCGGGCCGGGTCAACGTCCAGTTCGCCCGTGTGATATCGCGCGCTGAGCTGGCATTGCGCATTTGGGAAATCGGCGCGGGAGCCACCCAAGCCTGCGGAACCGGCGCCGTAGCCAGCGTTTTCGCCGGCATCCAGCTGGGCAGGTTGGATACTGAAGTCCGGGTAAAAATGCCGGGCGGCGAAGTGCGCGTGCGCGGTCTCGAGAACGGCGAGTTTGTATTGCAAGGTTCTGTACAAGAAGTATTTAATGGAGTTTTCAGATGGATGATCTAGGCGCCAGCCTGCTTAAAACGCGCGAAGAAAAGGGCATCACCTACAAAAAAGTGCACAAGGACCTGTTTTTAAGGGAAGACCAGGTGCGCCTGATCGAAGACAACCGCTTCAGCGAACTGGGCACTTTGGGCATCGCGCAGGCGATCGTCCGCAAATACGCCCAATACCTGGGCGTGGACCCGGAGCTCGCGCTGGCTGAGGTTCGGGGTCAAATGCAGCAGCATTCCCGACAGCAGTTCAAGCCCAAAAAGCCGGTGCGAGAAAAGAAGATCCTGCTCTCGCCGAATTTCTTCTGGCTGATCGGGATCATCCTGTTCGTGGTGCTGCTGGCCTCCATCGTGTGGTACGCCTATGGCCAGGGCTGGCTCAAGACGCCCGACATCTTCCGCAAATCCGCCGCCGACACCACTCTGGTGGCGGAACCCGTGCCCGAACAGCCCAAAACGGATTCCCTGCGCAACCGGATGCGCCAGCTTTCTTCCACCCAGGCCAAACCCAGCGCCGCAACCGCAACCGCAACCAGCGCCGCGAAGGCCGCTCCGGACAGCACCGACTATCTGGGCGAACTGCTGGGGCCTTCGCAAGTGAACGTGCCGCTGCACTGAATGATCCCGGAGTTCTGCGAGGAACGGGCAGGGACTTCAGGATGGCCTAGAGGGCAAAGGGGTAAAAGGGCAAAGGGGCAAAAGGGCAAAAGGGCAAAGGGGCAAAAGGGCAAAGGGGCAAAAGGGCAAAGGGGCAAAAGGGCAAAGGGGCAAAAGGGCTAAGGGGTAAAAGGGCAAAGGGGCAAAAGGGCATGCGGAAGTCGAAGCTCTCAGGCTCGCCCAACTCCAGCATTGTGGTCCCGGCACTTTCCGCTTGACAGAAAAAGCCGCCCCCGAAGCCTATCTCAAAACACAAAAAACGCATCCCTGGAGGATACATGCCAGCCTATTCCATCAATGAGATCATCGAAATGGCCGTGCAGATCGAACGCAACGGCTATGCCTTTTACCACGAAGCCACCAAACGCAAGGACCTGGACGAGCAGAGCCGGGAATTCCTGATCCTGCTCCGCGACCAGGAACTGAACCATGAGAAGACCTTCCTGAGCCTGCGCGACGACGCGGACATGCAAAACCTCGAACTCAGCCAGGATTGGGAACTCGTGGCCGCCTACCTGAAATCCATCGTGGAAGGCCGCATCTTCAACGATACCGATTCCGCCATCAAGAAAGCCGCCGAAGCCAGCAACATCCACACCGTGCTCGAACACGCCATCGCCTTCGAAAAGGACACCCTGCTCTACTTCCACGCCATCAGCGACAGCATCTCCAATCCCAAGGCCTTGCTGGTTTTGCGCCGCATCATCAACGAAGAGATCTCCCACGTTCTGAGGCTCAACGACTATAAGAAGACCCTGGCTTAAATAGCGCGCATGCCCGTCCGGAAAACACCGCGGAAGACCAGGCGGATGGCCTTCGTCCCCCTGGTCGTCCTGCTCATATTGGTGATCCTGCTCTACAACCCCATTTCGGTGCGGGTGATGACCGTGGGCGTGGCGGTTTGCTACGGCTTGGACGCCCGCATTTTCTACCGGCTGATCA
Source organism: uncultured Candidatus Cloacimonadota bacterium (assembly GCA_964429035.1). Lineage (GTDB taxonomy): Bacteria > Cloacimonadota > Cloacimonadia > Cloacimonadales > Cloacimonadaceae > Syntrophosphaera. The sequence goes on along the minus strand of CAYSAT010000032.1, from coordinate 16,332 downwards.
ACACCGAAAGCCGCTTCCGGAGTTTCGCGGTATCGCCCCAGGCAGCCATCGGACTGGGCCAGGTGAAGGAATCCACGGCCCGCTACATCCACGTCAAACACAAGCGGGGCATGCTTTTCGTGCCGCTCTACAACCTGCGGATGTCCGCCCGCTATCTCCGCTATCTGCATGAGCGCTTCGATCACAACTGGAGTTTGGTGCTGGCGGCTTACAACTGGGGCGAAAACAACGTGGCGCGCAGGGTGCGCGGCGAAAAGATCGACCCCCGTGCGGATTATCGCGCCAGATTCGCCGACGTTCCGGAAACCTACCATTACCTGAACAAAATCCTGCCCGCCGCAAAAAAGGCTTGACGGGATTCAACACGCCAAAATACTTACAAAACTATGATCTTCAGGAGTTACTCATGTTGAACAAGCAACGGGGAAACACAGTTTTCTGGGTGCTGAGCGCCATCCTGGCCATCGCTCTGATCGCCGTGCTCGCCCTCTCCGGCAAATATAACCTCGATCCGGAAAAGAACATCGACGACTGCACCACCAGCATGAAGAACATCTGGGTGGCAACGGCCGATTACATGACCGAAACCCGGACCAATTTCGACGGCGATCTGGAAGTCCTGCGCCGCACCCAACGCCCCAACAGCAAATCCACCTACCTCTCCGAGGAAAAATACTGCCCCGAATCCCAAGGCCGCAAAGACGCCTACCAGGTTTTCGGCAAACACGCCACGGAAGTCCTCGACGGCGAAACCCGGCACTACGTGGGCATCATCGTGCTCTGCCCGAATCTGGCCAACTTCTCCAAACACATGCTGGACAAGAGTTTTTACGACAACATGAGCATCACCAAACTGCAGACCGTGATGATGAACGACATGGCCAAGATCGACACCTACACCAAGTCCAACGGCAAACTCAAGGCACAGTACATGCAGAAGTACCTCGACTACTGGAAGAACAGCAAATCCGACTCCTTCCAGGAATGCATCTCCGATCCTGCCTATGGCGCCTTGCTCGTGGAAGTGACCGGCGTCGTCCCCGCAGATGAGGAACAGGAAGAGGAATAGCAGCCTCCGCGCCCCTTTCGCCCCGCAAATAAGTATAGCGCCGTGAGCCCAGTCGTAGCGATGATATACAGCACTTGCGGGTTTTTTGTGTCCGCGCCCCAAGATCCAAGAACGTAGCAGGGAGTTTGAGCATGCAATATCAGGAATTCCTGGACCACATCTATCGCAAGTATTCCGGCAACGTGAAGCTGGAACTGGACCGCATGCGCGGATTGCTGGCCGACATGGGCAATCCCCAACACTCGCTGCAAGGCTTCCATATCGCCGGCACCAATGGCAAAGGCAGCGTCTGCGCCACTCTCGAAGCGCTCTGCCTGGCGCATGGACTGCGCACCGGGCTGAACACCTCGCCCCACCTGATCAACTACACCGAACGCTTCCGTCTGGATGGCCGCGAACTGCCCTTCGAACGCGTTCTGGACGTCTTTCACCGCTTCGAGGGCCTGTTTGAGAAATGGGACGCCTCCTTCTTCGAGATCACCACCGCCATCGCCTTTCAAGCCTTCAAAGAGGAAAAGGTGCAGACGGCCGTGATCGAGGTGGGGCTGGGCGGACGTTTGGACGCCACCAACCTCTGGAATCCGGACGTCTGCGCCGTCACCACCATCGGCCTGGACCATGTGAAAACCCTGGGCGGAACCGTGGAACTGATCGCTTCTGAAAAAGCCGGCATCATCAAGAGCGGCGTCCCGGTAGTTCTGGGCAATATTCCCGCCAGCCCCCAAAAGATCATCGCCGAAAGAGCCCGCGAACTGCAAGCCCCGCTTTACATCTACGGCCAGGACTTCTGTGCGGAAGTCACCGCGCGCCAGATCACCGGCCTGGAATTCGACTACCGCCTCAGTTGCCGCAAATACCTGGGCCTGAAAACCAACCTGATCGGCGAGCATCAGGCCGCCAACATCGCCGTGGCGCTCACCGCCTTCATCCTCTACATGCACCGCCGCGGCCTCAAACTCAATCCGAGCGCGGTACGCAAGGCCCTCACGCGCATCAACTGGCAGGGCCGCATGCAGGTCCTCAGCACGGCTCCCGTGATCATTGCCGACGGAGCGCACAACGTCCAGGGCGTCCAGGCCCTGCTGGACACCCTCGCCAGGATCTATCCCCGCCGCAAGTTCCGCTTTCTGGTCTCCATCCTCGCGGACAAGGATTTCAGCGCCATGCTGGGCCTGATCTGCAGCAAAGCGGAAAAGGTGTACGTCGCCCAAAACCAGTCCGACCGCGCTGCCAGCGCTTCCGAACAGGCAGAGGAAGTGCGGAAGCACGGCGTGACCTGCGTTACAGCGGATTCCGTGGCGGAGGCTTTGAGCCTGGCGACCAGCGAACTGCAGCCCGCGGACATCCTGATCTGCGGCGGCTCCCTTTACACCGTGGGCGAAGTCCTGAGCGCCTTCCAACCCGCCTGACCCCTACACCGCCAAATAGTTCTTGACATCTCTCCAGCCGGAAAATATCCTGCAATTAGATTTATCCGTTTAAATCACGCTATACAAGGAGGAGTGATGGATAACGAAGCAATCCGCAGGGAAGCACGCGAACTGCTTAGGGACAAATGGGGCACCCTGGCTCTGGGCTGGCTGATCTTATGGGCGATCAACGCCGTTATCACCGCCGTGACCGCAGGTTTGGGCGGAATCATCACCCTGATATTGGGCGGACCCTTTGCCCTGGCGATCAGCGCCATCTTTCTGAAACTCTGGCGCCGCGAGAACTTCCAGATCGAGGAGATGTTCGAAGGCTTCAAGCAATTCGCCCGTTCCCTCACCGCCTATCTGCTGATCGCGCTTTACGTCTTTCTCTGGTCGCTGCTGCTCATCGTGCCGGGCATCATCGCCGGCATTGGCTATGCCATGACCTTTTTCATCATGGCGGAAGATCCCCAGATCGAGGCGGAACAAGCCATGCGCCAAAGCAAACAGATGATGGAAGGCCACAAGACCGAGTTCTTCATGCTGATGCTGTCGTTCATCGGCTGGATCCTGCTATCCTGCCTCACTTTCGGGCTCGGCTTCCTGCTGCTTTCCTCCTACCTGAACATGGCCTCCGTGATCTTTTACCAGAGGATCAAAAACGCCGCTCCGAAGCAGGAATACGCGGCGCCCCAGCAACCAGTGGCGTGACCACCACCGAAGCCATAATCCGCGCGATCAAAGCGGTCCCTGCGGGCAAGGTGGCCAGTTACGCCCGCATCGCTTCCGAAGCGGGAATACCGCGCGGAGCCAGGCAAGTGGCCAGGCTACTGCATTCCAGCGCCCAGAAATACGAACTGCCCTGGTGGCGGATCGTGCGCGCAAGCGGCGAAATAGCCTTGCCGGACCCTGGCGGCCAAGAGCAAAAGGAACTGCTGCTGGCAGAAGGGGTGGCCTTCAAATCCGCCCGGGTGGTGGATCTGGAACTGAGCGGAGACTATTAGTAACGATTTCTCAGGACTCATTTCACCTTCGAGTGAGTAGTAGCGTGGAACTCACTGATGAATTACCCCACTATGCGTAGACTGCTTACAAACCCGCTTCAACGGGTTTGCCGCTCTGCATACCCATCGGTTCGGTCCAACGATTTTTATGGCTTACCCTCCAGTTTTGCAAGTAAGGCTTCAGTGCTCACCCAGCAGATTAACCTTGACATTTTAAGGGGGGGGGGTGAAGTATTGCACGTAAACTGATTCAGCCCGATAGGAGGTCTCCCGATGCGTAAACTTATCTGCGTTGCGATACTGGTATTGCTGTCTGGGGCACTCTGCGCCCAATATGACGATTGGACGAACTACACGCCCGGCACATCATCCTATTGCACGGCGGTCGATGGCGCTTATCTATGGATCGCCACCAATGGCGGACTCACCAAACTGCACCGCAATTCCCTGGCCATGGAATACCTCACCCACGGCAATTCCGGCCTCACCAGCAACAGCGTTTTCCGCGTCGCGGTCGCTCCCAACGGCGTCAAATGGCTCTTCAACTCTTACGGCCCCTTGCTCCGCTACGATGGCGACACCTGGCAAAGCTTCTCTCCATCCTTTGAATTTTATCGCTTCAATTCCATCGCCATTGCCGGTGATAACGACATCTGGCTGGGTTCGGATAGCGGGGGCTTGATCCATTTCGATGGGACCGCCTTCACCCAATTCAACGGCTGGACCGACGATCCCACACCACACGCCAAGTGCGTGACCCTGGACAACCTGAACCGCGTCTGGTTCAGCAATAACGACGGCCTTTCCCTTATCGGCGAACTGGTCTGCTGGGACGGCTCCAACTATATCCACCTGAACCATCCGGAGTACCCGGGCGCTTATTCCACAAGCTCCGCCATCGCTTTCGACGTCAACAACCACATCTGGATCGGCACTTTTGACGAAGGCCTGTTCTTTTACGACGGAACGAACTGGACGAATTACACCGACACCAATTCCGGCCTGCAAGGCCATTTCATCTACAGCCTGGCTGTGCATCCCAATGGCGGCGTCTGGCTCAGCACCAACGCTGGCATCAACCACTTATTCGGCGGCGTTTGGACCCTCTACAGCACCGCCAACACCCCCATGCTCTCCAATTCTGTAACCAGCATCCTCTTCGACGACCAGAACGTCGCCTGGTTCACAGGTCCCGAGGGCTTGAACCGCCTGCAGTTGGACGTGCTGCAGGTGCTCGACACGGCCTCCTGCCCCCTCACCACCCAACCGGTTTACGACCAGCTGCAAACACCCGACGGAACCCTCTGGTTCGCCTCTTACGCCGGACTTTTCCGCTTGGCCAATGGGATCTGGACCCGCATCACCATTCCCGGCTCCGAACAAAAAATCCGGGCTCTGGCTCAGGATTCGCAGGGCAACCTTTGGCTGGCGGCGCGTTACGACGGCGTCATCAAATACGACGGCACCTCCTTCACCCAATATACTTACCATAATTCACCACTTCCATCCGACCAGATCGTATCCCTGGCCGTGGATTCGCAGGATCGCGTCTGGATCGCCACGTCTGCCAACGGTATGTACCGCCTGCAGGGCACCACCTGGAGCACCTGGACGACCGCCAATTCCGCGCTGCCCACGAATCATCTGACCCTGGTGGAGGTGGACGAACTGGACAACGTGTGGGTGAACGCCTACGACAGCCTGGATGAATACCACGGCCTGGTCAAGATTTCCGGCGACGACTGGACCATCTACCCCTACTACGATAACCTTCCGGATACCGGCCTGCCCTCGCCTTGGGTTCACGACATCAAGCAGCATAACGGCGAGTTCTGGATCGCCACGGCGTCTGGCGTGGCCAGGCTTTCTGGAGACCAGTGGAACTATTACGACACCGATAACTGCGCCATCCCTGACGATAATGTCACCCGTCTGGATTTCGACGAATACGGGAACCTCTGGATAGCCACGCTATCTGAAGGGATCGCGCGTTTCGCCAATGGAGCCTGGACCACCTACAACCTTGCCAATTCAGGCCTGGGCAGCGATATGGACATGTATCTCTACATCGATGACCAAGACAACAAATGGGTGGGGCACTACCGCGACGGAGTCAGCAGGTTCAGCGGCGGCGGTGTTCCAGTTTCCGATCCCGCGGTTCCAGCTGCAGAATTACAAGTCCGCGCCTGGCCCAATCCCTTTTCCCGCCGCGTCTCCTTTTCCTTTCCGGAAGCCAAAGGCAACGCGGAGATCGGCTTATACAACCTGCGCGGGCAATTGCTGCGGCAATGGTCTGTGCCAGCCGCGCAGGAAATCCGCCTCGATCTGGACGAGTTTTTCCCGGCTGGCCTGCCCTCCGGAATCTGGCTCTGGAAGGTCCGCGCCGGTGATCAGGAATACCGGCTCAAGACCTTGAAGTACAGATAGGCCTGGCTCACTTTCTAACACAATCGGTGGGGCGTGTCAGCTACGACTTATCTGAATCTCAACGCTAAGCCCCGGAAACTGCGCAGCCTGATGCAAACCCGCTTCAGCGGGTGCAAGAAGGTAGGCGGGTGATTTATCGCCCGTGCCAACCGTGGCGCCAGTTAAGAATAAACCGGTTTCAACCGGTGCAGGACTTCACACACGATAACCATGATAGGGTGACGGGATGAATAAGGCTCTCTTGCAAACAGAGTTGGTGGCCTAGTGAACCTAGCTATCTGGCAAACCCGCTTCAGCGGGTGCAGGACGGTAGGCGGGTGATTTATCGCCCGTGTAGCATGAACCAAACTCCACCCCATTTTGTGATCAACTCATTTCAATGAGTTTACCACGAAATGGGGTTTAGGGGATTCATTCTACTGCGCAGCCTGATGCAAACCCGCTGAAGCGGGTGCAGGACGGTAGGCGGGTGATTTATCGCCCGTGCCAACCGTGTTGCCAGTTGAGAATAAACCGGTTTCAACCGGTGCAGGACTTCACACACGATAACCATGATAGGGTGACGGGATGAATAATACCCTGAAGTCCTGCACTCATTGAAATGAGTTTACCGCATAATGGGGTTGAGGGAATTCATTCTACACGGGCGATGAATCACCCGCCTACCGTCCTACACCCGCTGAAGCGGGTTTTAAACAAGCTGAGTCCCGGAGGGACGACATTTTAGTTAGCAACAAGGGTTCTAGCTGTTGCAGGGAGTCCCGGAGGGACGACATTTTTGATAGCAACCTAGGTTTTAGCTGTTGCAGGGAGTCCCGGAGGGACGACATTTTAGATAGCAACATGGGTGTTAGCTGTTGCAGTGAGTCCCGGAGGGACGACATTTTGGATAGCAACATGGGTTCTAGCTGTTGCAGGGAGTCCCGGAGGGACGACACATATGGTTCATGAGCATCTGGCTTTCTGATATGTCGTCCTTCCGGGACTCCAACTAACTCTCTATTTCCTATGCTATCTTCCCTACGGGGACTTTTACGGACATTTCGCTCAACTTACGCATACTCCCCCGCCGGATTGAAATCTCAATTCCACCCACTCTCATTGAACATGAACCGTATCTAATCAACAGTCAGCGTGCTGCCATGCGTGGCGGTCCATTTTTCCGCCCGGGATTGCAGCTGCTGCAGTTCCTCCCCGGTCAGCTCGGTGCTCACCTTTTCGTAGATGTAGCGTGCCGACTCATGGTTGTTGGCGGCGGCCAGCTTCCACCAGAAGATCGCTTCCAGGTCGTCTTTTTTCACTCCGTTGCCGCTATGATAGCAGTTTCCCAACACATACTGGGCGTCGGCGAAACCCTGTTCGGCAGCCAGGCCGAACCATTTCACGGCTTGGAAGTAGTCGCGGGGGACTCCGTCGCCGTTGAAATAGATGGTTCCCAGATTGAATTGCGCGCCGGCATGTCCTTGCGCGGCTGCCGATTGGTACCAGCCGATGGCTTCCACTGGATCCTGGGCCGTTCCTTCGCCGAAATTGTAGCAGCAGCCCAGGCTGTATTGCGCCTTGGCGTAGCCGCTTTGCGCAGCGCGATGGAACCATTTGACCGATTCCGCCTTGTCCGGAGCCGTGCCTTCGCCGAAGTTGTAGCAGCAGCCCAGACAGTACTGCGCTTTGGAATAACCCTGGTCGGAAGCCAGGCGGAACCAACGCACAGCGGCTTCGCAATCGATCGGCACGCCCAGGCCCATCCCGTGGCACAAACCCAGGCTGTATTGGGCTTCCGGAAGGCCCTGGTTGGCAGCCAGGGCAAACCAGTTGTAGGCCGCGGTGTAATCCTGGTCCACCCCGTCGCCGTAAAAGTAGCAGAGGCCCAAGTTGTACTGCGCGCGAGTGTAATGCCTCTCGGCGGCCAATCTTAGCCATTTGATCGCCTCGCGTTTGTTCTTGGCGACGCCCAGGCCGGTGTCGTAGCACATCGCCAGGTTGAACTGCGCTTCGGCGTTGTTGTCCTTTGCTTGCCGGACCAGGTCGCGGTTGTAAACCTGTTCCCCCAGAAGCAATTCAACGCTTAAGGTCATCAGTAATAATAGAATGATATTATGCATTTTCCGCCTCCTTCTATGATTACTTGTCCAGATATATTAATCAACAAGCCGCCGGAAAAAAGGGAATTCTGGCCCGGGCAGTCTGCGCCGCCCTTGCTGTAGATATTGAAGCTCCATAGATATCAACTTATTACGCTAACATTTTGCCTGCCTGGTTTGCATACCGCCCTCAGGGCTAAGCGTTAATCAAGCCTTAATCAAGCCTTAATCACTTGTCTATTATTAACGCTTGATTAAGGCTTGATTAAGAAGTGATTAACGCCGTGAGGCGGGCAGAAAGGCGGCGTAAATCCCAATGAGACGGAGTTTTAGACAGATTCTGCGGGGGCTGGTGTTAAGGATTAAGCGGGTCGGCGCTTAGTTGGTGTTAGAAATCCGGCAAGAGGCCCAATAGCGTAGAAAGAGTTTGCGCGCCGGCATTTGTTTGGAGTTCATGCGGCCTGGGCGAATAGTCCACATACGCTAACTGGTTGGGCCGCGTGGACTCCAAACCCGCTGGGTGAACACGCTATTTCTGGAAAAGCCGATTTCCGCTTGCCAGGCCTCCGCTAATCCTTATCTTGTTATTAGATAGTAACTATTCTTATTTAGGATGCAAGATGAGCAAACGGGAAGCCCTGAACGAGCGGCTGGCAAGCTTTTATCTGGAGGCGAAGAAAGCGGGATTGCGGATCACGCCGCAGCGTCTGGCGATATTCAAGATCGTTGCCGGCAGCGTTAGCCATCCCGGCGCTGAGGAAATACACCGGCAATTGCGCAGGTCCTTTCCCATGATCTCGCTGGACACGGTGTACCGCACGCTATGGAAACTGGCCGATCTGGGCCTGGTTAGCGCGCTTGGACAGGAGCGAATCCAGCTGCGTTTCGACGCCAACCAAACCCGGCACCAGCATTTCACCTGCACGCGCTGCGGGCTCATCCGTGATTTTACGAACCCCCAGCTCAGCGCCCTGGGCATACCCTCCGAAGCCGCCCAATTTGGCCAGGCGGAAGATTTGCGCGTTGAAGTGCGGGGCATCTGCTCGGCCTGCCTGCGCAAATCGGCACCCAGTAAGGGAAAGAACCATAAATCCAAGCCAAAATCATAGATAACAAGGAGACGAAGATGAACGACAAGAAGAAAAAGAAACTCACCACCGTTGCCGGCGCTCCGGTGCCGAACAACAACGACATCCTCACCGCCGGAAAACGCGGTCCGCTCTTGATGCAGGACATCTGGCTGGTGGAAAAACTGGCGCATTTCGACCGCGAGGTGATTCCCGAACGCCGCATGCATGCCAAGGGTTCCGGCGCCTATGGAACCTTCACCGTCACCCACGACATCAGCAAGTACACCAAGGCCAGGATCTTCTCCGAGATCGGCAAGCAGACCGAAGTCTTCGCGCGCTTTTCCACCGTGGCCGGAGAACGCGGAGCAGCCGACGCGGAACGCGATATCCGGGGCTTTGCCGTCAAATTCTACACCGAGGAAGGGAACTGGGACATCGTGGGCAACAACACCCCGGTCTTCTTCTTCCGCGATCCGCTGCGTTTCCCCGGGCTGAACCACGCCGTAAAACGCGATCCCAAGACCAACCTGCGCAGCGCGACCAACAACTGGGACTTCTGGAGTTCGCTGCCGGAAGCCATCCACCAGGTCACCATCACCATGAGCGACCGCGGCATCCCGCTCTCCTACAGGCACATGAACGGCTACGGCTGCCACACTTTCGCCATGTATGACCAGGACAACCAGCGCGTGTGGGCCAAATTCCACTTCAAGACCCAGCAGGGCATCAAGAATCTCACCGACGCCGAGGCCGAAGCCCTGGTGGGAAAAGACCGCGAAAGCCACCAGCGCGACCTCTTTGAAAGCATCGCCAAGGGTGATTTTCCGCGCTGGACAATGTCCATCCAGGTGATGACGGAAGCCGAGGCGGAGAATCTTCCCTACAATCCCTTCGACGTCACCAAGGTCTGGTCCAAGAAACAATGGCCGCTGATCGAGGTCGGCGTGCTGGAACTTAACCGCAACCCGGAGAACTACTTCCAGGATGTGGAACAGGCCGCTTTCACCCCCGCCAACATCATTCCCGGCATCGGTTTCTCGCCGGACCGCATGCTCCAGGCCCGCATCTTCTCCTATGGCGACGCGCAGCGTTACCGCCTGGGCGTCAACCACCACCAGATCCCGGTCAACAAACCCCGCGTGGAAGCCCACAGTTTCCACCGCGACGGTGCCCTGAGGCTGGACGGTAACTACGGCGGCACCTTGGGTTACGAGCCCAATTCCTTTGGCGAATGGGTGGACCAGCCCGATTTCAAGGAACCGCCTTTCCCATTGCAGGGCGATGCCGACCGCTACGACTTCCACGCGGACGACAACGACTACTATAGCCAGCCCCGCGCCCTCTTCAAACTGATGAGCCCCGCGCAACAACAGGCCCTGTTCGACAACACGGCACGCAACATGGGCGACGCACCCGAAGAGATCAAGATCCGCCACATCGTCAATTGCTACAAGGTCGATCCACTCTATGGAGAAGGGGTCGCCAAGGCCGCGAACATCCCGATGAGCAAGGTCAAGATAAACTGAACTCCTTAAACTCCTAACAGGTAGGAAGCCGGAACCGGATCCGCGTTCGGTTCCGGCTTTTTCGGTGTTTGGCTTTGCTGTTTGAAATCCATGCGGCCATGGAGTTTAGGGATATGCCAGACCTGGCTAAGGCCGCATGAACTCCGATCCATGGCGTCGTTCGACTCCAGCGGAGCCCTGAAATAATACCTCTAAAGGAATAAATATTGCTTCTCCATAAAGCGGAGCCGGGCTGTTTTCCCGACTCCAGGAGGAAGCGATGAAATACGCTCTCAGCTTACTCGTCCTGGCGCTGGCTCTTAGCTGCGCCGCCTTCGACTGCCAGCCCTTCGGACCCACCGCACCCACTCTGAACTGCGCCAACTTCCTGATCGAACCCCTGGTCGTTGGAGCTTTGGACGCCAGCGGCTACAGCCAACTGTTTCTCTTCGATGCTCCCGGCTGGAGCCCTTACTACACCGGCCTCACCTGGCTGCCCATCACCAGCATCTGCTGCAAGGACGCCAACACTCTGATGCTCACCATAGGCGCGGGCTCCTACAGCGACGGCATCTACAACTTTGACCTCACCAGCCACACCTGGAGCGTGAACGAGTGGTTTTACCTGCCCGGATTCGTGCTCCGCGATCCGCTTTCCGGCACTTACTACACCGGCGACCAGACCGGATTGCACAGATCAACCGATGGCGCCAATTGGACCCAGGTTACGGAACTGGGCCAGCAACCCTGCACCAGCTTCGCCTGCCGGGATAACCACGCGGTGGCCAATTGCGGCAACGGCGTCTATTATTCCAGCGATTCCGGCCAAACCTGGCAAGCGTCCACCATGATCCTGCTGGAAGGATTCCGCTTCGCTTCGGACGGCGCTTTGTACGGATTCATGGACGCCGGATCGGATTCCGACGGGCTCTGGCGTTCCGACGACTTTGGCGCAAACTGGGACCCTGTGATCTACAGCGAACATCTGAGCAGCATCGGCCCGGACTACTCCGGCCACCTGGTTCTGGGTTGGGACCAACCCAACGAATTGGGGGGATACCTGGCGCTGCTGACTCCGCAGCACACCCTGATGCCGCTCGCGCATCCCGATCTGAACAGCCCGGTTAAGCAACTGGACGTCTTTCCCCTGATCAACACGCCGTCCTTCTATGTGATCAATGGCCAGGGGCTTTATTATCTGACCAGCTTCCTCAACGTGAGCATCGAGGACGAACTGGCCCCGCCGCCGGAATCCTGGCTGAAACGGATCTGGCCCAATCCAGCGAAAAATTCTGTGAACCTGGAACTGGCTGAATCCGGCAGGGAAAGCCTCAGCCTCAGCCTCTACGATCTGCGCGGCCGCAAAGTGCTTTCCGAACAGGTTTCGGCGCCTCCCAACGGACTCCTGGACCTGAACCTGCCCAAGCTGGATAACGGTGTCTATCTGCTCAAAGTGGCACAAGGACGCAGAACCGCACTCACGCGGATCGTTATCCAAGAATAAATAAAATTTGTAAAGTTGCGCGATTGAGTTAGATTGGCTGTAGCGGGCGCAGTAACGCGCCCGAAAGGATGGTTGGAATGTTTAAGAACTTGACTTGGCTTGTTTTTTTGACGCTGCTGGCCGTCATTCTCTGGGCTGAGACCGAACCGGCAACCGGAGCTGCGGAAGCCGTGGCTGAAAGTGACGAGGAGTATGTTGAGCATTTGTATGAACCCGCCAATAAGGACAGCACCGCGCTGATGTTCAAAGCGGCGGACCAAGCCCTCTTCGTGATGCCCACGGCCTACACCATGCCGAAAGGACAGTGGGCCTTCACGGACTTCGAACTCCTCATCCTGCAACTCACTTACGCCCCCACTGACAGGCTGCATCTCAGCGCGGGCACAGTGTTCCCCATCGATCTGGAATTGCTGCGTTCGTTCACGGTGGGCGCCAAATTCAACTATCTGCGCCATGAGAGCGTGCAGTGCGCCTTTTACGGTTCTTTCACGCCAGACCCGGACGTGCGGATCGCCAACATCGGCCATGTGCTGAGTTTTGGCGATCCCCGGAGCAGCATCCACCTTGGTGTAAGCAAGCCGTTCGGCACTTTTGAGGACCTCATTGAAGGCGGTTTCGTGGCGAGTTTGGGCGGGATCGTGGACCTTTCCAAACGGGTTGCCGCTTTGGGGGAATTGTACCTGTACACCTCAGCCAGGGAACCAGCCCAGGTTTTCGCGCTGGGGCTGCGTTTCAAGGGCAAAGACATCAGCTGGGACCTGGGCGGGATCCGCCCCTTCGGGGTCATCTGGGACGGTTTTATCGCGATACCTTTCATCAAGGCTACCATCGTTTTCTGAGGCTTATCCGGTTGGGCGCAGCCAGCTCTGGAGTTTGCGGGCCGGACTCCGCAAACAGGCAGTGGCGCAATAAGAAATGCTTGACTGGAGAGGCCGGCCGGAGTTTTCTGGACCGATCTATGAACTTCTTGAGTGAGCACAACTTACTGATCTTCCTGCTGCAGTTTGCCATCCTTTTAGGGGTGAGCAAGCTGGCGGGCCTGCTCTTTGAGCGCTTCAAACAGTCGTCGATCACGGGCGAATTGCTGGTCGGTCTGATTCTGGGACCGGCGCTGTTTGGCAGATGGCTGCCGCAATACCAGTCGATCCTCTTTCCCAGCGATCCGCTGCAGATCTCCATGCTGGAAACCATCGCCTGGTTGGGCAACTTCTATCTGCTGATGGAAACGGGGCTGGACGTGAATTTCAGCCGCATCTGGAAGCAACGCGGCAAGGCGCTCACGATCTCCCTCACCGATCTGGTCGTGCCCATCCTGGTCTCCTTTGTGCCGATCTATTTCCTGGTGGGCGACGCCTGGCTGATCGACCCTTCCAGGCGCACGGTCTTCACACTGTTCATCTCCACCATCATGACCATCAGCGCCTTAACGGTTGCCATCCGAGTGATGTACGACCTCAATATCCTCAAATCCGACACCGGCTTCCTCATCGTTTCCGCCCTCACCATCAACGACCTGATCGGCTGGGTGGTGTTCACCATCATCCTGGGCGTGTTCAGCCAGTCGCAGGTCGAGCTGCCGGTGGTGCTGCGCCTGATCGTGCTGACCATCGGCTTTGCCGTACTGAGCCTGACCGTTTTGCGCAAGGGCGTGGACAGGGCGATGACCTACATCCACGAGAAATACGGCGCGGATACCGGCCTGAAGACCACCTTCGTCTTCCTCACCGGGATGCTGTTCGGGGCGGCGACGCTGAAGATCGGCATCCATTCGCTGTTCGGTTTCTTCATCGCCGGCATCGTGTTGGGCGAAGCGAAGCACTTTTCCCAGAACGACCGCCACGTGATGAACCGCTTGGTGCATTCCCTCTTTGTGCCGGTGTTCTTCGCCAATATTGGGCTGCGGCTGGATTTCGTGAAGAGTTTCAACTGGCAGTTGGTGTTGCTTTTCACCGTGCTGGGCATCGCGGCGCGCTTCATTGGGGCCTGGCTGGGAGCCAAACTCGCCAGACAGGACAAGAGCGACCTGGAAACGATCGCGATCTGCCACACAGCTGGCGGCGAAATGCACATCGTGGTGGCGATCCTGGCCCTTTCCGCCGGGCTGATCTCGCAGCACATCTTTGTGGCCATCATGGTGGCTTCGATAATCTCCACGATAGTCTTTGGACCCTGGCTGGCTGCGGCGCTCAAACGCAAGCGCCTGGTGCTGCTGGATGTGGTGCTGGGCAAGGACGCCGTGCTGCTGGATACGGAGTTCGCCAGCCGCGAAGAACTCTTTTCCGAACTCAGCACGCGGGTCGCTTCCCGGGTCAATTTGCCAGTGGATCAGGTTCTGGCCGAGATCCAGCTGCGCGAAGAGCAAATGGCGACTTCCGGAGGCAGGGAAATCGCCTTTCCGCATGCCCGCCTGACGGGAATCCGCCATCCGCTGATCTGGGTGGTGCGCAACAAATATGGCCTGGAATGGGATAGTCCGGACGCCAAACCGGTCCGCTGGGTGTTTCTGATCATCACTCCAGCCAGCAATCCGGCTTCCCAACTGCGCATCCTGCAGGCGCTGTCGCTCACTCTGCGCGATCCGTCCAAATTCCACAGCCTGGAGGAAGCGCAGGATGGCTCCGTGGTTCTGCGCACGATCCTCGCCGACCTGGAAAACTGCCAGGAGTGCGTGCTACCGGCCTGATGGAACAGATCGTCAACGTCTGGGATTATGGGCCCGGGATCGAGGCCGCCGCCAGATTCATCCACGGAATATGGGGCCGGCAGGAAAACTTCAATTTCTACCTGGACGCCATTTCGCATGCCACAAATTCCGCCACGCCAGGCCTTCCCCGCTTCTACCTGCTACTGAAGGACGGCGCCATGATCGGCTGCAGCGCTTTGCTCACCAACGATCTGGTGAGCCGGCAGGACCTGATGCCCTGGCTGGCCTGCCTCTATGTGGCGCCGGAGTTTCGCGGACGGGCCCTGGGAGCCAGGCTGCTGGCGCATGGAATAGAAGAAGCAGGGCTGCTGGGCTTCCGGACCGTGTACCTGTGCACCGACCACGCCGGCTATTACGAGAAATACGGCTGGCAGCGCAGGGACGACGGCTACAACCTGTTCGGAGAGCGCAGCAGGATCTATTGCCACCCGGCTTGACAGTAAGCCTGTCTTGCGCCCATGCGTTGCATTCTGTGGAGGGCCGCTCCGGTGATGAGCATTGCCAATCCAGGCATCGTGTAAGCGACTGATATCTGCTCTCTTGCAAACCGAGCAAGTAAGCCACACTATTTGCAAGAGCCCCAAAAAAACTCTTGACAGCATTTCGGCGTTTGCCTAATTAGTTCCATGCTTAACAACTACAAGGGAGAAAACATGCCGAAGTCCTTTTACAAGGCGATCGCGGACGCCAACAGACGCCGGATCCTGGACCTTCTGCGCAGGGATGGGACCCAATCCGCCGGCGAAATCGCCAAGCATTTCACGATCAGTCTGCCAGCCTTGAGCGAGCATCTGAAGATCTTGCGCGAAGCCGGCCTGATCTCCGCGCGCAAGCACAAGCAGTTTATTTATTACAGCCTCAACACCTCCGTGTTTGAGGACGTGGCCAGCTGGATAACCAAATTCATCTCCAAAAAAGAGGTTCATAATGACGAGACTAAGTAAGTTCAAGTGGTCGATTCTGATCCTGGCGCTGCAGTTGATCGCGGTGTTATACTTTGCCGGGATCTTGCCCGCCGACGCCAAAGTGCCCATCCATTGGAACATCCACAACCAGATCGACGGCTGGATCGGCCGCAACACAGGCCTGGCCTGGGGCCTCGCGCTCAACGTGGCCATGTTCCTGCTGCTCTATTTGCTGCCCTTCTATTCGCCCTGGTACCGCAAATACGAGGAACGCAACGAAAAGGTCGTGCCGGCCCTCACCGCCATCCTGCTCTTTTTCTTCACCGTGCTGAGCGTGTACTCGCTGTATGTGGCGAAGTGGGGCGAAGTGCGGGGCGTGAACATGCTGCTGATCCTGATGGGCCTGATGTTCATCTTTCTGGGCAATCTGCTGCCCAAGGTGCCGAAGAACTTTTTCATCGGCATCAAGACCCCCTGGACGCTTTCCAACGAAGTTGTTTGGGACAAGACGCACCGTTTGGGGGGAATCCTCTTTGTGGCCGCGGGATTGCTGATGATCCTCAAGGGCTTCGTACTGGTGGGAAATGCCGCTTTCCAGACCTGGTCGTCGGTGCTGGCTTTCGGCATGCTGCTGTATCCGCTGCTGCATTC
>CAYSAT010000031.1:17126-34192 GCA_964429035.1 uncultured Candidatus Cloacimonadota bacterium | reverse complement strand
GGCAGAGCCAGTTCGCGGTTCAGCCGCGCGTGCAGATCATCCAGATAAACCGAGGCTCCCAAAGCGCCGGTGAATTGGCCGTCAATGAGGATCGGACACGCCAGGACTGCGGATTTCTTGCCGGTTGACCGGCTGAAAATCTGCTCGCCCAGCACGTTCTTTCCCTCTTTCAAGGCGGCAAAATAGGGCCGGTCGGAGATGTTGAGATTGGTGAAGTCCTGTTCCAGCGTGAAGTAATCGCCATTGGGCAGAGCGTAGAAACAGGCCGCTGGCAAGCGTTCACCCAAGCTGCGCAGATAGGCCTTGATGCCTATCCAATCGCCGGCTGCGGCTTCTGGAGTGCTTGCCACCAATTCCAGAGAGGCCAGCATGTTGGTGAGCAGATCGTCCAGATGGTGCGCCGCAACCGAAAGGGCGCTCTCCAACGCATATCCTTCCTCTGACCCCGGAACCTGCTGGGCGGTTAAACCCATGCCCAGCAAGAAAGAAAAGCCCAATACCAACAACCAGGTTTTCGCGTTCATCCCATTTCTCCTTTTAGTGTAGATATCCTGGCGTCTACCGCACATCTTTGAAGACATTATAGCCAACAATCGGCGCGGGGCAATTTCTGAAAACTTGCGCCCCAAGTGAGTGTCTTTGGATCTCAAACCGCTTGCGGGGATTTCTATCCCATACGCAGGCGCAATAAGCGGTTTGGACTTCAAGCAGCAGCGTTGGTTGTGATGTATATCCGTGTGCCATTGTAAGCCAGTCCATCGCTGTTTGCAGTCCAAGCGGCGCTCAAATCGGCAGTGGGTGGAGATCCTGCGAATGCCGCTTGAACTCCAAACGCCGTCAGGTCGCGGCTTATGACGAATTTAGCAGGAAATACATCCCCACATAGTAAGGGGGATCCGCAGAAAACGGATCCCCTTGATATAGGATTATCAAACAGAACCAGATCACGGCACCACTGCGGTCACTTTATAGAAGTAACGGGTGCTGGAGGACGTCACATAATAGTTGTTGGTGGTATTCGTCCAGTAGCTGTAGGTTCCGTAGGGATTGGTGCTGCGGTAGATGCGGTAATTGGTGACTGCCAAAGGATAAGTCCAATCCAGGCGCACGTTGTCGGTTCCCGATACGCGCGTGATGCTGAGGTCGGTAATGGGCGGTATTCCCGAGCCTTCCCAATAAACGTGGTTATAGGTGTCCTGTTCTAAAGCCGGGCCGCCAAAGGCTCCTGTCCAGTTGTCGAAATAGACGATGCCGCTGTCCACGGTCTTGGATACATTGTAAGCCCCGCCCCAAGTGTTGGTGGGGAAGGAAGCGCCGTTGACCGTGAAGGACTGGCTGTTGTTGATGGTGAGCAGTTTGCCGCCGGAAGCGCCCATGCGGAAGGTGCAGTAATCCAGCGGAGTAATTGTATCCACGAGCGAGCCTGGATTGAGCACGATGCCGTTGGCGTTCATATACTCGAAGATGCCGTAGTAGCCGCCCAGGGTGCCGCCGGTATTGACGCTGATTCCGTAGTAGCCGGTGGAGTTGTGGGTGATGGTGGCGGCGTTGGTTGAGTTCCCCGCCAACAACAGCGATCCCAGATTGTAAACCGTGACGGCGCGGCTGTTGCTGATGAAGAGGTTGGAAGCCGGGTCCACTCGTAAGGTGCCGTAGGAACCCACGGTGATGTTTCCGGTGCTGGTCAGGTTGTAACCATTTAGGCGCAAGGATCCGTTGGCAACGCTGATCAGGCCGCTGTTGGTGCTGTTCATGTGGCCGTAGAGGTACACGGTGTTGGCTGCCTCAATCAGCAATCCGCCCTTGAGGGTGCTGGCATAGATGTTCAGATTGCAGCTGCGCGTGATGGCATGCTCTGCTCCATTGCGGTCGATTTCGAACATTGGCTCGTTCCTGAGAGCCGCGCTGGAGGCCACCTTGTTGACCACGAGGGTCCAGAACCAGCTGGAAGCATGCGGATTGACAATATTATCGCCGCTGCCGGTCATTTCGACGGTGCCTCCGGTGGGATCGAAGATGCCCCAGCTATCGGTCCAGTTGCCATTGGCTCTGATCGTTCCTCCGGAGATGGCAAAGTCGAAGGTGTTGAGGTGGTCGTAGATGTACAAGCCATAATCCTTGACGTTGAATTCTCCGGAAGTCATGGTCAGCGAAGCGTTGGCGGAGTAGGCTGTATAGCAGTCCATACTGCCGCCGAAGAGATCCACGATACCGTTGTTTTGGATGGTCATGGGGCCGTTGAGGTCGATCCAGTTGGCGGCATCTTGATGCACTTCCAAATTGCTGCCGTCAACCAGATAAGTTCCGTAGAGGCCGTTCTGGGTGAGATCGTTGATGGTCAGGTGGTGGCTGCTGTAGCAGCGCAGGATCCCGCCGCCGGTGTAATTGCCGATCGTGGAATCGTAGTTGTAGTAGAAGGCCAGGATCGCGCCAGGTACGGTGTGGACTACACTCCCGAAGCTGTTGCCTTCCTTCACGGCTACGATGCTGTTGACGGTGAGAGTGCCGTTGACCGTGTTGGCGTCCTCGAAATTGAGGGCGGCGCCGGTGTGGTTGTCGGTGACATTGTAGAATACGTTCATGCCATAGATGAATTGCTGGTCGCCGGCCTTGTTCAAAAAGACGGTACCCGTACCGGGCACGAAACCGGTGTTGCCGACGCTGTTGGTCCAGTTGCCGCCCACAGTGATGTTGTAGTTGCCTGTGGTGTTGGTCAGGATTCCCGCAGCGATGGTCAGGTCGTTGGTGATGGTCAGGGCGGAGCCCACGGCCACGTCGTTCAGGCGGTAACCGTCCCCCACTTCTGGTTCATGATTGTTATTGGGTTTCCAGGCAGTGGGAGCGCCTTCCCGGCTGGTATCCCGGGTGGGAGCTTTGTTGATCTTCAGGTTGTGGAAGCTGGATCCCACGCCCAAGCTTACGGAAGCAGTCGTGGAACTGTAGAGTTCCAATTCACCGCCGGCGAAGACGATTCCGCCACGGGTATCCGAGAACCAGCTGACGGTGCGGATGGTGCCTCCGGTAACGGTGAAGGTAAGCGTGTAGGGACGTGGCACAATGGTGATGCCTTTGTTCTTGATATCGATCACGCCGGCGGACATCACGATCCCGGCATTCGCATTCCAGGCAGGATAACAGCTCATCGAGCCGCCATAGATGTTGTAGGTGCCGCCGTAATTGTAGATGAAGCCGTTGAGGTCGATCATCTGGTCGGTACCCTGATAGAGATTGATGGTGCCGCCGGTGTTATTGTAGAAGTTGCCGTAGATGCCATCCTGGACGAGGTCGGTGGCTGTAAAGGTGCCAGCCAGCACATCCACGGCGCCGGCATTGAAGTCGTAACTGGCGCAGGTTACCACGGCAGTGGGTGAATCCACGCGCAAGGCCCCGCCGCTTTTACTGATGAGGATGATGTTGAAGTTTTCCGTGAAGTTGCAGTGTTGGTGTCCGCTCCCATCGAAGGTAACTGCTCCAGCCCCTTCCACAAAGGCATCGGGGCCGATGTAGTTGATCCAGCCGCCGGCGATGTTGATGGTGGCCGGGGCGACAAAGACGCCGGCGTTGATCACCAGGTTGCCGTTGATATCCAGAGGTCCGGAACCAGTGACCTGGTTCAAACGCAGCTGCGGTTCCTGCGGATCACGTTCGCGAGGATCCGTATGCGGCCAGAGTTCATTGCCTTCACGCGTGTCGCTCTTATCGATGAACACCCGGTAGACGTTGCTGCCGGCCATATTCTGCCAGGTACAGCTGGCGCTGCCATAGAAATCCAGAGTACCGCCGAGGGGATTGTAATCCGCGCGTTCGCAGTAGAAACTGCCCACGGTACTGATGGTTCCGCCGCTGATCGCCTCGTTGAAGGCGTAACTACCCGGAACGCGGATGCTCTGGTTCTTCAAGTCCAGGGTACCGTTGGTCATGGTCAGCGTGGCGATGTCCACATAGGAGAACCAGCACACGCTGCTGCCGCCGTAGATGTTGAAGGTGCCGCCGTTGATCGTTAGGTTGCAGCGCAGATCCACATACTGGCTGGTGTCCTGCGTGTAGTTGATCGTGCCGTTGGTCAGCGTTATGGTGCCGAATATTCCGTCATCCACAAGATCCGCGACGGTGAAAGTGCCGCCGGCAACGGTGTAGGCGCCAGCGGTCCAATCGTAGCCTGCGCAGGTGACCGTCGCACTGGGAGGAATGTTCATGAAGCCGGCAGATTTGTTCAGTTCCAGGGTGTTGAAGGTTTCTGTGCTTACCGATTGCGTGCCGGTGCCGTTAAAAGTCACCGTGCCGGTGCCTTCGATGAAATTGGCAACGCCCACGCCGTTGATCCAGTCGCCGCCTACAGCGATGGCGTGGGAATTTGACTGCAGGATGCCTGATGTGATGGTCAGGTTGTTTTCCACAGTCAGCGGATAACTGAGATACACGTAATTGGCTCCGCCCTTGTTGATGGTCAGGTTGTTTAGATAGTTGCCTGCGTCTGCCAGTGAGATGTAATTGTTGGTGGTCCCTTCCATGCTTACGGTGCCGCTGTTAAAGGTGAGCAAGGCTCCGGTGTAGCTGTAAATGCTGCCCTTGACGATCAGAGAGTACAGGGAAGGATGGGTCATTTTACTGCCGTCATAGACATAGAGGCTGCCGTTTATGGTCAGAGCTTGGGTGGACACGGCGCTGATTCCAGCCAGATACGTGTCGTTCTTATCGGAACGCAGATGATAGATCTGGGTGGGCGCGTAGTTGCGGATGTAGGAAGCCCCTGTGCCGTAGAACGTGATGCTGCCGTTGCCGATGTTGACGTTGCTGCCAGCGCGGAACTCGATGTCGCTTTGCACTTTGATGTAGGTGTTGGCTGTGACGCTGGCCGTGGAACCGCTCTCAAAGATGAGGTCGCGTTCCACGTAGAGGTAACCGCTGGTGCTGTTCAGCGCGAGGTTGCCGTGGATGGTCACATCCAGCGCGACAGTGAGGTCTCCGGCTCCGATGGTAAGGATGGCGCTTGATTCCACCATTACGCTGCGGCAGGATTGATTCACATTGACGGTGGGATCGCGCGGTGCTGAAGCCGGGATCTCCACATCCTCGTCAGCCGTGGGCACATGGTTCAGGCTCCAGTTGGCGTCCGTTTCCCAGGCCGTGCTGGAACTGCCGTCCCAGATGTTGGGCGGGGAATCGCGCAGCGTGAAAGAGATCGTGGTGCCATCGGAAGCAGTCACATCGGTGATCACGAGGTTGCCGTCCAGCTGGGTTCCGGCATCCGAATAACGCCAGGGTTCGGGATTGGCGTCGGTGTGGATCCTGGTTCTGCCAACCGTTGAGGAAAGGTGGGCGCTGTTGTAGCTGCCGTCGGTGTCGATATCGCCATTGATGCGGTAAACGTAAATCTCATCGGGAGGGCCGCCAGCGTTGCCGTCGATATCGCTTCCGGCAAAGGAATCGATGACCCGGTACACGATCAATCCCGAGCCCGGAACCCCCACCTCATACCTGCCCGTATTGCGCCTGTATTCCACCATGTAGAACTGGTTGGCGGAGTTGGAATTGATGCGGTAGCAATCGTAGGGGTCCTGGTCGATGGCAGTCAAGGTGTACACCGTGGGAGTAGTGCTAGCCGTGATGGTTGGTATGGTGGAAAACCAGGTGCCGTACTTCATTTTCATGTAAGTGAGCTCGTGCTGGGCATTGTCGGAAGCCATCAGGTCCCAATACGCCACGGGGTGAATCCCGTTGTCCGTATAGTGGTAAAGGTCGGGGAAGCCGATCATGTGCCCCATTTCGTGGCAGAGCACGCTAACTCCCGTAGGCGGAGCTGAGCCTTCAAACTCAAAGATGTAGTGGGTCACGTCGGCGCCGTTGATCGTTCCGCAGACGTAGCTGCCCGACCAGTGCGCAGGCCAGAGCAGATCGCCCCAACCATCGGTCAGGCCACGGAACAGGAACATGATGCCGTCGATGATCCCGTCATTGTCGGTATCCGCGTCCAAACCATCCGGGATGTCCGGATTCATGAAGTTGATGATCTCGGTCACCAAAGCGCGGCGCCTGTTTTGCGCTTCCGTGTCGGTGGAGTAACCGCTGGGATTGGTGCTGGCGTTGTAGGGCGAATAGTAGCCGCGCGTATGCGTCACCTGATAGGAGAGCACGGCGCCATAGATATTGGGGCTGGGATACAGGTAGGAATTGATGTCCAGCTGTCCGCTGGAAACTTCGTCATAGTAATCCGCCAGGGATTGCTGCGTCGTGGAATTGAACTGGTTGTTGTACGCGGCATAGTTGGGCGTGCTGGGAAAATTGGTCTGGCCAGAGAAGCGGATAAAGGCCATGAAGTTGTTGAACGTTCCCGTGGGTGAGCCCTTGTTTCCAGCGTCGCGGCTGCGCTGCACCTCGTCCCTCAAAGCTTTGGCGGAGCTGAAATCCTTTTGCAGGTTGGGCGCGATACCCAAACTGGCCGGATCGACGCTGCCCGCGATGTGCTCGGTGGGCCTGAGGGAAGACCCCTCTTGGGTTACATAGACGGCATAGCCGGTCTCCGGATGCAGCATCACGGTGTAGCCCGCCGCGTCGTGAACCCGGTGGTAAAACTCGTCTCCGCTAACGAACAGGGATAGAACCGTGCCATCGGGCTGGGTGTGCTGGAAGGGTTGGTTTTCCACATAGTTGGCGCTTAAGAAAGCAACAAAAAAAAGCAACATAACCGAGAGAATCAGCGTTCTCATTTTGTCTCCTTCACCTGCAGCATCCCTTTTGATGCCATGATCCCATACCAAGGACCCGAAATCCTTGGGAGTGATTATGAAGGTGAACGCCCGCAGCTGTCAAGGAAAAAATCATCACAATGGCAAACCGCGTTGGCAAATCCTCTGCAGGTACGCCAGTAATCCTGAATTCGCGCCCCGCTCCAGATGGCTCGTGTTCAATTGGAATGGGGCCCCCCAATTGATTCCACAAAGTTATCCTGACGTCGGAGACGCCGTTAACTTCAAGCCTGAGTTCCGGAGGGACGGTCTTTTGGATAGAAACATGTTTTGCGGATAGATTATTGTCCTGGAGGGACGGCATATTATGGGCATATCTCATTGTAGTTAATGAATATCAGGCTTTTTGATATGCCGTCCCGACGGGACTCTGGAGTTTTGCCTTGGGATGTATATGCTATCTAAAATGCCGTCCCGATGGGACTTTGGAGTTTTGCCTAGGGATGTATATGCTATTTAAATGCCGTCCCGACGGGACTTCTACGAACCAGTTACTCCCTACACCCAGATTCCTTTGCTGATACGAGGTCGGCCCCACCCACCCTAACTGAACATGAGCCCTCCAGAGCTGCCATTTCCAGCCTGCTTCAAGGAAAGCGAGCCAGAGCAAACCCCTTGCGCGCCCATTATCATTGCGGGATCACTGCGCGGTGATTACGGGCTTTGCCCGCAGTGAGCGCGCAATTATCGCGCAATGATAACGGGAGCCATGGGAAAAAGCCTGAAGGGAACGCCCGCCCGGCATGAAAGAGACACCAAGGCACTTGGAAAGGACCCCTCACATGACGCGAACCACTCCCCAATTTAAGCGCACGAGCTGCATTCCCGCCTATTCCCCTTGCCCTGCCTGAGTTTCTTGCAACGCCAAAGCTTCCCTAAGCCTCTTTCCAGGCCTGCCAGCATTGCCAATCCTGCTGCAAGGGTGTGAATCCGGCTTTCTGGTAAATGCGGATGGCAGCCGGATCAGCGGAGAACAGGTAGAGATGATTGTCGCTGAGCTGCTTGTGATAGCGGATCAGATAGTCGATCATGCCGCCGCCAAAACCGCGTCCGCGAAACTTGTCGCGGGTATAGACGTCGCCTACCCTGCTGTATCCGGCAAAGACGCTCACGGATGCCAAAGACGCCAGTTCGTTCGCCACGAAACCTCCCAGCAGGTGATAGGAGGGATGCAGCAAGTGCCGCTCCACGACCTTGATGGTCCAGTCGCCGCCAAACTCGATGGCGATGGTCTCCATCACGTCGATGCTCAGGCTGCGCAAGCGTTCGATGCGCAGTTCGCCCACCGGGGTCAGAACGCTGTCGTGGTCGAGGATGTAAAACTGCCCTTCCTTGGTTTCGATCGAGAAGCCGTGGTTTTCCAGGGCGGGCCGGATCTTTTCCAGTTCGTTGGCTTTGTAGGATTGATAGATGCGCGGTTTGATGCCCTTGGTCTTGTAGAAGAACTCGATATCGCGGATGGACGCCTCGGGGCCAAGATGGTCCACGATGACGGCATGATTGCTGTCGTGCGAGGCTTTGTTTCCTTCATTCCAGAATAGCATCCCATAATTCTTGGGCGTCATATTGGTGAAACGCTGGGGAAAGTGCAGCTCGGTATCCAGCATGCGGTTCAGGTTAAAGGGCAGCGGCATAAATCCTCCCACTTCTCGACAATTTAGTCTATTTATTATAGGATATCCTGCTTTGCGGTTCTGGCAAGGGAAGTTTCTGCCGCCGGGTCTTCATGCAAAAACTCTTGACATCCCAGCCCGGAATGCGAAACTGCGCTTGTGGCTGCCGGGATCAAGGAAATCCCGGCATAGCCAGAGGAGAGACCATGGAACCCAGATTCGTGACCCGCGATCCTTTCACCGTTGCAGGCCTCAAATGCCGCACTACGATGGAGAACAACCTCATCCCCGCCTTATGGGATGATTTTAACCAGCGCGCGCAAGAGCTGGCGCCGATTGCCATCGGCAGATGTTGTTACGGGGTCTGTTTTAACGAGGAAACCGACGATCCCACCCAAAAGAACTTCTTTTCCTATCTGGCCGGGATGGAAGTAGGGTCCGCTCAGAACCTTCCCAGCGGCATGGAAGCGCGCGAATTGCCGGCGGCGGATTATGCCGTGTTTGAACACCGGGGACCCCTGGATACTCTGCAGGAAACCTACCACGCCATTTACCACGACTGGCTGCCGAACAGCGCCTACGCCATGTTCGGGTCGCAGGATTTCGAACTTTACGACCAGCGCTTCAAATTCAACGATCCCGCGTCCATCTTTGAAATCTGGGTGCCCATACAGAAGAAGTGAAGCTTTGCCCACCATCTGCCTGGTAGCCATCAACAGCGCCTGGTACCAGAGCAATCCCGCGCTGTACTATCTGCGCGAGATCCTGCGTGGCCTGCCCTATCGGGTGCGCTTGCTGGAATTCTCCCTCGACGAAGTCCCGGAAAGCGTGCTGGCCGCGATTTTCCGCAGCCGGCCGGACATCCTGTGTTTCTCCGCCTACATCTGGAACAAGTCCTGTCTGCAGCAGCTGCTCCCCGATCTCAAGAAATTGCTGCCCCAAACCAGGATAATGGTGGGCGGGCCGGAAGCCCTGCAAAGTGACTGGGGCCTGGGCGCACAGGATTTCGTGGTGAACGGACCCGGCGAGGGGGTTTTGCGCAGCCTGGCTGAGGCGGGATTTTTACAGCCCGGAGGCGTGTATGCCAGCGCCGCTCCTCCTTTGAGGGAACTGCCCTTCCCCTATCGCCGCAGCGATAGATCGGCTCTGGCAGGGAAATTGGTCTATTACGAATGCTCGCGCGGCTGTCCCTTCCGCTGCGTTTACTGCCTTTCAGCCCTGGACCAGCGCCAGGAGCAGCGTTTCGACCCATCCCTGTCCCAGGACCGTCACCGCCTCTTTAAAGAATTGGACCGCCTGGTGGCTCTTTCACCCCGCACGCTGAAATTCGTGGACCGCAGCTTCAACACCCAGCCTGGTTTGGCACGCTTGATCTGGGAGTACGCCATCTGCTGCGAAGCGCCCTGCGAATTCCATTTCGAGATCTTCCCCGATCTGCTAAACCCTGAGGACTTGCTGCTGCTGGAAAAAGCGCCGCCGGGACGCATACGTTTCGAGATCGGCGTCCAAACGGTCAATGCCTCCGTATCCAAAGCCTGCCGGCGTCCATCCAACTGGCTCCTCGTGAAGCCCATCCTGAGGGCACTGCGCGAACGGACCGCCATCAGCCTGCATCTCGACCTGCTGGCGGGTCTTCCGGGCGAAAAAATCCCCTCCATCCTGCATTCCCTCAATGAAGTCGCCTCGGTTTTCCCTCATGAGATCCAGCTGGGCATGCTCAAGATCCTGCCGGGAACACCGATGCGGGATATCGCTCTGCAGCGCGGTTATGCGTGGATGGACGCCCCGCCCTACCAGATCCTGGCCACGGATACGCTAGGTTTCACCCAAATCTCCAAACTGCAGGAACTTGCCCGTATTGTCAATCTCTACTGGAACAAAGGGGAATTCAGCCAGGAATGGCAGAACCTTCTGGCTTCCGGCCAGATTGCCGCGCCGCTGTTCCAGAAACTCTTGCTCTACCATCACCGGCACAGCTTGCCCCTGCACAGCATCTCCCGGCAGAAACGCAGCGAGGTGTTTCAGAACGCCCTCCTGGCCTGATCGGTCTCTGACCGGACTGGAAAGTGAGGGAACTTCCGCGTAACATTGCATCCAGGAATGGGGTTTTTTTTATTGACACGATTTGTCACTTTACCCTAATGGAAATTACAAGGAGTTATTATGAACGCTTTTAAACGCACCGGTAGTTCAGCGGCCAAAACCATCCGCCGCGCCTTCATTCTTCTTATACTCACATTCTTTGCTTGCTCCGCCTGGGCTCAGACGGATTACCTGAGCATCGATGTGGATGATCTCTTCGGGCTCTGGTACAGCGAAAGCGACTGGGGCGATTACGACAACGACAACGACCTGGACCTGCTTATGGTGGGCTACGGCCTGGTCACCGGCCAGGGCTACAACAAGTTTTACCGCAACGACGGCAATTCGGTATTCACGCTGCTCACCACGGACATGCTGGGAACAGGCAACGGCAGCACCCGCTTCGCCGATCTGGACGGGGATAACGACCTCGACGCCCTGATCTGCGGACAGGTGGCCACCAATATCGACACTTTGCGCGTTTATATCAATAACGCTGGCACTTTCACGGACTGCGGCTTCAATTTCCCGCCCCGGGTATCCAGTTCGGTGAGTTATGGGGATTACGACTGCGACGGCGACCTGGACATCCTGGTCTCCGGAGGTACGATCGACGATGTCACCGGAGGCTACCTGCACGTATTCCGTAACGAAGGCAATTTCCAGTTCACTCCGATCGAAGCCATGAATCCCGGCATCAGGAGCGGCAATGCCGAGTTCGGCGATTACAACGGCGATGGCTGGCTGGATATCGCGCTGACTGGCAGCGCCGGGTCCAATAATTATATCTCCAAGATCCTGAGGGGCAGCGAAGCCGGGACCTTCGTCGAAATTCCCGCAGTGCTGGCGGGCTTGCGTTATAGCCGCATATCCTGGGTGGATTACGATGCCGACGGCGACCAAGACATCATCCTCAGCGGCTCTTTTTCCAACGAATCGCCCAGCGTGTTCAAGCTCTACCGCAACGACGGCAACGAAGTATTCACCGATGTTGCGCAGCCCAACGTCATTGGCGAACGCCAGGGCGACCTTGTTTGGGGCGATATCAACAACGACGGCTTTGCCGACATCCTGGTCAATGGCCTGGTCACCAACACCTCCTTCGTGGAGAAACTCTATCTCTACAATCCCCAGACCGGTTTGTATGACGACACGCGATCCATCACCTACCTCAAGTACGCCGCCATGACTTTGGGCGACTACAATAACGACAACAAACTGGATATGAGCATCAGCGGACTGTACTCGTATCAGGACTATTGGAACGAACTCTACGAGAACATTGGCAGCGTGGCCAACACCCCACCCTTGCAGCCTTCCGCGCTGAGCGTCGTTCCGGTTCCCGGAGAAGACGGCAACGTGATCCTCTTTTGGGAAGCGGCTTCCGATGCCCAGACCCCTGCAGCCGGACTCACTTACAACGTTCGGATGGGCACAACACCCGGCGGTAACGACATCGTGAGTTCCATGGCCGTGCCAAACACCGGCTGGCGCAAAGTGGCGCGTCCCGGCAATGCCTGCCAGCGCTTGTTTTATCCGCTTTACGGCTTGCCCGATGACACCTATTACTGGAGCGTTCAGGCGATCGACAATTCCTTCGCCGGTTCGCCATTCGCGCCGGAGCAGTCGTTCACGATCGGGGTGGCCAACCAGGATGACCTGAATCCCGCCTGCATCGGGATTTCCAACCGGCCCAACCCTTTCCAGTCCCATACGGAGATCGCTCTGGACCTCAGAATGCCCGGACGGGTTCAGGCCGCCATCTACAACCTTAAGGGACAGAAGGTCAGAATCCTTGCCGATGGTGAATTTACTGCCGGCCGGCACCAAATAGCCTGGGATGGAACTGACGGCCAGGGCCAGGCTCTGCCTTCCGGAATCTATGTCCTGCGCGTCCACAGCGGCACGCAGACCCAAACGCACAACATGATGCATATAAAATAGGAGTCAACATGAGAAAAACACTGTTGTTATTGACGCTGGTCCTGGCTTGCTCGGCCGCTTTCGGTTGGGACATCATCCGCCAGGCCGCATTCCCCACCAATTTCTACTGCCTGGAAAAGATCGGCAACACGATCTGGGCCGGCGGCTATGTCGGCGGCGTAGCCAAATCCACCGACGACGGCCTTACCTGGTCTTTCGTGGAAACGCCTGCCTACACGCCTCCCACATATAAAGATGTCTGGGATATCGACTTCATCAACCAGAACCAGGGCATCATGGTGGGCGACGACGGCATGGTGGCCCTCACCACGGATGGCGGCGCCACCTGGAACTGGCCGGCTTCCGCCCAAGCGGTCATCGGCACCACACGCATGTATGGCGCGGTGTATTTTCCGGACGGCCGGATCTGGATCTGCGGCTACGACGGCAAGATCGGCTACTCCCCGGATCACGGCGTGACCTGGTCTTTGCAGGGAGTGGGCGTCACCACGGTTATCGGTTATGGCATCTCCATGAACGATGCTGGCGTGGGTTTCGTCGCCCTCAACAACGGGGATCCGGACCAGTCCAAGATTCTCAAGACCACCGATTTCGGCGCCAACTGGGCACTGGTCAACCTCACCGTGACCGGCAACCCCACCATGTATAAGGTCCGCCACTTCGGCAACAAGGTCGTCCTTCTGGGCGACAAAGGCTTCTTGGGCTACAGCAACGACAACGGCGCCACCTGGACCCACTATCCCAATGCCGCTGGCACCCTCACCTCGGATGCCATGCGCGACGTGGTGATGGATGGCAACGTCGGTTACGCGGTGGGCAGAAACGCTCGCCTGCTCGTCACCAATGACGGCTGGGAAACTTATCAATTGGCCACCCACAATTTCAATCCTTATTTCGAAGGGATCAAGTTCCGCAGCGACGGCAGTTTGCTGGCTTGCGGCTGGCAAGGCACCCTATCCATTTCGCATGACCAGGGCATCACTTGGGAAGATACTGTGCCCACCGCGATCGACCTCTGGCAGGCCAGCATCGTGGATGCCGATACCTGGTACATCGCCGGGGACAAGGGCACCATCCTGAAAACCACCGATGGCGGCCAAACCGTGGTCAAGAAAGGTATCACGGGCAGCGTGGACCTCTACTACGCAGTCTATTTCAAAAACGCCAGCGAAGGCTGGATCTCCGGCAAAACCACCGGCAAGATCTATCACACCGTCAATGGCGGCGACAGCTGGTCCACCTTCACCGTGCCGAATTTCGCCGCGACGAAGGCCTACCGCGATTTCTTCTTCATCAACGAGACCACCGGATACCTGCTGGGAGTAGGCGGAATGGTGACCAAGACCACCGACGGCGGCCTTACCTGGACCTCGTTGGCCGATAACATCAGCACCGCCCACAGCCTCTTCTGCACCTACTGGAAGACCGAACAGAACGGCTATGCCGGCAGCGGTTCCGGTCTGCTCTACATCACCACCAACGGCGGAACGGCCTGGAGTTCCATCACCGTGGGCGGATCTGCCAACATCCGCGACATCTGGTTCCGCGATACCAACAACGGCGTGCTGGTGAAGGAAAACGGAGAGATCTGGTACACCCTCACCGGTGGCAACACTGCCGGAAGCTGGATCGCCGCCACTGAATCCGCGGCTTCCCAAGTCTGCAGCGTAATGTGCGACCACAACGGCGTTTACTGGGCGGCCGGATACAGCAATGAGCCTTCCCAGGCGGGGAATTCCTGGTCCCTGATGAAGTCTCTGGATTCCGGCGCCACCTGGACCCAAGAGACTTTCCCGGCGCTCACCTTCAATTCCACGCGGTTCTCCGGAATCGGAGCCGGTGGCGGAAAGATCGTCGCCGTGGGCAAGAACAACCTCATCGTGGCTCAGCTGGAAGTCCCGGAACACGTTTCGCTCACGTTACCCGCTGACGGAAGCACAGGCCTGAATCCCGCTGCGGTGGTGTTGGAATGGGAACCCGCCGAGAATGGCTCTCAAGCCGCTTTCTACCAGGTTTTTGCCAGCACCAGCCAGGACACCATCCTGGACGAACTCTATTTCGAAACAGATGAAACCTTCTTCAACCTGGGCGCCGAAGCCGCGCTGGGCAATGGCGCACAGTGGTTCTGGGCGGTGTTGCCGGTGAACGAAGACAGCGTCTCGCCGGATATCGATTCCCCCGCGTTTCAGATCTGGAACTTCACCACAGTGGAGGGCGGAACCCTGGAAGCGCCGATATTGGGCATTGAGCGCCAAGGAGCGCAGATCCGCGTGCATTGGGCGGCCGTGCCGGGTGCCACATCCTACAAGATCCTGGGCAGCGCCGGCCCCACGCTTACCTACTCCCAATTGGGGACCACCGCGCAACTGGAATACATGGTCGCGAATCCCGGCCAGATGGAGTTCTTCAAAGTGATCGCCTCCACAGATCCGGCTCGGGGAAATTGAACTAAATCAGAATAGCTAATACAGACCATTCAAGGCAGCTGCTCGCAGCTGCCTTTTCTTGTGGCTCTTGCAAACAGAATGGGTAAGCTCCGGAAACTTGGTCAGTAGAGGGTTTGTCGGGGAGGGTCCGCCAGAATCTGGCGAGGGCGTGTATAAAGTATCACCCAAACCTGCAAAAGGGTATCACCTGACAAAGTGGTCGTAACTGCTTATCTGATTGTGAGATGAATAGGACTGGCTTTAGACCGTGTCATAGTGGTCTTTGGACGTTTTTGGACGTTTCGGTATCAGGATTTGTGCAAATTTGGACTCATTTCAGGGTATTTACAGACCATTGAATTTGGTAGAACTATTAGCTCATCTTTACGCTGCGCCAGTAGTGCGTTTGACCTCATCAGTAAATAACTCCAGGTCTGAACTAAGTCCATAAAACGGGTTCACAAGTCTTAGCGGCAGAAAACCTGGTTGTCTCTATTTATGACAAATAGATGAGCCGATACTGAGGGCTTTTCACTTTTCAAAGCCGACTCACTAATAAAATCTGTCCATGTTATACATTGAGCCGTCGAAAGTATAATATAGAATTCCATATTATACTTTCTGGCCTGAAAACGATAAACTGAGATGTGCTATGTAGTAAAATTATCATTATACTGCTGAAACACAAAGATCCGATTCCGCGCGTAACTGGTAGTTTCGTGCAGGATTCCGGCATCAACCAAAGTTTTAATCAAACTGTTAGATGGGAAATAGTTTATGCTCAGCAGGTCTTCCACCTCTTTTACATTTACGATCGGGGATTGATAAAGGTGCATGAGCAGTTTCCTGATCTTGTCAGCCATGCGGCCCATCTTGACCAGCTTACTTTCTACTTCGCGATGCAAGGTCAAGATCTTCTCGAAGGTTAGCTTCCCATTATTGGCAGTGTCTGCAACTGCCGTCAAAAAGACCTCACCCAATGGCCGATATCGTTCGACTCTCTTACCTTTGTCAGAGCATCATAATACTGCCACCTATGCTTCTCAAAGAAGTCGGATAGGTATAAAGTGGGCTTAAGTAAAAGTCCTTTGCTCACGAGGTAGAGGGTGATCAACAGCCTGCCGATACGTCCGTTCCCGTCCAAAAAGGGATGGATGGTCTCAAACTGGTAATGGGTGATCGCGCACCTTATCAAATGCGGAACATGGATTCGGTCATTATGCAAAAAAATCCTCAAAATCGTGCAGCAATGCGGGAATGTCATCAATATGGGGTGGAATATATGCCGCGTCGGCTATTGATGATCCCCCGATCCAGTTTTGGCTGGTGCGGAATTCACCGGGTGCCTTGTGTTTTCCACGCACATTATCCATGAGTTTGGAATGGGTAAGTCGGATCAGCCTTAAGGACAGGGGCAGGTTTACCAACTGCCGGATAGCTTCGTTCATGGCACGAACGTAGTTTTGCACCTCGCGCCTGTCATCCCGTTTTTCAGGCAGCACGGCTTCTTCTCTCAGTATTACGTCATCGATGTGGTTTTTGTTCCCTCGATCCGGCTGGAAGTATTCGCTTTCTTGATGATGTGCATCTGGATGAACATGTCTACATTGGGCACTATTCTTGAAAACGCTTTAAACTCGCCCAAGGCTTGGGTCGCCTTCTCCAGTAAAACGTTGATGCGGGGATCTTCCCAGATCCATTACTAATCCATTTTACTGGGCAGGAAACTCTGATACTGGTACTGGGTACGGTATACACCGCTCTTGAAATTTTCGAATTTCATTTTCTGCTCTCTTGGATTTATTCATATTGCTAAAAACATAGAGCATTTTCATTGTTCATCTAGTTTAGAGAGAACCCGTTATGCTAGTCCAGATTTCTCAGACACCTTAGTTATTGCAGCGATATGCCTGTCAACAACTTTCAAATTCTAGGTTGGCTGTTTACTGTATAAATCAGAAAGCAACTTTGAAGAAACAGATTCGACTTGACAGATAACAATGGATCCCTTAGAATGCCATCAGGGGTCATTGACGATTCTGAATTGGACGCAAACCCTTTACAGTAGAGACTGAAGACTTGCAATGAATGTAGCGGGAAACGGTATGACAGGTTTATTTGTGGTTAATTCGCAGGAAAAAGCACTGGATTTGGAGCATGGCTCTAGTTCCAGAAGGGGAGATATTGCACATCCCCCTGAACCCCACTTCATTTGGGGGGGGGGGGGGGGGGGGGGGGGGGGGGGGGGGGGGGCG
>CAYSAT010000031.1:0-17116 GCA_964429035.1 uncultured Candidatus Cloacimonadota bacterium | reverse complement strand
TTGTTTATTCTCAGTAAAAAGCACTGTTTTTGGTGCATGGCACTATTTCCAGATGGGGTTATATTGCAAAACCCCCTGAACCACAATTAATTACCCCCCCCCCCCCCCCCCCCCGCACTAAGCAATATAAACTTTGTAAAACTTCTGAAACTCCAGACCCTATCACTTTACGCGAAAACTCGCGTTATCCTCTCCGATTCGCTTTCCCATCTCTTTCCTCACAGGCATGCTTTTCTTATATTGAGAAGTATGTTTGGCCTTATCTTTGTGGTTGACTATGTAAGCGGGTTCTAAAGGAGATACTATGATTGATATCTTAGGTTATTCCATTCTGATTAACTTGGAGAATTTGGCTCGCTGTGCCACATTGCTGGCCTTAGTGATTGCTATTGTCCAGTTGTGTCTAAACAGAAAAACGCAAAAGATCAGCAACAGCATAGAGATACTAAGTTGGTTTGATTCTGATTCTATGCTCAAACTTCTAGAGGAAATCGAAAAAGAGAACTTGAATTCTGGCGCCATATCAGATAAAAAGAAAATACTGGATCTGCTCTACTTTCTCGATACAGCCTGTGCAATGATCAGACACGTTGGAATCAAAAAGCAGTTCTTTTATCAAATGAATCACGATTTCCAGCAGATCAGCATTAATGAAACAGTTAATTCTACCTTAAATCTGAAGGAGTATCGCGATAGGTTTCCGAACCTGAGTTTGTCTTACCTAGTAGACAAAACAAAACACTAAGGGAACATGGCTTAGATCAAGGCAACAAATACATATAGCGAGGCAAAAAAATGAAAAGGACTATGGCGGTACTGTTATTCATCAGTTTAGGCTGCTTACTTTTTGGTGAAATAATTGCAACATGGACAAAGCTCAAGGATGTTAGTGAGTTTCCCAGCTCATACTACTATACAGGAACTGGGTTATCTTATTCTAATTATGATGCTGTTAATAATGTGTTTTACACAGCGTATTCAGTACCAAGCTCCAATGTCAATGCAATATGGAAATATAATCTGAACAACAATCAATTTGAAACTTATCCAATTTCCAATTATCCTACCGACGGTCTGAGATCCATAGCTTTTGACTCAGCAAATAGTCGGTTAATTATGATGGACGACCACGACCAAAGAACTTATACAGTGCCTGTCAATGGTGGAACGCAGGTAGCATATGGAGCTGGCGTCAACAGCTATAGGATGTTTGGTAGAAATTCGTTTCTTAATCCATTATCCAATTGCCCAGTGATTATGAATGGATATGGATATAATGTGGTTCGAAATGATGTATTAGAATATAACGGCTCATGGATTACTCGATTCCCCGATTCTACGAATCAGCCCTGGCGAAGGAATAGTGGAAGTATTACTTCAAACATGGATAGGATAAAAGTCTATTTATTCAGTGGTGGTGGGAAACAAGATGGAGGACAATATAGCGGTATTGATCCAGGATATATTCCTTGGGGTGACGGATTTGAGCAGCTTCGTGACTTATGGGAACTTGATTTGGCCACATGGACATGGTCTCCGCTGCTGATTAACGATCCATCTATACATTCAGAGGGAGCAATTTGTTTAATCCCTGAGAATAATACCTTTGTTTTAATTGGCTCGTTCACCAACAACACAAACACATCATATTTAGGTGGGGTTTACACATATAATCCGAGTATTGGGGGTGGTTTTTTGCAAGTTGTTGAATATGGAGAAATACCCCCAGTCAACACAATCAATGGTAGTGGGATGGCGATTTACGATCAGATTAATAGTAGGATTGTGTTTTTTAGAAATGATGGCATTTGGGCATTGAGATTGAGTGAGGATTTGGTATATGATATTGAGGCTACTCCAACAAATGGTGATGTTCCACTAGCAGTCACTTTTACTGTATCTCCGATTCCTCCTGATGATGCGTTGACCCTTTGGGACTTTGACAATGATGGGGTTACAGACTCCGGCGAACCATCACCATCATATACCTACACTGAACCAGGACTCTACTCTGTCAAGCTTACATTTCAAAATGGTGCCGAGATAGACACGACCTTAGTTGAGGATATGATAACCGTTACCATGCCAACAACTCCACGTATTGTTGCCTCACCCGACACTTTAAGCTATGGAAACGTTGCCACAAATTTAACCGTAACAAAGCCAATGGACATATATAATTGGGGTGGCGAAGATCTTGAGATTTACTCTATCTCTGCAGCAAATGCACGATATTCAATTACGCTTCCTCAAGGATTATCTTACCCCATCGTTGTCCCATCGCTATCATCAATTCAGATAGGAGTCAATTTCACTCCCTTAGCAGTCCAAGCGTATAATACTAATCTGGTTATTGTATCCAACGATCCAGATAACGGAGTTTTAACAAAACGTCTAGAGGGTAATGGTTATTTACTAGAAGCAAACTTCAATGCAAGCCCCTTAAGTGGAGATATTCCACTTCTGGTGCAGTTCAGTGATATGTCACAGGGTGACATTGTCTCTCGAGTATGGGACTTTGGCGACGGAAATACCTCAACGGAACTTAATCCAGCACACACCTACATTCAGAAAGGTTTATACGACGTAACGTTGACGGTGCAAGACCAATACACCCCCCGCTGGTTAACACGACCAGACTACATAACTGCTTTGGCTCATCCTATAATCGCTACTCCTGACAGCAGTGGTATTGATTTTGGCATAGTTTATTTAGGTGATACAGGGACTCATCAGCTTCTTCTTCAATCTGCCGGAACCGATACATTATTTATCACTTCTGTTGGTTTATATCAGCCCAGTTCTGCTTATCTTGTTGCCCCAGAGAGCATCCCTGACTACATTCTGCCTGGAATGCAAGCAATTCTCGACATCAATTTCCACCCCTATCAGGCAACCACATACAATGATACTCTCTACGTATACAACAGCTCTGAAAACGAGCCTATCCTGAAAATCAAACTGAGAGGCATCGGTGAATATGTGCCTCCTCAAACTCCTCAAGGAGTGTCAATTTCGATTGCTGGATACGATGCAGTGATATCGTGGGAAGCAGTAACACAGAATATTTACAACACTCCTATCACAGTGCCATATTACTTCATTTATGGCTCCCTGATACCGAATCCTGGCCCTACTGAACAAATTTTTATAGGGTACAGCACTGACACAATCTTCCATCACACTGGTGTGAATTTACCTGGGTCAAACGTTCAACCACCCCTACAATACTTCTATACCGTTACTGCTGTGGTATGGTATCCACCCAGATTTAGCGATCACATTCTCGATGAGTTTATCGGTCGAACCAAGGTAGAAGTCGAAAGTCAACTTCGATAGCAGTCTATATCATGATCAATAAGGGGTGAGATTCTCGCCCCTCATTTTTTGCGGGGCTAATTCCTCATTGATAAATAGCATACTACCTTCTGCTGTATTTGCAAAAACCTTGATACTGGATTTGCAGAAACCATGATACCGGATTTGTAAAAGGGTTGAAATTGATTTGCAAAAACCCTGATACTGGGATCTCACCCGAAACAGCGATTTGCAGCGAAAGTGATACCATTTGCAGTTTCACTTGATACTCAATAGTGAGCAGCCCCGATCCTTGCGGCTTGCAGTCAATCACTTCTTAATCAAGCCTTAATCAAGCCTTAATTATTGACGCTTGATTGAGGCTTGATTAAGACTTGATTGAGGCTAACCCCCCAGGGCGCAGTGCTGAACCACCTGGCCAATCAGGATTCCGATACAATTCCGATGCAGTTGCTGGTACTGGGGAAGTTAGTCCCGGTAACCCCAATCGCCGGCTTCAGGAGGGAGTTTGGAAGCGGGTGGATTGAGCGCCGCTTTGCGGGATCTTTCCGCGGCATTCTCCACTATGTCCGGCTTGATGATGATGACCAGTTCGCGTTCCTTGATCTCAGTCTTGTTGTATCCGGTGAGGTATCTGAGGCCCAGAACCCACCAGGGCAGATCTTTCAGGATGGGGATGCCGCCCCGTGTGGTGATGGTGTCGGTGTCATAGAGTCCGCCGATGATGGTTTCTTCGCCATCGTAGAGGACGATCTCGGTTTGGGATTTGCTTTTATTGATGATGGTGCTGATGTTTCCGGGCGTGGCGCTGCTGCGTTCGATGCTCAGGGTCATGTGCACGACCTCGATATCGCCCACGCTCGTAACGGTGGGCTTGACCTCCAGGATCACGCCGGTGGCAAAGAACGTGTCCTTGATGTTTCCGGCCTCGTCCACAGTCTTCACCGAAATATCCTGCCCCACCTGAATGAAGCCCGTATTACCGGAATTGACCATGATGTTGGGTTTGGCGATGACCGAGCCCTTCTGGTTTGATTCGATGGCCTTGAGCAGGGTTGAGAGCTCGATCTGGGTGCCGCGGACGCTAAAATCGGCATCGGCTCCCAAACCGAAGAGCGCGCTGGGAACCTGGGCGGCGCCGGAAAAATCAGCATTCACGGTGACCTTGCCGTCGAAGACAGTGGACCAATCTATCCCCAAGGATTTCAGGTAAGCCCGGTCCGCCACCAGGGCAATGGCATTGATGCGCACCTGCTTGGAACTGATTCCCATCACGTCCTCAGCCACCGCTGCGGCTTCGCCAGCCACGGTTGGATTGACAAAGGCGATGTAGCCCGCCTGCTCTTTGATCTCCAGCTGGTTTTTCAGCGCGATCATCTCCATGGCTTTCAGCCAGGGGATATTGTTCAGGGGCACGCCGATCTCTCCGCTAAAACTGCTGAGATTGAGTATTTTCTTGTTTTGCAGCCTGACCGATTGAGTTTCCAGGACACGTACGGCTTCATTGAGTCTGGCGTCTTCCTGCAGGGTGACGAGGCCCTCGTCGATGGTCTGGGCGGTTTGCGCCGGCAGGAATGTGGCCAGGAGCAGAGCAAGAATCAAGATGCTAGTCTTCATCAATTATCAACCTCATTGTGATTTGGCGATGGAAATCGTGTAGTCTTCTTCCAGGCCGTATTTATCCAGGCGGAATATGACTTTGCCAGTGGCTTCCTCGATCCGGTAGAGATAGCCATAGGCAACCGGAGCGCCCCTGGCCAGAATGCGGATGATGCCCTTGCCGTCCCTGAAGAAAGCCATTCCGCGGGCGATGCCGATCAGTTTGGCCTCCTCCACGTTCAAGAGGGCGGGATCGACTTCGTAGGGCAGGATCTCATCCGAGAGCCTTGGTTTGAACAGCGAGTAGGAGGTGTAGGGCGGGTTCAGTTTCTTGAGGGAAAGATCCTCGGCCTGAGGGCCTCCCTCCTGATAATGGGTATGCAGCACCATGGAAAAGGATACCGTATCGCCAAGGGCTATGCTTTGCGAGCCGATGGACAGGTCCTCGATAGTGATCACGGCGCGCTGCTGCTCGATCTGCTGCGTCAGGTGCAGCAGATTGGAATAGATGCTGCTGCCGCTGATGATGTATTCGTGGAATTTGGCATTCACGTCTTTGGGATCGTTGGCGGCGAAGTCGTAGTTGATTATCCTGCCGCTCCAATTGAGCAAGCTGAGCAGGTAGCCATAGGTGATGGTGGTGGAATCTTCACCCAGGATAAGCTTGCTTTGCTGGCTCATCAGCGCCTGCTTCAACTCGTATTCCAGGCGCAGCGAATCCAGCACGGAAAGCTCCTTGCGCAGAGAGTCGATGGATACCGTCGCTTTCTTGTTGTAGGATTGCAGCTCAGTGATCTTGCGCGCCGTATTGCCATACATCACCAGAAAAATGGCCAGGATCAGAATCAGCAGGCCGGCCAGAACGAGAGAATTGCGCGTGCTGTTGCTCATCGTCCCGCCTCAAGGCCCAAAGTCGCCAGGTCGGCGTCCACCTGTCCGCGCACCGGATGGTCCGGATACTTGGCCAGCAACTCGTTGTAGAGTTTCTGATGCCTGGTTCTGCTCCGGGCAATGTCGATCCTCGCCGCAAGCAGGACTCCCCAGGGATAATGCCTGTCCACGGTCCGCACCAAGGGATCCACAGCCTCGATGGCTTCGGTGTATTTACCCTGCAGATATAGCTGATTGGCCAAATGCCAGCGGACAATGGGTATCAGCCTGCCCCCCTCATATTTCTCCAGATAATTGTAGCCCAAGGTGACGCAATTGTCCCTCTGTCCGGCATTGATCGCGCTTACAAACGCGTTGTAGTCCGCGAGAGCCTCGCCGGTCGTTTGCAGCTGCCAATCCGACAGTGTAGGCATAAACTTGACGGCAATGGGCGGCAATGGCTTTGCTACGGTGGTTTGGGACTGTTGGTAAGCGGGATTCTGGTGGATGACCGGAGCGTTTGCAGGCGGCGCTTCCTCCACCGCTTGTTCTTGTTCGAGGCGGTTTTTGCTAAGGATCTCCGCCATTTCCGCCTCGATCGCGCCAACCCAGTCCACTTCGGGGAGGTCGGACGAGATCTCGAAATTCCACACGGCGGTGTCATGGATCCGGGAAGCGGTAACTTTCTTGATCCGGCTATTGGGCAGGGCTTCCGCGAAATCGATCACGTAGCGCCGGTTGGTCGTAGTGCCGGTGATCAAGAGCTTCGTCCCTTCCATCTTGAAGTTGGTGAGCCAGCTCACCGGTTTGGTTTGAAACAGGCGGTTTAAGGTGTCCAGGACTTCCGACCAGGGGTTTTTGCCCTTCAGGACTGTGCGCACGGCCGCTATATTCTCGTCAAACTGCCGCATTTCAGTGCGCATCCTGTTCAATTCCTCCGCTTCCACCTTGAGCACCGCGAGTTCGTAATCCAGCCTGCGCTTCTCCTCCTTGGCTTTCGTATAGCGTTTGAAGCCGGTCAGATAAGTGCTGGTGGCCATGAATGTGAGGGCAAACACGGCGAAAGCCAGAAGAATTCCGTGCCAGGCGATTTTCAGCGGCTTCTGCGCCAGAATGAGGTTTTTGGGCAGGAAGTTGCTGGGCGTGAAGCGTTGCTCGTCCGGAAACAGGGCTTTGTAGGCCAGGGCGATGGGCAGGGCAAATTGCGCCAGATGCGTTGGGTCGAACAGATCCGCTTTGGATTTGTCGTAGCCCAGGTGGGGATAGCTGAGCAGGGTTGTGGTTCCCGCATCGTTTTGATTGAAATGATCCACCAGCAATTGGGAGGACAGATCGCCGCAGATAACGGTCTGGTTGGGTTCCGCCTGCTGAACGTTGTCCAGCGCGAGAGTGACCCGGGAAACGATCATCTCCGGATCAGGCAGGTCTTGGGAGATATTCAGGGGATAGATATCAACCAGTTCACCCTTGTCAAAGAGGAAAGCTTTGCGGTAGTCCGCACCCAGATACACCAATAAAACACGCTGATTGTCGTCGAGATGGTAGATGCGGTAATAATCGGCCAGGGCAATGTCGTTGGCATCGGCCAATTGGAAATAGAGGTGTTTCCGGTTCTTCCTGGCGTAATAACCGAGTTGGTTGAGCAATAGGTTGGCGCCGTTGTGCAGCCAGCATTGAACATTGCCGCCGATGTTGACCACGGAAGTCTGCCATTCTCCGTCTCGATACTGCCTGGGTGTCAAATGAGTGCGAACGAGCTTCTTGATCTCTGCCTTATTCTGTGGAATTGAAGAACTACGGATGATGTTGTCTTCGTTTACATTGAGCGATATGACCCCGCTGGGATCATGCATGGACCTGAGCAGGTTGTCCCAGGGATCGATTCTCAGGGGCGAAGAATAGTCTTTGTCAAAATCGTTGATCTGGATATCGCCATTGGACGGTGTGGGGTGGGTTGAAGGAGCGGCAGTTAAATCGGCAAAATGGTCGTGATTTCCATACAGCGGCCTTTCCAGTTCCATGCCCTGGATATCGGCCAGATAAGCCTGCGAAAGCTCACGCACCAGAGTGACCAGTTTTATGGTCTTTCCGTCTTCCAATATGCCATAGGCAACCTTGGGATGTTTTTTCATTTCACACCTTGCAGCCCGTCATTCAACGGGTGTAGATCAAATCAGGTCATCGATATCAACTGATACATACGTTTTTTGTTATTGGCATAATTCATGGCTGTCTTATTGGTGATCAGCCCCTTTCTAAACAGTTCATGCAGGTCTTGTTCCAAAGTGCACATTCCATAGCGTTTTCCTTCCACCATCATCTGGTAGATCTCGCCGATATTCTTGTTGCGGATGGCTGCCTGCACGCTGGGATCGACGGAAAGGATCTCGCGGGTCATGATAAGTTTGTTGTCCACAGCTGGTATCAGTTTCTGCGAGATGATCACGCTCAGCACGTCAGCCAGGCGGTTTCTGATACGCTCTTGTTCTTCGGAGGGAAATTCAGCCACGATGCGGTGAATGCTGTCGATGGCCGAGCTGGTGTGCAGGGTGGTGAAAGCCTTATGCCCGCTATCGGTGATTTCCAGGACTGTGGAGATCGTGTTGGGATCCCGCATCTCGCCCACCATGATGATGTCCGGATCCTGGCGCAGAGATTCGACCGCCCCATGCGAAAAGGACATCACATCGACGCCGACTTCACGGTGGCGGATCAGGCAAAGCTGGGATTCGTGGATGAATTCGATGGGATTGCCGATGATCACGATGTGCCCGTGGTTGTCACGGTTGTTCATATCGATGATCGCGTCGAGGGTAGTGCTTTTACCGCTGCCGGTGATACCCGTGACCAGGATCAGGCCGGTCTTCTCATACTGTAGATTCAGCCTCTCCACAATCGGTTGCGGCATCCGCAGCTGCTGCATGGAATACACGAAGTCGTTTATCCTGCGGAAGTTTATGCAGAGGTAACCGCGGTCCAGATAGCAGGTGCCGCGGAACCGGGTCTTTTCTTCCCCTTCTCCATTTGAGGCCGAGAAGTCCAAAACGAAGTTATTGAATAGCTTTTGCTTCTGCATCGGGCTCAGCCAGCTGCTGATGATCGCGGTGGTTTCCAGCATGGAATACTCGCCCAACGAAGTTAGCGGCATTTTGTTGCCGAAGATTCTCATCCAAACCTGGCCTCTGCTGCCAGGCGCTCCAAAATCGATGTCGGAGGCTTGATTCTGCTTGGTGGCTACCAGCCAGCGGCCCATCAGTTCCCTGGCTTCGGCTACCCATTGGGGCATCTGCTGCAGCAGGCTGTCCACCGACAGGCACAGTTCTATGCCGCTCAGGCCGCTGTCGATCCGGGAATGCAGTTCTTCCCTATAACTCAGAGGCATTTGCTTTCTCGTTCGCCTTGGCTGTGGCGGGTAAGATCGCCTTCACCAATCGGGCGATCGTCCTGTGCCATTTCAGATGCAGGCAGGTGATTAAGTTGATCATGTAACGTTTTGTGAGAGTTTCGTCCTGATAGGAAAAATACTCGATCAGGTGCTTCCGGCTGAAGTGGCGCAGTTGGACGGCATCCTGGGCAACCAGATAGGTGTTCAGGGAGCTGGCATTTACAAACGCTTCCTCACCCCAGAAATCGCCTTCTCCCAAGCTTTCCACAGCTACGTTGTTGTAATAAACCAGCAGCTTGCCTTGTTCCACCCAGACCATCGAACCATTGTCGTCATAGACAGGCACTACATCACCCAGCTGGTAGTTTCGGATCTTTCCTACCATCCGGAAATCCCATTGCTGATCGGGAGTAAAACCCCTCAGCAGGGTGTGTTCGATGTTCTTTGCCATCACCGATTCGCCGTTCGATGGGCGGTTTTCCGTAGTTTCGGCGGCGGCCATAGCCTGCAGCAGGTCTGCTTCAGCAACAGGCTTGCCCAGGAAACTATCAGCTCCGCTTCTGAGGGCTTCCTGAACCAGTTCCCCATCTGTGGGTTCACCAACCGCGATTATGGCAGCTTGAGGCTGCAGCCGGTGAAGCTGGGGAAGAACACTAATACCCTCCCTTTCCGGCCAACCCATGTCCACAATGATCAGGTCGAAGCCTTGCGCTTGAACCCTTACCAACGCATCGGGATAACCCTCAGAGAAGACAACGCTGTAATCCCTGGCTCCCAAAAAAGCGCCGATGCTTTGCCAACAATCCTTTTCCGAATCTACAATTAGAGCGTTCTTGAGCATTGGCATCTCCTGTACAAAACTTGGAAAACTGCCTTCCCCTCAGGGTCCGGCTGCCAGTCCCATACCTGTCGGTGTTCCGGAACCGCCGCAACACATCCGGGGACTGAATCTGTTTTCTTTATGCTTAGGTCAATTCAAACATCGGGAACCGGGCCAGTTCATCAATCCCGAATGTACTTGATATTGGCGGGGTTGATGATCTGATTGTACACGCCCAGCATTTCTGCGTCACTTAAGGTACGGTCGTATAAACCGATCTCATCCAATAGGCCAAACATGTATTTATAATCCGTGAATCCAAAGGATCCGCCTCTCAAATCCCTTCTGCCGATACTGTAACCATAGTTCGTGGGCATTGCCGCGTAAGGCCAGCCGTTGTAGTTCGTACCCACCAACACTCCGTTCACGTATCCTTTCACAACGCCTCTGTTGTAGGTCATGCCCATGAAAATCCAGGCGTCTTTGTTATGCGGCCATTTTCCCGAGGGAGTGAAAGGCACGGTTACGGTCACCTGGTTATATTGGTTGTTTACTGCTGTGAAATACAGGTACCCGTTTTCGTAGTAGATGCCGCAGCTGGGCTTGAGGCGCAAATTCCGGCCGGGGTGATAGATCCCATTCGCGTCCGTATAGGCCGTAGCGCCGTCAAGTGGATCGGAAGCCATCCACACAATAGTCGCTGCCGTTTGCCCTTGCCTGATCTTGGCAAAGGAGATCATGCTGAATTTGGTGCTTACCACCATTGAGGAATGTCCGGGATTATCGATGAATCCCCCGCCGCTTTCGAAGCTGGCGCATT
The DNA here is from genome assembly GCA_964429035.1 of uncultured Candidatus Cloacimonadota bacterium. Lineage (GTDB taxonomy): Bacteria > Cloacimonadota > Cloacimonadia > Cloacimonadales > Cloacimonadaceae > Syntrophosphaera. The sequence goes on along the minus strand of CAYSAT010000031.1, from coordinate 6,304 downwards.
TCCAGCCGTTTGCCCCTTCACCATTGGGCCTAGTGCTGATGTTGCCCAAAGGGGAAGGCCAGCCGTCATTGTGATTGGGGGTGGAGTCCCAGGCATACTCCCAGTTAACTGATGGGTTGAACTGCGGCTGGTCAAACTGCAGGTAGAAGCAATTGGGCGTGCCCACTATCGCGATCAAGGGGAAATTGAAGGCGATCTCGGCGCTGTAAGATTCTTGTCTGCCCATCAGATTTCCCCGCACATAGGTTCTGGCCCGGTACCTGCTGGCGGAATACGCGAAGTCGTATTTGATGCTGTCGATCACGCAGTCCTGGATGTTGAAATTGTTGTAGTGCTGCGTCCAATACCAGACTGAATCCGGGCTGGCCTGCATGCCCAGCGCCACCGAGTTTCTTACCGCGGTGCGCAAAGCATAGTCGCTAACCCCTTCGATCTGTTTCAGCAGCATGTTCTGGCTGATAATATCCGGTAAATCCAGCATCTTGTGCTGGATGGAGATCATGATCCCAGCGTAAAGCGTGGACATCAGGAGAACAAGCAGCAGGATACTTCTACCCATCTTCTACCTCCTTATGCTCCCTGCATGTAGGTATTCATCAAAAAACACTTCACCTGGATCCTGTTCACCAGATCAGGTGCTCCCGTAGGTGTGGATGTGCGCGAGAACGACAACCATAACTCAGCGGACCGCACCTTCTCCTTCAATGTTGTCAGCGCGTCGTATTTGTCATAATATTTGAAAGTCAGTCCATGGACCCAGAATATGTAGCCCAGATCCTCCAGGGGCACGCCATCCTGCCGGATTACCAGTGTCTTGCCCAATGGTGAAGGCAGCGTGGAGAGTTTGATCGATATCGTGACCGGAATCAGCTGCATGCTGTCGGTTTCGTAGTTCCAATAGGTATTGAAAACCAAGCTGTCCGGTGTGGCATGCACCACGGTATTATCGGGCAGGAATCCCACACCTGCCAAAGCGATGACCTTGTTCAGTTTCACCGCCGCCTGGTCTATGTGGGCGGTCATCTCCTTCATGAACAAGTAGCGGTCTCCGGATTCCTGCATGCGGTACTGGAAAGTGATGAGCATCAGCAGCAGCAAACTGCCGATGATCACTGAGCCGATGATATCCAGGATGATACTCATATCAGATATTCAGATTGGTCTTGGTATACACGCGCTGCATGAGCACGGGGTTTTTCAGGCCTGTGGTGCTGGTCCGCACCAGTACCCTTACGTAGATGTTGTTGGTCACCGGGGTTGTGAGGGGTATGCCCAGGGAATCGCAGTCCACCGCGGAGATCTGCGTGGTCCATACTCCCCCGGTATGAGGCAAATTGTAGGTCCGGGTGGTTGTATAAGAGGTTTTGATCTGGGAGAATTTCAGCTGTTTGCTGAACAGCTTGGAGTCCACTTCATCCAGGATGGAGTGGCTGAGATGGCTGGCCTGCATGTAGGTGCTGGCATTGATCAGCAGGTCATTTTGCTCCAGCATGGTGCGGTTCATGAGCAGCACCACGGTGGAAAAAAGTACCACTGCCAGCACTGCCACAAACATTTCAAAGTAGCTCATCTAATCCTCCGAGGTCGCGAACAAAACTTCCGACATATCGGTTAGTCCTTGCCTGATGCGGTCGATCCCGCTTTTGCGCATGGAGAGCATGCCATGTTTTTCAGCCAGGGTGCGGATGCGTTCTTCGTCGATATCCGATCCGGACCGCACGATCTCGTTGCGGATCTCAGGATAGAAAAAGAGCGCTTCGGCGATGTTGATGCGCCCGGAATATCCGTGGTGGCATTTGGGGCAGCCCACTGCTTCGAAAACCTGGCCGCTTTCCAGCTCTTCTCTGGACAAACCCAGCTGCATCGCCGCTTCCCAGTGTTCTTTATCCAGGGGTCTGCGGCAGCGTGTGCAGAGCTTGCGCACCAGACGCTGGGCGATGATGATGTTGATCGAATAGGCCAGCAGGAAAGGCTCGATGCCCATCTTATAGAGCCGGGTGATGGCGCTGGGGGCGTCGTTGGTGTGGAGCGTCGTGAAGGTCAGGTGGCCCGTGTTGGCAAGTTTGATGGCGATGTCGGCCGTTATGCGGTCCCTTATCTCGCCCACCATCACCACATCCGGGTCGTGGCGCAGAATGCTGCGCAGGGCCTGCTCGAAATCCATCTTGTGGCTGATCTTGAGTTGCCTGGCGCCCCGGATCACGTATTCCACCGGATCCTCGCAGGTGAGGACGTTGATCGAGGGTTTCATCACCTGGTGCAGCGCTGCCATCAGAGTGGTGCTTTTCCCGCTCCCAGTGGGGCCTGTAAGGATCACGATCCCCTTGGGCGTGTTGATGGATCTCAAAAACTCGTCTTTGGCCTGAGCCTGGAACCCCAGCTTGTGAAAGTCCGAGATCACCTTGCGGTCGTCAACCACGCGGATGGTGATGCTTTCAAAGCGGCGTTCGTATTCCGGAGATACCAGGGGCAGGATGGACACCCGGAACCGGATCAGATGCTCGTCGATCATCCTTTGGGCATAGCCGTCCTGGGCTGTATCGCGCTCAAACCTGTCCACGCCGATGCTCCTGTCCTTAACCACTGCCGCCAGAGCTTCCGGCGGAGTGTTTTCCTGGCGCAGCCAGATCTGCAGTTTGCCATCGATCCGGAAATAGATCTCCACCGCCCGTTTATCCTGCGGGATGATATGGATGTCGCTGGCATTGCTGCGCACCGCGTCAATCAGGGCTCCTTCAAAGAGATTCACCAGCAGGCTTTTATTGATCTCTTCGTCCAGGGCTTGTTCGCTGAGCTCGGGTAGCGCTTCCTCCACATCCAGGATCACATTGCGGTTCTCTTCCAGAAGGGTCAGGAATTCGTTCTTGTGCGGCGAGATCCGCTCGATCAATTCCTCGAGGGTATTCAGCCGGCACCAATAAACGTCGATCCGCTTGTAAGGCGTTTGTTTGGCGATTTCCTGGATCAACTTGTGGGTGGGGTCGCTCGCCAGCACTTTGAGGGCTTCCCGGCAATCAGCGCTGTTGCGGCAAAACGGCAGTATCTTGTTGTAAAGCAGCTTGTTTTTCAGTTCCTCGGGGAATTTCTTCAGAGTTTCGCGGTTGTAGTTCAGTTCCTTGGCGCCCACCTTGTCCAGTTCCACTGTGAATTCCTTGAAAGAATAGAACCGGGAGAGATGCTCATACACACGGTCGTGCTGGATCAGAAAGTCGCTTTCCAGCATGCGGGCAAGGGCGCTGGGGGTGGAATCGCCAAATTCCCCGCAGCGTTTGTAGGCCTTGTCCACAATCTCCGGAGTGATGCCGGCCTTCTCTACCAGGTAGGACGCGAACTTATTGCCTATCGCCATCTTTTATGCCTACATGGTGGGCGGCGAAATGTTGGCGATCTCCGCCGAAACCAGGGTCAGGAACGTAATGGCAGCCGCCACGAACAGCCAGACGATGGATTGGATCAGTTCGATCAGGTTGGCCATGCGGTAGGTGGTTTCCGCCTGGTAAAAATTGGCGATCTGTTGCGAGGAAGTGAGCAGGTTTCCCGTTTCCTGGCCGCTTTTCAGCCTGGTCATGGAGGTCTTGGTAAAGACTCCCGTTGCCTCCATGGCAGTCACAAAAGCCTCGCCTTCCTTGAGCATGAGCGGAATGGTGATCTGCTTGATGCGGTCTTCCATCCAGGCGCTACGGCAGGCTTCCGCCGCGATCTTGATGGTCTCGATGTTGTCGCCGGCTCCCGAATAGATGGTGCCAAACACCCGGAAGTAAATCTCGATGCTCATCTTGTGGATCAGGGGTCCCAGAATCGGGATCCTCACCAGGTTGCGGTCCCGCCAGATGCGGCCTTTGGGTGTGGACCACCATCTCCATAAGACGAAAACGATCAGTGAGAATGCGATCAGGATGATCCACCAGGTGTGCCCCAGCCATTCGCTGAAATTGATCGTGGCTTTGGTGAGCGGCGGTGTTTCCATGTCATACTTGGTAAACAGGGACGCAGTGGCGGGAAAGATCGCCAGCACATAGTAGGCAAAGGCGGCAATGGTGGCGATTATGGTTATCAGGGGCGAGAGCAGGGCTTTGCGGACCATCTTTTTAATCTCCACGTCGCGCTCGATGAACACCGCCGTGGCGTCGAAGATTTCCGCCATGTTGCCGCTGCGCGTAGCCAAACCCAGCATGTAGGCGGGAAAGCGCCCGAAGATCCGGGAGAATTGCATGAACACTTCGCGCCCTTCCGCTCCGGCTTTCAGTTGGCTCTCGATCTGGTAGAGCGTTTCCTTCATGGCGTGGTTGGTCTGCTCTTCCGCCAGCATCTCCAGGATCTTGCCAAAGTTCATCTTGTCCCGCAGCATGTTGGCGCTGAGGCGGATGAACATCAGAATGTCCGGAATGCCAGGACGGAAACCGAAATCGAAGAGCACCGAGCTGATCTTGTAGTTGGCATAGCCCATGCGCTGTAAAGCCGCGGCGACGTCTTCCTTGCTGAAAGCGGCTTGCCTGCCCGTGGAAGGAGCGCGTCCGGGGACTATCACTTTGTACAGGAAATCGCGCTTCTTTTCGAGCTTGGTGATGCTGATGTTGTAACGCGAACGCAGACCCTCCGCGTACTTGCGTGCTTCACGCGCGCTGAAAACAGTGAAAGTGCCCTGGACGGGCTTGCCTTCGCTGTTGGTACCCTTGAACCGATACTCTAGAATCATGAGTTACATCGCTTGTTGCAACTCCCCCAGCTGTTTGCCTGTTAGCTCTGAAGTGTTATCCCCATAATCTCCAGAACCACAAGTTTTAGGATGTCTTCAGGAACAAACCGTGATTAAACGGTCTGACACTCTATCCTATACAACTCCTGAGGGAAAAGCATCCAAGAATGACCCGGAGGCCATTCTTGGATAGCATTTAACCTATTGCTCTATTGGCGTTAAGCCTCTGACGAAACAACCGATGTGATCGTATCAGTAAGAAGGTTTATAGTAGTAGTTACAACTGGGAAAACACCACCCTTCTTCTCATTTCCTTTACCTTTGAGGATGACGACGGTGGTTGCATCAGCAGCTGTTTGAACTGAGTAAGCTCCAGTTTCAGTCGTTGACGGAAGACCAATAAAAGTCGCTATTTTGGCTGAATCACCAGTTACGAGTGTTCCAGCAGTGCCACCTTTACCAGCTCCCCCCTGTGCGGCAGGAGTTTTCCACCATTGTAAAACCATTGAACCATAGGTGTTAAGTTCACTAGATACAGCCTGTTGGTTGGCATTGTAGGACTGGTTGTTGAAGATTGTGATACCGACGGCGATCGCGATGCCGACGATGATTACACCCAATACGATCAGTAACAGTTGTTGGGTTCCCATATGTATCTCCTTTTTTTTGCCCCATATCAGGGCGGTTTATTCTTTCTATCCCACCAGGGGACGAAATCATAACTTTGTCACCTACCTCGCTACAGACAATGATCTGCGTATGAAATTGTCTTAAACCAGCCCCGACTCCCGCTTCGTTTGCCAAACCTGAAACCAAGTTTGTTACTCCGGTGGAACAAAGACCTTGGCCGCAATATTCTGTCAAGGTTTTTTTTCGCATTATTTGCCCTGCCCGTTGGAATTTCCCGTTGTTACCCGTGCATCCCCTTAATTTGATACCCTTTACGTAATGGCACAATGCTGGAAACCATTGGCCCATGAAAAGGTGTGGGATGAGGTTAATTGCTGTGTAATACCGCCACGGCCTTCCCTGTTGCCGGGGCTTTTGCCCTCCCGCTGCAAGCCCATGTAAAGAACATTACACAGAGCCGGAACACTGCGTTAAGAGGCTATGAGAAAACAGACGCCTTTGGAGTTCAAGCCGGTTTCGAAGACCTACACCTTACACCCGGGCCACAAACCGGCTTGGACTTCAAACAGCGTTATAATACAAGAATTTACATCCTGCTTGAAGTCCAAATCGGTGTCCAGAATGAGAGAATACACTGACATCATGGGAACCGATTTGAACTCCAAGCGGGACTTTTTTCACAGTCTTTGAAGGCAGTGTACCGCATTATTCAACGGTCTCATGTAGCATCCGGTTTACCGAACACAATTCCCGGAATTCCGAAACTGATCCCCGTGACAGGCTCGCGGGTTTCCTTATCGCCTCCTTATGACCTCCCTATAATTCAAGGGGAGGCGTTAGAGAGATCCTGGAGGGGAGGGCGGGCCAGCCCTCAGGATGGAGCATAAGCCGCGCCATGAAGAAAAAAGGCTCTCTTTCAAACGGAGTGGGTAAGCCCCGGAGGGTGCGACAGATCATAGCGGTGGGTGCGAGCGACGC